>JBEKJJ010000219.1:0-17099 GCA_050011295.1 Bryobacteraceae bacterium
ATTATTCACGCCCATGGCTGAGCGGGATGCCCAACTGAAGCCACAACGCGCTCCCCACCGGCCGGTTCTCCGTTAGAAAATCTTTTTCATATTTCAGGATCATCGCGTAATGGTTGAAGTGATAACGGATCTCCGGCCCGAACGCAAAGTTGCGCCCGCGATTTCCATCCAGGTACATCAACCCATTCTGTAAATCGTTGGTGGTCTGTTTGTAGAAGTACCCGTTTCCACCGATCGCCAGACGTTTGGTAATGTTCTGCATTCCAGCGTATTCCCACACAAACTCGCTGCCGGAGCGATAGTGCGTGGCCTCGTCGGCGAAGTTGACGATGTACTGAAACTTCGAGCTTACCTCCGTTTGCCCGTGATGCGGCATGTAGGAGAACGCAGCCGACGGCGCCGTCGCGTAATTGTGCTGGCCAATGTTCACCAGGTCTGTCTTCTTGTAAGAAAAGCCAGGGGTGAATCCCTCCACTCCATACCACCAGTGCAACGATCCGAAGTTATAGGAAACCAGGGTTTCCAAATCCGGATTTGAGACACCAACTTTGTTTTGCGTCCCGAACGGAGCGTTGAGACGAATATCTACGATCGGCAAAGCCACCGTATTCACCAGTGTGCCGCCCAGCACGTGAATTCCCCAATTATGGATCAGCTTAAAAGCAACCGCGCCTACCCTGAGATGAAAACCTGGAACCAGCGAGCGGCCGTTGGTTCCTACCAGCTCGTTGGCTTCGTAGAAATTATTGAACTCAAGCAGCATGGTGCCGTCCGGGCCAATGATCCGGCCCGGCATGATCGTCTCAACTCCAGCCGGATAAACGCTCGCGCCTCCCTCAACAGCGTATGCCGCGGCGCTGAGTACCATCCCCAGTCCGAGGCACATCGAAAACCTTTTTGAAAACCCCCGCCAGCTTGAAAACCCCCGCCGGGCTGTTCCGCACGCGGAAACTAATGTGATGATGTTATGTAAATAAGACACTTGGTTCTTCCCTTCGAACGCATCCCCGTGCAACCCAGAAGAACTACCCACAAATACATGCCAGTCCTGATGAGTGCCAAGCCGCGTTACTGGGCTCATCGGCAGCGCAAGGGGAAGTAGCAACTAATTTCAACTTCCTGACAATCACGCCGATGTGTTCTACAGGGAGCCACTCTGACTGACTTCCCGGAGCAAAAATATAATGAGACAGACCAGTATCCGCACCAAGCTGTTCGTGTGTTTTGGCTTGGTAGTGGTGGCGGCTATGGCGGCCGCTGGCTATTCTTTATCCACGATTCGTCATATCAACAGAGACATGCAGGAGGAGATCATTGGCAGCGCCGCGCGGCTGGATCTTTCGCGCCAGATCTCGGCCGGCCTAGCCAACATGCGCAGCGCTATGCGTGGCGTGACACTTTTTTCGTTGACGCACAGCACCGCGCCGCTCGCCAAGGCGCGATCAAGTTTCGACAACACAGCGGCGGAAATGTGCAACACAATCCGGCAGACGGAAGCATCCAAGTTGACTTCCGAGGACCAGGCGGCTATCAATGCGATTAAATCGGCTTTGGGTCAATGGGTGGACACGTTCCCTAAGTTCGCGGATTTATGCACCGCCGGGCAAGCCGAGCAAGCCAACGAGATCGCATTGAAACAGATTACGCCTCTCATGGATACGCTGCAGAAGAATGCCAAGGCATTCGGCGAGGCCAACAGCGCGCGCCGGGACCGAGGGATCGCCGCTACCCAAGCCGGCATCCAGCGCAATCAATTTGTGATGCTGGTGATTTCGGCTCTCGTGCTGCTGGCCGGCGCCGGGGGATTCTTCGCCGTAACCGGTCTGGCCAAAACCCTGAAGCACATTTCAGACACCGTGGCCGAAGGCGCCCACCAAGTGGCCCAGGTGGCCGCGCAGGTTTCTTCCTCCAGCCAGACTCTAGCCCAAGGTACTTCCGAGAATGCTGGTTCGCTTGAAGAAACTTCCGCCGCCACCGAGCAGATCAGCTCCATGGCCCGGCGCAACACCGAAAACTCCCAGAACGCCGTGAGCATCGTGGCGCACTCAGTGGAGAAGTTCGCCGAAACCAACCTGGCGCTGGATGGAATGGTCCTCGCCATGGGCGAAATCAATGGCTCCAGTCAAAAGATTTCTAAAATAATCAAAGTCATTGATGAAATCGCGTTTCAGACCAACATCCTGGCCCTGAATGCGGCGGTGGAAGCCGCGCGGGCAGGCGAGGCCGGCTTGGGTTTCGCGGTGGTGGCGGACGAAGTGCGGAATCTGTCGCAACGTTGTGCCCAGGCTGCCCGCGACACCGCTTCGCTCATCGAAGAATCCATTTCCAAATCGGATAGCGGCAAATCCAAGGTGGATCGCGTGGCCGAGGCAATCCGTGGCGTCACCACCGAAGCCGCGCAGGTGAAGACACTGGTGGACGAGGTGAGCCTGGGCAGCCAGGAGCAGGCCCGCGGGTTGGATCAAATCAGCAAATCCATCACGCAGATGGAACAGGCCGGCCAGGGCGCGGCCGCCACCGCCGAAGAGAGCGCGGCCGCGGCCGAGCAGCTAGCGGCGCAGTCCGCCACGCTTACCGACATCGGCCGCCAATTGCGCACTCTCGTAGATGGGGGCGAGGCGGCGCCGCAATTAGCCGAACTCCAAGAAATCTAGAGAAAGTTCCCGGAACCCCCGCACTTGTCAAAGAGGAGTAACCAAATGCTGAATCGAGTTTTACGCGTAACCCTGGCTGCGTCCTTGCTCTCATGCGCTGCTTTTGCCGCTGACATTTCCGGTGCCTGGCAGTTCACTCTGGAAACGGCCAAGGGCAAGGGCAGTCCTTCCTTCGAGTTCAAACAGGATGGTGAAAAACTCACCGGCACATACTCCGGGAAGTTCGGAAAGGCTTCGCTCTCCGGCACCGTCAAAGGCGACCAGGTGGAATTCACCTTCGATGCTCCGAACTCAGCCGGGAAGTTTCACTATACCGGAACCATAGCCGGCGCCAACATGAAGGGCGATTATGAGTTAGAGGGTTCCGAAAAGGGGACGTTCACTGCAGCCAAGAAATGATTCCTTCGTACCCCACCAATTTTCGGCGCGACAGAAATCCCATCATCGCCACCACGCTGAGGATCAATCCCCCCGAACCGGATCGCGGTCAAACCGAGCGCCGGGGAAAGCGACGGAACGTACGGATCGGGGTAAATTGCGCCGGACATCAGTGCATCGGAGCGAAAAAACCTGAGTGTGTCGACTCGAGCTACCAATAGTTATTTCGAAACCGCGCAGGCCGTTTCCATGGGAACAAACTTCGCATGAGCCGTCTGTGGTGAACCGGCCCATGTAGTTGCCCCGGCCGGGCGAGGTTTCCGTCAGCTTCAGCGTGAATGTGTCGACGCGAGGATCGAGCGCCCAGCAGAATACACAGCGTTGTCACCAGGCAAACCGATATAACGCGTGATCAGGCTAATAACAAGGGAGTTCGCCGCAACACCGCGAGAGCCGAGGGCCGCGCTCCAGCCCGGCTATGGGAGGAACAGGAGCTGTCGCTCAAGCGCCTCAACCCGCTCTTTCCCAATCAGCCGTGCCCCCGAGGAATGGCCCGGGCTCGTGATAGGCCTGCGGCTCCAGAACAACCACCTTCGTGTTTCTGCTCTGGCAGACGCAGCAGGCAAATGTTCCTGGTTCCGCTCCTGGATGGCGTGAAACACTATGACGGCGTGAAAGACTATGCAAGGTGGAATGGATAGCGCCCAGCACCGCTTGCTTGCGAGGACTATCGGGCCATCGCTCAACGTGGTGTAAGCGTTGGTGTTCGGAGGCTAGCCACCCAGTGTTGAATTCTTGCATACCGGCTTAACTTAGAGCATCTTAAGAGCCAATCGCGAACCGCCGCAGAATCAATGAGATTGCCAATCGAGCCTCATTTTCTTGCGACAGACTGTCTGAATTAAGGTCAAAATGTGGGGCAGGTTGTTAACCTGCGCGCCGATTGGCAATCGGCGCACGGCACGCGCTGATGTACGAGCCTCAAAACTCGATGTTGGCCCGCAATTCGATGTTTCGAGGACCATTACTGTTGTAAGCGGTCCCGAAATTTGTCGACTGCAGGTTGTTGGCACCCCCACCGGTATTGAACGCGAACACTGGATGGTTGAAGGCGTTGAGAAACTCCCCTTGCAGCACGAAGCGTATTCTCTCCGTGATCGCAATGCGCTTAGTCAGCGACATGTCGTTAAAGGTCTGATGCGGTCCGTACAGGTAGAAGATCTGGCCAAATGTCCCCGCTGTCGTGTTGGGCTTGAGATAGGAAGTGTTGGCGCCAACTCCTGGCGTGATATACGTCGGATTGAGGGAGTTTACGTAGCCTGCGTTGGCGACAGAATACACACCCACCGAGCTCTGCAATTGCGACCGCGTCACTCCGTTCAGAACCACCCCGCCGTCGCCATAATCATTAAACGTCGCATTGCCGCCCAGAATCACCATGGGCGCGCCAGTCTGGAAGGTGAAAATATCGCCCAAAGTCCAGCCGCCTAGAATCGCATTCGTCACCCCACCGTGGTTGAGCCACTGCCGGCCCTTGCCAAACGGAAGATCGTAGGTTCCGTTGGCGTGAATAACATTGTGAAGGTCGAACAATGTCGGTCCGTAGCTCTCTTTGAGATCTCGCAGAGTATATTGCGTCGATTGACTCGTCCAATTGTTGGGCGTGGCGAGGCCCAGCGTGTGGCTCCACGTATAGTTCGCGTCAAATTGAACGCCGTGCCAGGGCTTCTGCCGGTAATCCACCTGCAGTGCGTTGTAATTGGAATAGCCATTCGAGTCCATGTAATAAACCGGCTGGCCGGCTGAGAAGGGATTCGCCTGGAAGAAATTGATAGGATAGCCTGCGCCCTTGCCCGTGAATCCGCCGTTCGTGGCGCAGGGCTTGAAGCTGGAACCCACCAGATTACAGAAATACTGCGGGTTGTAATTCGCGCCCGCCAGAATGTTGGCGAAGGCTCCCACTTGCCCCGTGTTCAGGTAGTTGATGAAGTTCGTATTGCCGTAGTCTGCCAAGGGTACGCCAGCGCCTCCGGAACCCTCCCCGGCAAACGCAGCATTGAAAATCGGCGTCTGAGTCTGGCCCGAGTACCCGTTGTCGGCGAAGGAATTGATGTTATGTTGTTGGTTAACCTTCAAGTTTTGCTGCGCCGCCTGGAACTGCGTGAGGAATCCGTTCTCGAACACGTTAACCTCGTTGGTGTTCTCGGACAGCCACTGATGGATGGTGTGGCTTCCGTTATAGCGAAGCTCCACCACTCCAGCTCCGGGCAGCTCGCGCTGGATGCCGAAGTTCCACGATTGCGTGTAAGGCTGGGCGATGTTCGGGTTCAGTCCGTTGACGTCGTTTCCAAGATATGTCAGAGATTGGAATGTGGCATTCGCTTCCGGATTGGTCGGTGAATAAGCGGCTGGGTTGAAGGCGAATGATGGTAACGATTGGCCGAGCGAAAGAGAACCCGGAGCGAACGATCCGGTAGTGCCCGTGTTGTTCGAATACAAATTGAAATTCTGGTAATAGAACGAGCCATAGTTGGTGGCCTGGTTCCAGAAGTATTGCTGCGGTTCGGTGAAGCGCCGCAGCGAGTAGCCGGTGCGAATCACGGTCTTGCCGCTGCCAGTCAGCTTCCCAAGGAAGCCATTCTTAAAATCGGGCGACCAGGCGAGGCCGATGGAAGGTTGCGGGCTGACGTCCCAGGGTTTGTATTGATGCGAGCGCGCGACCAACTCCGGATTTGTATTGCTGCCCAAAACCCCTGGCGAGAAAAGATCGCCCACCGGCGTCGGACCGTAGATCGCCGCTGGCGTTGCGCCGGAATATTCACTGGTCAGATCGTGATCGTCACCGGTGAAGTCCCAGCGCAGGCCGTAGTTAATGGTCAGATTCGGACGTAAGCGGAAAGAATCCTGCGCGAATAATCCCCACGCCCCAATCAGCTCATCCAGATTGTACGAGCTGCCTGGCTTCTGAATATAGGATTTCGTTGCCGGATCCACGCCGTACTGGCCGTTCACTCCCGATAGACGTCCCGTGAGCACGGCATATAATTGCTCGGCTTCGGCAAGCTGAGCGGAAGTTGCCCCAGGCAACGTGGCCGACGCTCCGGAATTCGAAAACGCGGCCAGAGCGGGATCGCCGTTCGTGAGCCCGAGGTTATAGGTGGGCCACCCAGCCGGTGCGTTGTAGTAATGATCCTGCTCGCGCCACCAGGAAAAGCCGAATTTGATGTTGTGCTTGCCGGTCTGCCAGGTTACCGAATCGGAGGCATTGAAGACGGGATAGTTGGTGTTAATACCCAAATTGAACTGCTGTCCCGACATGTTGCCGCCGTAAGGGTACGGCACCGGGAGGTTCCAGCTGACCGCTCCAGGTGAAGTAGCGTATAACGGCGCGGCGTTGTATCCGAACCAGGTCGCGTTGTAGAGGAAACCTCCCTTGAACTCATTCACCACCTGGGGAGATATTATCCAATCGAACCCGAACGAGGCCGTGTAGTTATTGTTCTTGTTACCGGCGATTTGATTCGAATAGCCCGGTCCCGGCAGGAACGACGGCGCAACCGCGGGTTGCACCTCCTTGGTCTCATTGAAAGCCAAATGGAATCGCAGCTTGTCCGTCATGTTGTAATCGATGCGGAACGTCGGATAGTAGAACGTGGTGGGAGACGACTGCAACCAACTTAGAAACTGGAAGTTGGGATCGGAAAGACCGGAAAGGTGGCCGGCCGACAGCGAGGAATTGATCGACGAAAACTCAGAAGCGATCGTAGAATTGACGTTTCCCGGCAGCGCGGAACTGAAGCTATGCGCCAGGTTCAGGACGTTGATGGCACGCGTGACGCCGTCCGTTCCGGTGTAGGTGAATGTCCCACCCTGCGCGGCTGGCGTCAGCACATAGTTGGAGGCGTTGAGTGTGCCGGGCGATTTCGACATGCTGTAGCTTCCGAAGAAGAACAGCTTGTTCTTGATAATGGGGCCTCCAACGCTTCCGCCAAAATCGTTGAGGATGAGAGGTGGCCGCGCGATGCCCTCGCCATTGTTGGCCCATGAATTGGCGTTCAGATCCGCATTTCGGAAATCTTCATACACCCGCCCATGGAAGGCATTCGTGCCGCGCCGCGTGATGAAGTTGATCTGCATCGTGGCTTGACCGAAACCCTGGTCCAGATCTAGCTGGTCCGTCTGCACGGTCATCTCCCCAATATCTTCCAATCGGGCGGACACCACCGGTTGCGCGTTCCCCGTAAACTTCATGCGGCTGGGGCTGCCGATCACGCCGTCGATATTGTTGCCCTGATCGATGGAGGGGAGTCCGTTCCAGGTGCCGTTGTAGCCCGGCGTCAGAAACGATAACTGGGTCAGATCGCGTCCGCCCAGCGGCAGATCCTCAATCTGCTTGAGGTCAATGGTAGTGCCGATCATGTTCGACGAAGTTTCGAGTACCGTCACTCCTTCGCCGCTCACTTCCACTGTTTGGTTGAGCGCGCCAACCTTCAGCGTCACCGTTATGTCGGTAACGCGTGCCACCTGCACCAGGATGGGGCTGACCACTTCTTTCGAAAAACCCTCTTTCCCAACTGTCAAAGCGTAATTGCCGTTGTTCAGATCGACAAAGCGATAGGTGCCTGCGTCCGTCGACGCAGCGCTCCGCAGGTCATTGGTGCCGAGATCGCGAAGTTCCAGTTTGGCGCCGGGAACAGTGGCGCCTCCCGGATCGATTACCGTAACGCTCACCGTCCCCTGGGACGACTGGGCCCAGATGCGAGGCGCAGACAGCAAAAATATTCCAAAAGAAACCAGTGTGGCCGCAAACAGCGAACGGGCAGCTCTGCTGAAAACGGCCTCGCGACAATTCATAGACATCATGCGGGGAACCCTCCCAAGTAAGCGCTTACATCTGAATACAGTGACCAATATTCTCATGAAACATTAATCGAGTCAAGGTGTTTTTGTAACTTGTTTGCCACCGCTTACAGAGTTTCGAGCGCTTACGCAAACCTCAAGCTTCGGGTGTATACTGTTCGAAAATTGAAAGCCCAAACACGAATCCCGTATGTATTGTTCCTGGCCGCCTCCTTCGTCTTCGCGGCGGCCCACACTCTGGCGCAATCCAGCGACAATGTCACTTTCAAACCGGCGTGCATTTAGTGATGGTCCCAGTGGTAGTGTGCGATTCGAAGGGAAACGCCGTCGGGAACCTGACCAAAGAGGATTTCCAACTCTTCGACAAAGGCAAGCGGCAGCAGATCACGAAGTTTACGATGGAGAAATCCGGTGGTCAGTCGACAGAGTCCGGAAGCCGCCGAACGAAGCCAGGGGATCAACCGGCCATTGCGCCCGAGAGCTTCATCGCCTACCTTTTTGACGACATCCATCTCAATTTCACGGACCTCGCACGGGTGCGCGACGGCGCCGCGCGCAGCATCGACGGACTCAAATCCACGGATCGTGTGGCCATCTTCACCACGTCCGGTCAGGACCTGCTCGATTTCACCAGCGACCGCGTTAAGCTCAATGCCACTCTCCAAAGATTGCGGCCCCATTCACTGCCAGGCTCCGGCGCCGAGGATTGTCCGGATGTGAGCTACTACCTGGCGGACCTGATCCGGAACCAGGGCGACCAAGCGGCATTGGAAGCGGTCACAGCCGAAACCATGAGTTGCATGCGCCTGCGCCCACGGGAAATCGACATGGCGCGCGGCATTGCCCGGGACGCAGCCAGGCGCGCACTTTCGCGAGGATTGAACGAAAGCCGAACTTCGTTACTGGTGCTCAAAGAGGCCGTTCGCCGCATCTCGTTGATGCCCGGACAACGAATTATTATCCTCGCGTCCTCCGGGTTTCTAGTAGGAGAAGACATGCGCGAGGACGAATTGGACGTGGTGGATCGCGCGATTCGTGCCAACGTTGTAATCAGTTCCCTCGACGCGCGCGGCCTCTACACGATCAACCCGGCCGGCGGCCTTGACCAGGAGAACGGGCTAGCAACATATCAGAAAGCCGATGCGCAAATGCGTTCGGGCGTCCTCATGGAAATGGCTGCGGGAACCGGCGGGACCTTGATCCAAAACTCCAATGATTTCGATGGCGGTTTCCGGCGGCTGGTCACGCCGCCCGAGTACATCTACATGCTCGGCTTCGAGCCGGAAACCCTGAAAGCGGATGGGAGCTTCCATCCGCTCAAGGTAAAGCTGAAATCCCCTGGAGGACTGAGCCTGCAGGCACGCCACGGATACGTTGCTCCCAGGGACCGTGAGAGCGAACTACCTCTTGCGCAAAATAACATCGATAGCGCGGTCTACTCGCGGGAAGAAATAAATGGTCTGCCAGTGGAGTTGCACACTGAGCTCTCCGGGCCGAGCGACACGAAGGTCAAATTGAAAGTGCTGGCCCGGGTGGGGTTGAATCAATCGCTTAACGGAGGGGATCTGACGTTGGTATTGGCGCTGTTCGACAACAACGGCAACGCTGTGGGCGGTTGGCAAAAGACGATGCAAGTGCGGCTGAACAGCGAGAGTACCGATCGGCACGCGATCAATGTAAATTCCAGCTTTGACGTAAAGCCCGGGAACTATCTGATCCGCCTGGTGGTACGCGATGGGGAAGGGCATCTGATAGCCACCAAAAATGAGGCGGCCCAAATCCCGTAGTAGAGTGAGGATTGAGAATGCTTTCGAATCGCAGCTCACTGCTGCTTCTATTTGTTTGTCCAATTATCGCCGACGCTCAGACCGCTGCGAAGCCTGCGCCCGCCGAGAGCTCGGCTTCCACCGAGCACGCGATTGAGCTGGTGGAACAAGGGCGCTGCAAGGAAGCGTTACCGATCCTGGAGCGATCGGTGCCGCACCTGACCGCCAAACAACTCCGGTATCACGCAGCGATGGCCCAGGCACGCTGCGCCATGGCGCTCGATCGGAAGCCCTCCGCAATTTCGGCACTCTTGCTACTCAAGCGCGAGTTTCCGGACGATCCCGAAGTTCTGTATGTAACCGTTCACTATTTTTCCGAATTGGCCAACCGCACCTCGCAGGAGCTGGCAGCCAAAGCACCCACCTCGGCCCAGGCTCGAATGCTCGAAGCGGAAGCTTTTGAATCGCGCGGCGCGTGGGACGAAGCCGCCGGTATCTACAAAGCCATTCTCGAACAGAACTCCAGCGCGCCTCGCATTCATTACCGCCTGGGCCAGGTATTGCTTTCGAAAGCCGGCGAAACTGGTCCGGTGGATGAAGCGCGCGCGGAGTTTCAAAAAGAGCTGCAAGTGGACCCACGCGATGCCTCCGCCGAGTTCATCTTGGGCGAGCTAGCCAGGCGGGCCGGCCAATGGGACGAAGCAGCCCAGCATTTTTCGCGCGCCTCAACTCTTGACGTTGGATTCTCCGAAGCGTATCTCGCGATGGGAATTTCGCTCACCTCCGCCAGGAAATTCGCGGAAGCGGTCGCCCCGCTCGAAACCTACGTGCGCATGCAACCGGAAGATCCCTCCGGGCACTATCAACTCGCCATCGCCTATCAACGCACCGGCAACAAAGAGGGTGCCGCGCGCGAGAATGCTTTACGCGATCAGGCTGCGGCCGCTCAGGGACGCAAGACCACCGGAGCCGATGGTCGCCCGGTTCGTTGATGCTGCCTTCTATTGCACGGCGCCATTTTTTGCAATTGCTATCCGCTTCGGCCGCCAGCTTCGGTGCTCCTCCGGCGGATGCTTCTTTTTTCGAAGAGATCCCACCCGCTTCGAGCGGCATTCAATGGAAACACGTTGCCGGGCTCTCTCCGAAAATGTATGTCCCCGAAACCATCGGCCCGGGCTGCGCATTTCTCGATTACGACAACGATGGTTGGATGGACATTTACCTGGTCAACAGCGGTCCCTGCGATTTCTATTCGCCGTCCGTTCCGCTGAGCAACGCGCTCTACCACAACAATCGCGATGGAACCTTCACTGACGTTACCGAAAAAGCCGGCGTGCGTGGCAGCGCCTACGGTATGGGCGTCGCTGTAGGCGATTTCAATGGCGACGGCTTCCCGGATCTCTATGTCACCGAATACCCGCGCAGCATTCTCTATCGCAACAACGGCGACGGCACATTCACGGATGTAACCGAAAAGGCCGGAGTCGCAGCACCCGGTTGGAGCAGCAGCGCCGTCTGGTTCGACTACGACAACGATGGCCGGCTCGATCTTTTCGTTTGCCGCTTTGGCGATTTCAATAAATCGAAGGCAGTGTTCTGCGGGAATCGAGATACCGGGGTGCATTACTACTGCAGTCCAAGTGTGGTCAAACCCTCTACCTGTTGGCTGTTCCATAACAATGGCGATGGAACTTTCACCGATGTCAGCAAGGAGTCAGGAATCGCCGCCACTCTGACGCGTGCGTGGGGCGTGGTCGCCGCCGACATCAACAACGACGGCCGCGTGGATCTTTTCGTGAGCAACGACGGCATGCCGAATTGCTTGTTCGCCAATCGCGGGAACGGCAAGTTCGAAGAGATCGCTCTGATCGCGGGAGTTGCCTACAACTCGTTCGGCGCGGCCCGTTCCGGAATGGGCGTGGATGCGGCCGACTACGACGAAGACGGCAACGTCGATTTATTCGTCGCCAATATCGATCATGAGTCCTATTCGCTCTATCGCAACAACGGGGATGAGACCTTCGACGACATGGCAATACCATCTGGCATAGCCGCAGCGACCAAGCTACTCAGCGGCTGGGGGCTGAAGTTCTTCGATTTTGACAACGACGGAAATCTGGATCTCATCCTGTGCAACGGCCATCCCGATACCATGGTCAAGCTGTATTCGCCGACTGTCGATTACCGAATGCCAATGGTGCTCTTTCAGAATACGGGCACTCAATGGAAAAACGTCACGGCGCAGGCAGGCCCTGCTTTCCATAGAGGAATCGCAGGCCGTGGCCTCGCGCTCGGCGATTTCGACAATGACGGCGCAGTGGATGTTCTAGTCACAGTGAACAACGGCGCGCCGATCCTGCTGCGCAATAATGTGGGCCGCCGGAATAACTGGTTGGGCGCGCGCCTGATTGGCCGCAAGGCGAACGTGGATGCTATCGGCGCCATTGTTACCTATCAGGCCGGACCCTTGAAGCGCCGCCGCGTGAAGATTTCCGGAGGCAGCTTTCTCTCCTCTCACGATCCACGCATGGTCCTGGGACTCGGGCAATCCGCGAAGATCGATTGGCTCGAAGTGCGTTGGCCCCAACCGGGTGGTAGCGTCGAGCGCTTTCACGATCTCCCCATCGATCGCTATGTTACGATCACCGAGGGTCAAGGCTGGAAGTAGCTGCATGATTCTTCGAATTGGTCTGGCATTACTCTTCGCCGGCAATTTGTTCTCGCAGCAGCCAGACCAGCAGGCGGAAAACGATCTGCGCTCGGGTATCGCTCTGACGCGCGAAGGACAGTTCCAACAGGCCATTCCTCGTTTCTTATCCGCTCGCGGCCACGTGACGGAGACATTTCCGCTCGAGTTCAACCTGGCGCTCTGTTATGTCGGAACCCGCGAATTTAAGCAAGCCATTCAAATTCTGAAGCAACTCAGAAGCTCCGCCGAAGTGAATAATCTACTTTCGCAAGCGTTGATCGGCGATGGCCAACAAGAAGCAGCGCTGAAAGCGCTTCAGGATGCCGCCGCGCTCACGCCAAAAAACGAAAAACTCTATCTCCTGGTTTCCGAAGCGTGTCTGGATGAAGGTTTCCATGAGCTGGGCATCCAGGTCCTCAATATTGGAGCGAATCAGGATTTCGAACTCGCCCAAACACTCTCGCCCGCTTCCGACATCGCATACATCGCGGCCGCCCAGCAAGCTTTCCTCTCGGGCGATGTTCAGAAAGTAATTCGAACAGCGCGTGAAGGGATCTCCCGTGGTCACGATCATTACCTTCTGCTAACGATGCTCGGAGAAGCGCTGTTGCGCGCCGGAGCCACTCCAACTACACCGGATGAGTTCCACGAAGCGCAGGCAACTCTCGAAAAAGCTGTTGCGGAGCGTCCAACATATTCGAGCGCCCACATCGCACTGGGCAGAATCTATCTAGCCCAACAACGCACCGAGGAAGCAGTAGCCCAGCTCGAGTCCGCAAAGCACCTCGACCCACGCAATCGGGCGGTGTACTCCGCTCTCGCTACCGCATACCGTCGTGCCGGAGAGCCGGAAAAAGCCCGCGAGGCCCTGGCCGTCCTCGCCGAGTTGAATCGGCAAGAGGCCGCGAGAATCGGTTCCGCGGCCGGCGGACATGCCAGATACACTGGCGGCCGAAATTAAGTTGCAGCTACTCAACGGCTGGGCACGCGCGGAAATTCGTACTTGACCAATCCAACACCTTCCTTGACCGCGAGAATCCGATCGCAGGCAATATCGTTCAATCTGGTCACGCTTCCGCTAGGCCACCGAATCTCGATCAGATCGACCTTCGTACGATTCCCCAATCCGAAATGCAGTCGCGGGTCCTGAGCCGACTGATAGCTCATGCCCCCTTTCTTCTGCTCGTACAGTGTCAAATCGCCCGCGGAAAGTTTCAAACGCGCGCCCACTCCGTCGCGATTCGAGCGCGTGCCAATCAGAAGAACCTGCAGCCAGTGATTGGTGTTGCCGCCATCATTGCGAAGTAATTGAGGCGCTCCGCCGTTATTGCTCACCAGAATGTCCAAGTCTCCGTCGTTGTCAAAATCGCCCACCGCCGCACCCCGGCTTACGCAGGGGATTTGGAAGTCCGGCCCCAGTTGATCACTGACGTTTTCAAACACACCGTTGCCCGCATTGCGGAACATCAGCTTCGGCTCCGCGTAGCCTGTGCCCGGCCGGTAGCGATCGATATTGTCCAGAACATGGCCGGCCGCCATGAAAATATCCCGCCGGCCGTCGTTGTCGTAATCCAGAAAACGCGCGCCGAACACGCTAGTGTGAAACGTCGCGTAGGATAGCTTCGCGCTGAACGTAGCATCCTCGAAAAAGCCGTGTCCCAGATTGCGATAGAAGCGCGCCATTTGAAGATCGAGATGCCCTACCATCAGGTCCATGCACCCGAGGCCGGAAGCGTCCGCCGCGTCCGTTCCCATGCCCGATTCTGCGACGCCATCCTCGCTAACAGCGACGCCGGCTTCATAAGCCAACTCAGTAAACGTTCCGTCGCGATTGTTATGGAAAAGGGAGTTCGCCAGCGCGTCGTTAGCAATGAAAATGTCCTGCCAGCCATCGTCGTCATAGTCGAACGTGACCACGGCAAGCCCATTGGATGGTTTTGCAGCCAGCCCTGACCGCATGCTGACATCGGAAAAAGTGCCGTCGCCATTGTTGTGGAAGAGCGCCGGCGCTTGGCCGTGATAATCGTCCGGATGACAGTAACTACGCATTCCCGCACCTTGGTTGCCGCAATAAAAGTTGCGCTCCGGAGACCAATCCACGTAATTGGCAATCACCAAATCGAGAAACCCGTCGTTGTCGTAATCAAACCAGGCCGCGCTCGACGCCCATTGACCAGAATTCGCCACTCCGGCATGCGCCGTCACATCGGTAAAAGTGCCGTCGCCATTGTTGTGATAGAGAATGGATCTTCCGTATCCGAGCACCAGCAGATCGGGGAAACCATCGTTGTCATAATCCCCCACCGCCACTCCCATCCCGAACAAACCCTCGGCTCCGACGCCCGCCTTCGCGGTCACGTCCGTGAAAGTGCCGTCTCCATTATTTCTGTAGAGCGCGCTGCGCGGTGGTTGCGCCGGTTTGAAAGCTTGCGTCGCCGCGCTATTTACCAGGTAGAGATCCAGCAGGCCGTTCTGATCGTAATCGATCCAGGCGCATCCGGCGCCCATCGTTTCAATCAGATATTTCTCTTTCGATGCCGCGTTCCCATGGCGAAAAGTAATGCCGGCGGATTTCGCGATATCCACAAAGCGGACCGGCCTCGGTGCAGCGCCCAACATGGCGGCGGACGCACCGGCCAGAAGACTCCGCCGCGTGATGAGCGATGCCGCCTGCATGAACACCAGAATACTATCAATCCTGTAATCGCTTACAGCCTTGACGGCATGTCATAATGTTCCAGGTCTTCCTATGCGGATCTCAAGACGGAACTGGATCGAAGCAGCCGGAGGCGCGGTTCTTGCACGCGGGCAAATGGCGGCCGATGAGAAGCGAATTGAGGTCGGCGGCCGCGAAGTGGAGATCCAATTGGTTCCGGTGAGTGATTTCACCTTCCGCCTCTCGCTTCTTCCGGTCCAGGACGGGCAACCGGGCGAAGTTCCTTCGGACGGTTCGTTGGTAGAGCGATCCTGGCCCGCTCCCAAAGCCAAGCTCAGCGCGGCGCAGGAGCGACTAGTCAGACTCGGCGCGGTGCACGTTAAAATCACGCCGGATCCGTTGACATTTTCTATCGAAACAGCTTCCGGCGTTTTAGTGCAACTGCTCAAGATCGATCGCGAAACCGGCGTGGTCTCGTTCTCCACGGGTAGCACGCCAATTCTGGGTTTGGGTGAGGGCGGGCCGCAATTCGACCGGCGTGGGTCGACAGATCGCATGCGCAGCGGACAGGGCGGTTATCAGTTACGCACGCATGGAGGCCGGGTCCCCATTCCGTGGCTGATCGGAACGTCCGGTTGGGCGATGTTTTTCCACCAGCCATTCGGCACGTTCGATTTCACCGGCGCTGAAAGCAGCTTTCATCCCGCGTCGCCCGCCGCCGCGCTGCCCCTCGACATTTTTATTGTTGTTTCCGAAGATCCCCGGACCATCCTGTCGGAATACGCCGGATTGACAGGTCACCCCGAATTGCCGCCGCTTTGGAGCCTGGGCTATCAGCAATCGCATCGCACGCTCGCCGGACGCGAGGAGATTCTTGAGGAAGCGCGCACGTTTCGCGAAAAAAAACTGCCCTGTGACGCCCTGATTTATTTGGGCACCGGCTTTTGTCCTTCGGGCTGGAACACCAACAATGGGGAGTTTCAATTCAATCAAAAAGTTTTCCCGGATCCGAAAGCGATCTTCGATCAACTCCACCAGCAGCACTTCAAGGTTGCGCTTCACGTTGTGATCAAGGCGCCTCAGATGCACGGCACGGTGCATGATGCCTGCGATCCGAAGCAGCCCATCGAGGAGCAGCCGAGCTGCTACTGGGCCGAGCATCGCGACATCTTCGCGCTCGGCGTGGATGGCTGGTGGCCGGATGAGGGCGACCCTCTGAACATTCCTTCGCGTCTCGCGCGGAATCGCATGTACTGGGAAGGTCCGCAGCTCGATCGCCCCAACGAGCGGCCCTATGCATTGCATCGCAACGGCTACGCGGGCATGCAACGCTACGCGTCGTTCCTTTGGTCCGGCGACGTCTACTCTACATGGGAAACGCTGCGCACGCACATCCCGATCGCCGTCAATACCGGACTCACCGGCATTCCTTATTGGGGCACCGACATCGGCGGTTTCGTCCCCACCAAGGAATTTACCGCGGAACTTTATGTGCGTTGGTTCCAGTTCGGAGCATTTTGTCCGCTGTTCCGATCGCATGGCCGCAACTGGACACTGCGCCTGCCCTGGGGATGGAACACCGGCGATTCAGGACCCATGGAGATCAATAATTACAACGGCTCCGCGCTGCCCGATGCGAATGAGTTGCATAACACCCAGGTGGAACCCATCTGCCGCAAATATCTAGAACTGCGCTATCGCATGCTGCCTTATTTGTACAGTGCGGTACGAGAGTGCACCATGACAGGACTTCCGGTGATGCGCAGTCTGTGGCTGCATTATCCCAGCGATCCAGCCGCGGTCGCTCGAGGCGACGAATATTTGTGGGGCCGTGATATCCTGGTGGCGCCGGTAACCGAGCAGGGCGCAACTTCGCGCCGGATCTACCTTCCCCGCGGCCTCTGGTACGATTTCTGGTCGAATGAACGCCACGATGGCGGCCGCGAAATTTCGCGCGATGTCGATTTGGAAACCATGCCGCTCTATGTGCGCGCTGGCGCGATTCTGCCGTTTGGCCCGGTGAAACAATACACGAGCGAGCAGGTAGACGCGCCGCTCACACTATCTATTTATCCGGGCGCCGACGGTTCATTCCT
>JBEKJJ010000220.1:0-12653 GCA_050011295.1 Bryobacteraceae bacterium
GTCTTGGGCGAGCATGCCGGCGTGCATCACTTCACGGTGGGCCAGCGGCGTGGACTGGGCATCGCCGGACGCGAGCCTTTGTACGTAATCTCCACCGAGCCTGCATCACATCGCGTAATCGTCGGCGGCAATGATGATCTGCTGCGCGCGACGTTGACGGTGAAGCAAGTGAACTGGATCTCCATAGCGCCGATTGTTGCGCCGGTGCGCGCGCAAGTCCGGATTCGGAACAAACATTTGCCGGCTCCGGCGGTTATTTCTCCTACGTCCGATCCAGCGCGCGTGGACGTGCATTTTGATGAGCCACAGCGCGCCGTCACGCCCGGACAAGGCGCCGTTTTTTACTCGGGCGAATTGGTGCTGGGCGGTGGGTGGATAGAATAACGTCTATCCAATACTTGATTGCCAGCTTTGTGTTGTGGTCCCTGGCGTATGCGCCGCCGGGATTAGCTCGCGTCTACGGCAAGCTTGTGGATCTGGCTTTACCGCGCCTCCGGCGAGTGGCCATGCGCAACCTGGAATTGGCTTATCCCGATAAAACGCCGGCTGAACGAAAAGCCATCGTGGACGAGGTGTTCCGCTCCATCGCACGCCTGCTCTACGCGTTCGCGCGCTTCCCGCGGATCAATCGCGAGAACATTTCCCAATGGATCCGTTACGAAGGTTTGGAGCATTACCTCGAAGCCAAAAAGCGCGGCCACGGCGTTTTGTTTGCCACAGCGCACCTGGGCAATTGGGAGCTCAGCGCTTTCGCCCACGGCCTGATGACGGAACCGATGAACGTGGTAATCCGGCCGCTCGATAATCCGGCTGCCGACCGCCTGGTGGAGCAGCGGCGGCAGCTATCCGGCAACCGGCTGATCGAGAAATGGGATGGCGCCCGGGCCATCCTGCGCGCTTTGCAGCAAAACGAAGCCGTCGGCATTCTGATGGACCAGAACACATCGCTCCAAGAAGGCGTGTTCGTGAACTTCTTCGGCACGCCAGCCTGCGCGAATACCGCCTTCGCGAAGATCGCGCATCGAACAGGCGCGGCAGTAATCCCAGGCTTCGCGTTGTGGCTGGAAAACGAAAAACGCTACGTGCTGCGCTTCTATCCAGCAGTCGAAATCACAGGCGATGCAGCCCAAGACAGCCAACGATTGCACGCCATCCTGGAACAAGTGATCCGCGAGTTCCCCGGCCAGTGGCTATGGATTCACCGCCGCTGGAAAACGCGCCCGCCAGGCGAGAAATTAATATACGAGTAATACATCACATAATGCCAGTATCTACCTGATTCATTTGCGTTCATTCGTGTTCATTTGCGGCTTATCAGAAGCGGCCTTGGCCCGTTTCTCCATCACCGCCGCCTCCGCCGGGCGATGCATCCTCCGCAGCACCTCGGCATACTCGCGCAGTGCCGCAGCCGCGTCGCCGACGGGAATCGAGACCATCCGCTTGTAGTCCGCCGCGGCATCCCGATCGTTCTTCAAACCCACTTCCACCAGAGCGAGATTGCGAAGGCTGGCGGCGTCCTCGGTATCGCGGATCTCAAGCGCACGCTTGTAAAGCTGCTCCGCTTCCTGGTAGCGCTGTTCCATGGCATAAACTACGGCCAGGTTATCCAGGCTGGTGGCCACCACCGGATGGTTCGGCCCCAGCAGCGTCATCCAGATCCCAAGCGAACGCTCATACAAAGGCTGCGCGTCGGCAAAGCGTTTCTGGGCGTAGTAGAGCGATGCCAGACTGTCGAGCGAGCTCGCGACCTCCGGATGCACCGGTCCGGATGCGATATCCCGAATGATGAGTGACCGCCGGAGCAACGGCTCCGCCTGCGGAAACTTGGTCTGCTCGCGATAAGTGGACGCAAGATTATCGAGCGCCGGACACAAGCGTGGATCGGCTGGTCCGTAATTGGTCTCTATGATCTGCAGGGCGCGCGTGTACAAAGGCTCGGCTTCGAGGAATTTGTGCTCAACCAGGAACAGGCGCGCGAGCGTACTGTACTCGGTCGCCACTTCCGGATTGTCCGGCCCCTGCGCCGCTTCGCGGATGGCGATGGCGCGAGCGAGCAACGTCTCGGCCTCATCCAGCTTGTGAAGCAACTGATCGATGCGCGCCAGATTCTCAAGCGTCGGAACCAGGTCCATACTTCCCTTCCCCGAGGCCGCTTCCCGCAGTTCGAGTGCGTGCCGGTACAGCTCGGCGGCTTCGAGATATTTCGCCTGGCCTCGATAAACGTGGGCAAGCTCGTCCAGGATTTCGAGCGAATCGGGAGTTTCAGCCAGGCGGCTTTTGAGCACCGGCTCCAGGTCGCTATAGTGGATGTCCCAGGTGTTCTCGAGGGTCGGCAGGTCTTTGTTCAGTGGCAGCATCTTGTCCTGCGCGGGCGCTAAGGACAGGCAGAAAAACGAGGTAAAGACAGCAAGTTGCTTCAAGCGTCCTCCTGGATTCGTGTATTTGAGTGTAACTTAGGGATTAGACGCCGCATCGTTCCCTTCAGGATCATGGAAGGCACAATTTCCAGGCGACACTTGCTCGGTTCGTTTCTGTTAGCCCGCCAGTTGCTTAGGGCTCAACAGGACAGCACATTCTCCGCCGACGTGAACGTGGTCAACGTGTTCGCCACGGTGCGGGACAAGAAAGGCCAGATCGTCCACAACCTCACCAAGGACGATTTCACACTAGCCGAGGACGGGCGACCGCAGACCATCCGCTATTTCTCCCAGGAGTCCGGCCTACCCCTGACGCTCGGTCTACTCGTAGATACCAGCATGAGCCAACGCCGGGTGCTCGGGAAGGAACGCGACGCCAGCTATCGTTTTCTGGATCAAGTGCTACGCGAAGACAAGGATAAGGCATTTCTGATTCATTTTGATCGCGAGGTAGAGCTGCTGCAGGATCTAACTTCATCCCGGAAGAAGCTGGAGGAGGCGCTGGGACACATGGAGACGCCGGAGCTGGAACGCCAGTCCGGGGGCGGCGGCTACGGAGGTGGGGGTGGTGGTTATGGTGGCGGAAGAGGGCGGCATGGCGGAGGCCACCACGGCGGAGGAACATCGTTATACGACTCAGTGCTATTAGCATCCGACGAGCTCATGAAAAAGCAGAGCGGCCGGAAAGCCGTAATCGCGCTGACCGACGGTGTCGATAATGGCAGCAAGGTCACGCTGACGAGCGCGATCGAATCCGCCCAGCGAGCCGATACTTTGGTGTACTCAATACTCTTCGCCGATCCGGACGCATACGGAGCCATGGGACATGGCGGTTATGGCGGAGGGCGCATGGGCGGCGGGCGCGGCGGATCCCGCACCGATGGCAAGCCGATTCTCCAGCGGCTATCGCGCGAAACCGGCGGAGGGTTCTTCGAAGTTTCAAAAAAGCTCCCGATCGAGAAAATCTACGATCAGATTGAAGAAGAGCTGCGCAATCAATACAGCATCGGATACACTTCGGACCATCCGGACAGCGCAGGAGGGTATCACAAAATCCAACTCACCACCAAGAAGAGTGAGCTACTGGTCCAAACCCGCGACGGTTATTACGCAAATTCCAAAACCTAGCAAACCCGGCAGTTGTGGAGCAGCGCCATGCGCTGCTTATGCGCTGACTCAGCCGGCTTGCGTGATTGGCGCGCAAGCGCCCGCCTGCTCCGCCACGCTGACCGAGTGGCGCATGATGCGTTCCAAATGCCTTGCGATCAGCAATAAAGTAACGTACAGCGCGCCATCTCCCGGCGTAACCATCAATTTCGAAAGTTTTTCGTAGAGGTTCTGCAATTCAGCGCGAACCCCAGCTTCCCGAGGCCGGACCGAAAGAGCCAGCTCGCGATCCTCCTTGCGCCAACTGTCGATCGCGAGCGACAGCATCTCTCCGATCTTCGCGCCGGTATCCGAAATTTGGGCTAAGACCTGGGACATTGGCCGGCGCGTCATCTCTAGGTTGAGCGCCGCGATCTCATTGGCGTAGTCGGCAATCAACTCCAGATCGACAATAGCATCCAGGATCGCGGTCACCAGGCGGGCGTCTCTGGCCACGGGCGCCTGAAGAGTAATCAGGCTCAGACATTCTTCATGAATCATTCGATTCTGATGATCGGTTTGTGTCTCTAGCTCCTGAGCCCGCTCGGCCGCCTCACGACTGCACTTCCCGATTCCGGCCAACGCCTCGTTGTAGACATGGATGGTGGTCTCGCCCATTTGGATAAGGTGTTGTCGAACTAATTCCAGTTCGTCCCGGTAATGCATTCTTGTCATGCTGGCCGGCTCCTCGTTGTCGCTGATTTGTAACATTCTAAGAGACTGGGCGTGCGCCAATTAGAATAATACGCGGTGGCACTGCTGGCTGCATAGAGCCAATTTGCTATTTGTGTACGGCGAAGGGCACGGAGTCCATCCAAATATCCATTGGAAGATCCGTCTTCAGGACTTGATCGACGATCCGAACAATGTTGCGAAGCATGCGGACTGTGAGCTCGAGCATCTCTCACCTCCCCGATGCCGGAGGGCTGCGGGTGGTGGTGGTAAACTGTCGGTCAAATCTCAAATGACGCGGCCACCAACACCAGCCGGGACCAACGCATCATCCCAAATTCAGAATATACCCACCGGGGTATAATTGTAAAGTCCTTTTTCAAGAAATATTTATGGCACACACTCTCGACGAGAAGAAAAAACTGCTGAATCGGGTCCGCCGCATCAAAGGCCAGGTGGAAGCGATAGAAAGGACCTTAGACCACGACGCCGAATGTTCCGACGTGCTGCACAATATCTCCGCCTGCCGTGGCGCGATGGACGCCCTGATGGCCGAGGTGATCGAAGGCCACATCCGCTTCCACATCCTCGATCCGGCCAAGTCCGTAACCAATGAGCAAACCCGCGCCGCCGACGATCTAGTTACAGCCCTGCGAGCCTACCTGAAGTAATCCCCGGATGCGCGAACCAGAAACCAGGAACTAGGAACCAGAAACCGTACCTTACAATGAAGATGTGAACAAGAACAGTTTCGGATCGGCATCCACTCTCACCGTAGGCAGCAATCAATATAGCTTCTACTCGCTCGAAGCCCTGGAAAAAAAGGGCATCGCGAACATTTCCCGGATTCCCAACTCCATCAAGATTTTGATCGAGAACCTGCTGCGGATGGAAGACGGGCGCACTGTAAAGGCTTCGGATATCGAATACGCCGCTCAATGGAAGATCGGCGCTCCGGCGCAGGAAATCAACTTCCGTCCGGCGCGCGTGCTGTTGCAGGATTTCACTGGAGTTCCTTGCGTGGTGGATATCGCCGCCATGCGCGATGCCCTGCGCGACATGGGCGCCGATCCCAAGCTCGCGAATCCGTTGATTCCGGCCGATTTGGTGATTGATCACTCGGTGCAGGTAGATCAGTTCGGCACCAAAGATTCCTTCAGCATCAACGCTCTGCTCGAATTCCAGCGCAATGGCGAGCGCTATGCGTTCCTGCGCTGGGGCCAAAAAGCGTTTCAGGATTTCCGCGTAGTGCCGCCCGATACCGGAATCTGCCATCAGGTGAACTTGGAATATCTGGCCTCAGCGGTTTTCACCGACCGGCGTCATTCCCCCGTGCTCGCGTACCCGGACACGCTGGTGGGTACTGATTCGCACACCACCATGATCAACGGACTAGGCGTGGTCGGCTGGGGCGTGGGAGGAATTGAAGCCGAAGCTTGTATGTTAGGCCAGCCCATTTCGATGTTGCTGCCAGAAGTGGTCGGATTCAAGTTGAAGGGCCGGTTGCCGGCAGGCTCCACAGCTACGGATCTGGTCCTGACCGTCACGCAGATGCTGCGCAAGAAAGGCGTAGTCGGAAAGTTCGTCGAATTTTATGGAAATGGCGTTGGAGCGCTGACTCTGGCGGATCGCGCGACCATCGGGAACATGGCGCCCGAATACGGCGCGACTATAGGCTTCTTCCCCATCGACCATCAGACGCTGGATTATCTGCGCCTCACCAATCGCCCGGCCGAATTAGTCGCGTTGGTCGAAACCTATTCGAAGGCGCAGGGCCTGTTCCTTTCGGAAAATTCGCCGGAGCCGGATTATTCGGACACTTTGGAATTGGATCTTTCCGAAGTTGTGCCGTCGCTCGCCGGACCCAAGCGCCCGCAGGATCGCATCAATCTTCCGGATGTCAAAAAGAATTTTCTCGCGTCTCTCACCGCCGCGCCGCGCACTGCTAGCATTGGCGTCAACGGATCAAAAGCCACCATCCAGGATGGTTCGGTGGTGATCGCAGCGATCACCAGTTGCACCAACACTTCGAATCCCTCGGTGATGGTCGCGGCCGGCTTGCTCGCCAAGAAAGCTGTCGAAAAAGGACTGAAGACCCAGCCCTGGGTGAAGACCAGTCTCGCGCCCGGCTCCAAAGTTGTTACCGATTATCTGGATGACGCTGGCCTGACGCCGTACTTGGAAAAGTTGCAATTCAACCTGGTCGGCTACGGCTGTACCACCTGCATCGGAAATAGCGGCCCGCTGCCGGATGCGGTGGCCGACGCGGTACAGAAGGAAAAACTTGTGGTAGCCGCGGTGCTGAGCGGGAACCGCAATTTTGAAGGACGCATCAATTCGCTGGTGCGCGCGAACTATCTCGCGTCGCCGCCCTTGGTTGTCGCCTACGCGCTGGCAGGCCGCGTCGACATCGATTTGCAGAACGATCCGATCGGCGCGGATCAATCCGGAAAAAACGTCTATCTCAAAGACATCTGGCCGAGTCCCGAAGAAGTGAGCGCGGTGGTGAAGCGTTCGGTCCGCAGCGAGATGTTCCACAAAGAATACTCCGAAGTATTTGAGGGCGACCAGCGCTGGAATACCGTCCAGGTTCCAGCCGGCGATTTATACGAATGGAACGACAGCTCCACCTACATCCGCAAGCCGCCGTATTTCGAGAACATGGCGGACCCGGCAACTTCTGTGCGGGATTTGACCGGGCTCAACGTGCTGGCGCTGCTCGGTGATTCGGTGACCACCGATCACATCTCGCCGGCCGGTTCGATTCCAGCCGACAGCCCCGCCGGAAAATTCTTGATCGAGCGCGGCGTGAAGCCGGTGGATTTCAACTCCTACGGCGCGCGCCGGGGCAATCACGAAGTAATGGTGCGCGGAACACTCGCGAACATTCGCCTGCGAAATTTGATGGCGCCCGGCACTGAAGGCGGCTGGACCAGGCATGTCGAGAGCGGCGAAAAGATGTTTATCTACGATGCCTCCGTGCGTTATCAACGCGAGGGCAGGCCACTGCTGATTATCGCCGGCAAAGAGTACGGCTCAGGTTCCTCGCGCGATTGGGCCGCCAAGGGCACGCTGCTGCTGGGCGTACGCGCGGTGATTGCCGAAAGCTTCGAGCGCATTCACCGCTCAAATTTGGTCGGGATGGGCGTGCTGCCGGTTCAGTTCCTGCCGGGCGAAAATCGCGAGACGCTAGGGCTGACTGGCTTCGAACGCTACGCGATCGAAGGAATCCCGCAGGCGATCGAGTCCGGATCAAGAGCCCGCGTGCGGGCTGGTGAAAAGAGCTTTGAGGTTATCGTAAGGATCGATACGCCAATGGAAGCCGAGTATTACCGGAACGGTGGGATTCTCCCGTATGTACTGCGCCAATTGGCCGCGAATGAACGCAAATAAACGCGAATAACAAATTCGGAATATTTGCGTGCATTCGCGTTCATTCGCGGCCAGAATCACTTCAGTTCAGCCAGTTTCTCCAACATCTGCTTCGGCCAATCCGCGGCCTTCGATTCGAATCCATTGCTTTTCTGTTCCACGACGCCGGAGCGGTCCACCAGCCAATTCATCGGGATCGTGAAATGCTCCGTGACGCCCTCCACATACTTTCGGGCACTCAGTACTACGGGGAATGTATAGTTTCGCGACTTCATGAACGGTTCCACTTCGCCTGGATTCTCGTCGATATTGAGTGTGATCACTTGCACGCCGTCGCGGGCCAGGGCTTGCTCATACAACTTCTGAAGATGCGTGAGCTCTTCCATGCATGGGGCGCACCAAGTGGCCCACACGCTCACGAACGTGCTCTTCCCTTTTAGGCTTGCGAGCGTCCAGGTTTTGCCGAGCAGGTCCTGGAGATTCATTTCTGGGAGAGGTAGTGCAACGCCCTGCCAGGCCCTGTATTCGAGCGCGGTCTGAATGGCAGCCGGTTTCGGAGTAGCGGGCCGCGCCGCCAGTGCCTCCCAAACTTCTTTGCTTCCCCCAGCTTCCTCCCATAATGCCACCGCGTGTTTCACCAGGTCGGTATCGCGATAACTGACGGAGATCGACTTGGCATAAAATCCTGCCGCGTCCAGCTTATTCCCTTTGGCTTCGGCAATCTCTCCGGCCGCCCGGAAATATCTCGCCTGAAACCCGGCATAACCGCTGGTCGGATCGTCCTCCTTGGCTTGGTTGTCTTCGAGCCACCGCCGCATTCTCCAGTGCATGCTCTCGGCTTTATCGAAATCCTTCAATTGCGCCGAGCCGTCGACGACAGCAACCATCGCGTCCCATATCGAAGAATCGAATCCAAACATGTGGCTCGCGGCAGTCTTGGGCGAAGCTATCAGATCGCTTTGCACCTCCGGACCGAGTGAGATCTCGTCGAGCGCTTCTTCGGCCAGCCTCACGGCATCCTTCAGGCGGACGCCGTTCCTGGCCCATGTCTCGGCGACGCTGAGCTTAACTGGAACGTAGCTCCAGCCCATATCCCGTTCCGCATCGAGTTTGAGCACTTTATCGCCGGCGACCCCCATCTCCTCCTTAGTCCAGTTCGGCGTGAAGCTCAGCGTAGTGAGGCGCATCTCCCACGCATACTCGCTGGACGGCCACTTCACCACCCATTCACCGGCCTGCCTGGCCAACTCCTGCATAATCACCTTGTGTGCTTCCGGCGTAACCTCTCGAGCCCTGATATTGTTTTGGTCTTCCCAATCTTTATAGGCTCGATGGGTCTGATCGTTCACGATTTTGTCGATGCGAGCGGCCGCGTCTGTCTGACCACTCAAGTTGTATCCATCCCAGAGAGCGAGCATGAATTTGCGATCGTGCGGCAACGGAAGCGATTCCAGGCGTTTCACGTCAGTGGCGACGCGTTGGCGCAGAGCCGGGTAATCTTCTTTCGGCGTAAGACGAAACTCAGCGGCCCAAAGCATTCGCCAAAGGTAGACGTCCTCAGATTGGCGACGAACTTCGAGCAAGGGCCGCAACTGATGGGTCAATTCAGCGCTCCCGGCAGGATCCTTCACCTTGTCTAAATAACGGAATCCGTCAACACTTGCCGGACACAGGCCGCGATAGCCGCGGATGCTCGCGAACAACTTCGCTTGGTCGGCGAAATTGTGGCTCGAATAAATCGACGCCAGAGCCGAGTACACCCACGGAAGATTGGGCGCAGCGTCCGCAGCCCGATTCAAATACACGATCGCTTCAGGTGTGTCTTTGCCGATGAGGGACCGGCCGTAGAGATATAAAAATCGAGCGTCATCGGGATGCTGCTCGAGTTTTTGCTGGAACTCCGGGGCCAAAACTCCCGGCTTCGGCCGGCTGGGCGTGAGGTCAATCAAGCGTTGATAGAGGAAAAAGTCATCACCGCCTTCGGCAAGACGTGCCCGCACCTGGACGAGAGTCAGTTTGCTGGTTTCCGCCGGCACCTGGCATTCCTGAGCAGAAACGGCAGCACCCGCAAGCGCAGCCGCGAAAAACAAGCGGAGAATCGTACGCGCCATATGAGAATTATGACGAAAAAAGGTGGAAGCGTGTTGGGCCCGAAGCAGCCGAGTTTCTTATTTGCGTTTATTCGCGTTCATTCGCGGCTCGAAAACGAATCAATCCAGCACGCGCACGAACTCGGCAATGATGCGGTATTTCTCTTCGTCCGCATCTAGATCCCACGACGGATAGCCGGGATTGAGCGACTCCAGCCGAATTCGCTGGTGCCGCCACTCTTCGCCTTTCGTTTTTTCGCTCTTGTAACGCTTCACCGCGTAGGCATTGGCTTCGCGATCCTCGGCCAGGACCAGCCGGCCGGATCTGCTTCCTACTACTCCCGCGCGGAAAACGCACAGGCTGCCATTTGGAATCAGAGGCTGCATCGAATCGCCCACGATCTCCGCCACAAACATGCCGGGCTCAAGATGCTGCATGCCAACAGGGGCTTCGATCCAACCTTGTTCCCCGATCTCTTCGTTGTCCAGAAACCTTCCGGCGGCGGCCCGCAGCGAATAACGCGGCAGGTGGGTTCGAAACTCGAGTACTTTGCTCTCGACATGCTTGCGGTAAAGCCGATCCACGGCGCGGTCGAAATCTTCCACCAGGACCGTTTCCCGATCCGTGATGCGCAGGGTTCCCGAGAGCGTGTCTTCGAAATACGCGAACAGTTTTTCCGATCCGAGCTCATCCGCTTTCCGCGAAAGATCGTCGGCCAAAGCCTCGAAGAAATCCAGCTCGTCTTCCTCTACGAAGGATTCCAAATCGCGCCGCAATCGCAGCCGCAGCGAATCTGCCTGTGGATCCTGCAACAACACCCCCAAGTTCACCAGGCCGTGTCCCGGTAGCTCCGTCTGCAAGATGGAGTACTTGCCCAGGCGAGTTCCAGTGGCGGTTGCGGCAGACATGATGTACTGTACTTATCGGATGATTCTAGCCGCAAATGAACGCGAATAAACGCGAATCGAACATTTGCGTTCATTGGCGTTCATTTGCGGCTTAAAAAGCTTACGGGGCAAACGGATAGTACCCCTTCCGGGCCCGTACTTTGACGTTCGCCAGGTTCACCCTCACCACAATGTTGCGGAACGGATGCTTCGCGTCTACTTCGTCCGGGATGTACCGAAGAATATACTGCGTCGTGATTTCGCCCACCACTGCCTCAATGGCCCGGTACATTCCGTTGGCGAGCTGCGAGGTGTAGGCTCCGGTGCCGACTTTCAAAGCGTAGTTGCCGTCGTCCGATGGCTGCGACAGATACCCGGAGACATCTGAATAAACGCCTTCCAGCGGATACTCCACCCGCCCACCCGTTTCCTCGGCTAAGCGCACCAGGTTCTTGTCGTCGAGATTGTCGAAGCCGAACGCCACCGTGCTGACTCCATAGATGGTCACCAGATTCCGCTGCGCGATCTCAAGCGCCTCGTCGAGCGTCTTCTTGCTGGCATTGTCGTGACCATCACCGATGATCACCAGGATTCGCCGCGGCTCGATGGGCTCGCCCTGAATCAGCTTCCGGTTCGTACAGGCCTTATAAATGGCGTCGTACAATGCCGAGCCACCGCTGGGCTTCAGCTTCTCGATCTTTGTTACCATCGGCTCCGGATCGCTCGTGGTATTAACCGCCAGTTCGGCGTCGTTGGCGTAGGTGATGAGATAACCGCTGAATTTCGGATTGTCGCCCGGAATCAGGTTTTGTACCAGCTCTACGGCCGCATCCTTGTAGTTCTTCCAGTGCAGCCGGCTGGCGTTACTCATGTCGATCAGGAATCCCACCACCACCGGCTGGCTGCGCTCGCGGGTAAAGAACTCAATCCTCTGCTCCTTGCCCTCGTCCATGATCTGAAAATCTTTCTGGTCCAGATCGGACACGAAGCGACCCTTCTCATCGGTCACCGTCACAGGCACGATAACTTCGTTGACCTGTACTTTGATAGGTGGTGGTTCCGGCTGCTGTTGCTGCTGTGGCAGCGACGCGCTGGGTTGGGATTGCGCAAAAAGCGTGGTAGCGACAAAGCCGCTCAGAAAAACCCTGGTGAGCATGTGGTAGAGCCTTGTATCGATTATAGAGGAACTGGGTGGCTGGTGACTGGTTGCTGGTGGCTGGCAAAACCCCGAGTGCTGGAACCAGCTACCAGTGGCCAGCAACCAGCGGCCAGCAGCCTGTCACCTCTGCACCCGTCCCGATCCCCCACTCTGGATCAGTTGTTCCACTTCTTCACGGCTAAGGCGGCTGAAATCGCCTGGAATGGAGTGCTTCAGACAGGAAGCGGCCACCGCGAATTCCAGCGCGTCTAAGTGGGTCGGCAGATTCAAAAGACCAAAGATCAGGCCGCCGGCGAAGCTATCGCCTCCGCCCACCCGGTCCACGATGTGCGTGATCTCGTAGTGCCGGCTCAGCATGAATTCCCGCCGGTCGTGCAGGCAGGCCGACCAGCCGTTGTGCGAGGCGCTTTTCGATTCCCGCAGCGTGATGGCCAGCATCTTCAAAGTGGGATACGCGCTCAACACTTTTTCGGCCAGCGCGCGATACGCGTCGCGATTGAGCTGGCCGGAGGAAACATCCACCTCCGCATGAATGCCGAGCGCAGCCTGGCAGTCTTCTTCATTAGCGATCCCGATATCGACCATGTGGAACAGATCGCTCATCACTTGTTGAGCGGTCTTGCCGTACTTCCAGAGATTCTTGCGGAAATTCAGATCGCAGGAGACCGTCAGCCCAGCCTGGCGCGCGGCCTGCATGCTTTCGAGGGACAGGTCCGCGGCGCTCTGGCTCAGCGCCGGCGTGATGCCTGTAATGTGGAACCATCCGGCGCCTGCGAACGCCTTGCCCCAATCGATATCGCCCGGCTTGGCCAGCGCGATGGCGGAGTTTGCGCGGTCATAGACCACTTTCGACGCCCGCTGGTTCGAGCCAGTCTCGACGAAGTAGATCCCCATGCGCCCGGGCCCTCG
>JBEKJJ010000221.1:0-13276 GCA_050011295.1 Bryobacteraceae bacterium
GACCGCGCCTCGCAAGAAACCGATGACGCTTACGTGCGAGCGGATCTTACGCCACTGAGCACGAAGGTAGCTGGACTGGTGGCGACGGTGGCGGTTTCCGATTACCAGGCGGTCAAATCGGGAGACCTGCTGGTTCAGTTAGAGGGCGACGATTTTCGGGCGCAAGTTGAGCAGGCCGAAGCAGCCGTGCTCGCCGGCGAAGATGGACTCATCAACAATCAACGCCAGAAAGAACTGCAGGATTCCCGCATCGTGCAAGCCGAAACGAATATCCAAGCGGCGGAAGCGGATATTCTAGCAGCCGATGCCGGAATTGAGGCGGCGAAATCGGCCATCGCCAATACACGCACGGGCATCGACGCAACCAAAGCGGAAGTGGATCGCACGTTGTCGGAGCGCCATCGGCAGGAAGCGCTAATCGCGACAGAATCTGCAACACGGCAGAAAGTGGAGCAGGCAGTGGCGGACGAGCAGCGCTATCGAGCACAACTCGCGGGCCGCGAGGCTGATGTTAGTACAGCGACGGCGCAGTTGGCAAGCCGGCAAGCCGACCTGGCGAAAGCGCGCGCCCGGCTAGGCAGCACCAAGGCCGAACTCGAGACGCAGAAGCGCCAGCGTGCCGTACTGGACTCGCAGGAACTTCTGCTGCATGCCGATCTAAATGCGAAGAGAGCCTCACTCTCTCTGGCGCGGACCAACCTGGGTTACACGCGAATCGTGGCGCCGGAGGCCGGCATTGTTAGCGAACGGAAAGTACGTCGAGGACAACTGGTCAGCCCTGGCACTCAGGTTATATCGCTGGTGCAAAGCCAGGTTTGGGTGCAGGCCAACTACAAAGAAACCCAGTTGGCGCATCTCCGCGCGGGCGATCCGGCAGAAATCCGCGTGGATGCAATTCCTGGAGTGATATTCCGCGGCAAGGTGGATCAAGTGTCTCCCGCCAGCGGATCGCAGTTCGCGTTATTGCCTCCTGACAACGCCACCGGAAATTTCACAAAGGTCGTGCAGCGGGTGCCGGTGAAGATTGTGCTGGATGCCGGCCAACCGAAAGCGGAGCTGCTGCGCCCCGGACTATCCGTGATCGCCACTATTCGCACGAACGGCACCGGCCAGTGAAGGAGATTTTCAGGTGACTGCCACGGAGTCGAAAGCCGCGCCGCCGCCACCACCTCAATCCACTCGCTCCCCGGTCGCCACCAATCCATACGTGGGGATTTTTGGGGTTTTTCTGGGCGCGGGAGTAGCGACGCTGAACGCCCGATTGGTCAGTATCGGCCTGCCGGACCTGCGGGGAGCGCTCGGCTTCGGCTTCGACGAGGCTTCCTGGATTCCGACCACGCTCAACATGGCGACGATGTTCAGCGGCGTCTTCGTCTGCTTCTTAAGTGTTTTGTTCGGACCGCGCAGAATTCTGATCCCGGCCGCGGCGGTGTTCACGGTTGCATCCGTTCTGCTGCCCTTTGCCCCGGGTTACTGGCCGATGTTGGCATTGGTGGTGATCGCCGGACTCACGTCAGGCACCTTCTACTCTCTTACGATGACCTTTGTACTGACCGCCCTTCCGAAGCGCCTGATCATCTTCGGAATCGCGGCGTACGCGGCGGACATCGTTTTCGTCAGCAACATCGCATCCCTGCTGGAGGGATGGTACATCGAGCGTTTCTCCTGGCACTGGATCTTCTGGACTGCCGCGGTCGCGACTCCAGTGATGATGCTTTGCGTATATTTCGGAATTCCCGATCGGCCGATCGCACAACTGCGGCCGAGTTGGCGTGGCTTTGCTTATTTTAGCGTTGGCCTCGCGCTTGTGTATGGAGCTCTCGATCAAGGCGAGCGCCTGGACTGGCTGAACTCCGGGGTAATCGTCGCGATGGTCATCGCGGGAATCTTCCTATTGGCCGCGTCTCTGGTGAGACGCATCTTACAGCCGAATCCAACGCTAAATCTCTCCTTTCTCAACAGACGGAACATCATCATCCTGGCGCTGTCGATTTTCATTTTCAAGTTTGTGCATTTGGCGACCATTGTGCTCGTCCCCGGGTTCCTGGGCAACGTCCAACAGTACCGGGCGTTGGAGACTGGCCGCGCGCTGGCTTGGGTGGCCGTGCCTATGTTCGTAGTCGTATGGGTGGTGGCGATCGTGGTGATCTATACGAATTCGAGGCTGACGTTGGCGCTCGGGCTCACCATCGTCGCGGTGGGCTGCTGGATCTGCTCGCGCCTGGATACTTCCTGGGCGGGAACCAGCTTCGAGAAAGTGGAGCTACTTCTGGCATGCGGATTCGCGTGCTCCTATGTCGGGTTGGTTAGCAGCATCGTGTTGGAAGGGCTCGAAGCAGGCGCCCTGACCAGCGCAGCCAATGCCGCCACATTCTCGGGGCTGATGCACTTTATCCGCCTTTTCGGCGGCCAGGTGGGCGTCTCTGTCATGACTCACTTCATTTCGGTACGTGAGAAACTCCACTCCAACCTTCTCGGCCTGCATGTCCAAGCCGGTGATTGGCTCACCGACGAGCGAGTTCGGATGCTGAGCGGCGGACTGCTGCCTGGTTCCGCGGGGGCGGAAGAAGCGCAACACCGGGCGGTTGGGATTCTTGGTCAACAGGTGCGAGCCCAGGCCTACACTCTGGCAACAGTGGATGGGTTCGTCCTGATCGGGTGGATGGTGGTTATTTACCTGTTGATGATGCTCTTCCTGCGGCCCGGCAAGATCAGCTACATGGATTTGAGGAAAATGAAATGAATCGTGCGAATGTGTTTCGGATCCTGGGAATTGCCGCACTTGCCGTGCTGTCAGCAGTTCCCGAACACGCCGCCGAGATCCGGCGGCTGACGCTGACAGAGGCTGTCCATCTGGCAATCAGTCAGAATCGCGCGCTCAAGATCGCGCGGCTGAAGGTTGTTGAGAATGAGCAGAAGAAAGCAGGCGAGCGGTCCGCCTATTTCCCCGCAATCACGAATCAGTCGAATGTACTGCGCGTCACCGAGTTGCAGAACATCGGGATTCCGGCCGGGGCATTTGGGACGGTGGGGGGCTCGCTCGTCCCGGCGCAAGGCGTTCAACTCCCGCAAGGGCAGAAGACATTCATCACCAGCGGCACACAAATTTCACAACCGCTAACGCAGTTGATCCGGATTCATCAAGCCAACCGGATTGCGGCAGCCGAGGTAGCTGTTTCCCGCGATGATTTGAAAAACGTCGAGAACCAGGTTGCGCTGCAGGTGCATGCTCTTTATTTCGGCGTCCTGATCGCCCGTCTTCAGAAACTGGCGGCCGAGCAACAGAGCTCTTACGCGGGGGAGCGGCTGCGAGAAAGCGAAGACGACGTACGCCACGGCAGCGCGCTCAACGTATCGGCGATAGAAGGCAAGGCCGGTCTGCTGGAGAGCCAACAGTCGGTGCTGACGGCGGACCTGCAGCTAACTGACCTGAACACAGAATTAAACGACCTGTTGGGTCTGCCACTTGATACTCAACTCGAATTGGATCCGGCAGTGCCTGCGAGTTTTGAGCTCCGGCCGCGCGAAGAATACACTCAGACCGCATTTTCGCAAAACCCGGAGATATCGGCCGCCGAGGAAGCTATCCAAAAGGCACACGCCGGCGTTACCGCCGCGAAATCGGCCTACCTCCCGGATGTCACCGCGTTCGCCCGCCAGAGCTATCAGGATGGCGTTCCGTTCCTGGTGCGAAACTTCGGCACGTTCGGCGTCAGTCTCAATTGGGAGGTATTCGATTTCGGCAAGCGGCGGGCGGCCGTGCGCGAGCGTGAAGCACAGTTGGCGCAAGCCGAGGAGAACCTGAGCCGCCTGAAGGACGAAGTAGCCGTTCGAATCGAACGAAGCTATAACAAGGTAGAGCGGACGAAAAGTCAGGTCCAGGTAGCCAGCCAGATCGTGACGCTGCGGCAGGAGAGCGAGCGGTTGGCACAGAACGAACTGAAGGAGGGCGTGGTCTTGGTGTCCGATCGGCGGCAGGCCACCGCCGCCAGTTACAAAGCGCAGGCGGATTTCCTCCAAGCCAGTTTGGGATATTTGCTCGCGTGGGCGGAGCTGGAGCAAACGGTGGGGCGCACGCCTGGACTCTGACCTGAATTGCCGTCGAGATGCGGCCGGTCTCCCCGTTGCAGATCACGTCAGTGCCGGCCGGCAGGTTTGCTGTTTTGCGTTGCGCATTTGCCTGGGCGGGAATTCAAATTGCATTCGCTGTCAGGTGAAGGTCCGGTTCGATTTTAGAAGCCTGTAGGGGCTGGGGCAGGCTGTCCAGGAAGGCTCTGACAAACGAACGCACTTCCAGCGGCTCACGCGCCTCGAGGCCGGGGAAGTTTGCGGCGCGTCCATTCGAATGCGTCCGACAGGCTCATTCTCCAAGTGAATTTGCGCCGGGCGGTTCCAGCTTGTCAGAGCTCGCCCTTTTTGGCCGCCTTGGCGGCCTCTGCGGCATGATAAGCAAGGGCTTGAATCGTTGCCGTGGGCTGCTGGCGCGCGCTGGTGACGAAGCTGCTGCCGTCGAGGATGAACAAGTTCGGAACATTATGCGCATTGAACACCGGAGAGCCCTTCCAGAAGGACGAGTTTAATCCGCTTTTCTCAAACTCCGAAAATGGCACCCCCACCTCAAGCCAAAGTATGTCACTTTCTCGTGGTCGAGTTAAGGCCGGGTCCCACCGCCGACGCCCAACGCGATCTGTTCAAGCGCGCAAATACCCGGATGTGATCCTGCCCATGTGTGTTATCCGCCGCATGGATACTGGCTCTCGAAAGACCGACGAACCCGGTGACCGTTTGAATGATATACCATACGACAGTATTGCTCGCGCTCTTACGCAATGCTGGATGAGTGCCTCTATGATTAACCTTGCGAAACCATTGAAATTATTGCTTCTCGCTTTTGCCGCCTCAAGCCTATGGGCGCAGCCGGTACTTACCGCCGTCACCAATGGGGCCGATTACACGCCAACGCTTGCCCCGGGCGCCATCGCATCCGTCTTCGGGACCAATCTTGCTCCTTCGCAGCAGTACCCGAGCGGTCTTCCTCTGCCGACCATCTTGAACACCGTCCAGGTCATGGTCGAGGGCACAGCGGCGCCCTTGTTCTATGTCAGCCCCACGCAGATCAATTTTCAGGTTCCGTACGAAACCGGCGCCGGGCAACGATCGCTGACCATCAAAAGCGGCGGTCAAACGAGCGCTGCCCTCAAGTGCCTGGTTTCGCCCTTCTCGCTCGGCATTTTTGAAGCGGGCGCCGGCTTCGGCGTCATACAGAATCCGGATCACTCGGCGAACTCGTCCACAAATCCCGTCGCGGACGGAGCAGTGGTCTTGGTCTACATCACGGGAATCGGGGCCACCAACGCGTCCATTTCCGACGGCGTTCCTTCCCCAGGCTCACCACCTGCAAACTTCGCCGGTACAGCTACGGCGACCATCGGCGATGTGCCCGCGCCAGTCCAGTTTGTCGGTTTAACGCCCGGATCGGTCGGCCTGGGGCAGGCGAACATCATGATTCCGGATCTTCCCACCGGTACATACCCCTTGTGGATATCGTTGAACGGGATTCAGAGTGTGTCCGCCCTGGTGTCCGTGAAGGGATCCACGGCCAGCGCCTTTTCGGTGACCGGTATTCTGAAGCTGATCAACAGCTTCGCCCTGGCGGGAGTTGGCCCCACCGAAGTGCCTGGGATCAGCGGTGTAGTGGATAATTCCGTAGCTTGGTTTGACAACACCTTGTACGTTTGCAGCCCCGCCGACATCAAAATTGTGAACGTCACGAACGCCGCGGCGCCCACTTTTTTGGAGCGGATCACTGATGTACAATTCGCTAGCTCAGCGCACAACTGCAACGTGAATTCAGCAGTCACCACGCCCTTCCTGCTGGATCTTGTCAAGGAATCGCAGAGCATCGTCATCTATGACCTCGCCACTCCTGCCGCTCCGGTCAAGACCGCGCAGTACTCCTTACCCTTGGTGCCTCGCAGTGTCGCGTATGACGGCAATACAGGCTTTTTCGGTGAAGCCCTGTTTATGCCCTCCGGCGACGTGGTGGTCGCTACGTACGGCGATGTCGTCTCAGTGAACCTGTCTAATCTGAACGCTCCAGTTGCAGGACCCCTGATGCAGTCCACTGGCTCGCAACCGGAAACCAACACTACAAACCTGCGGCCGTATATGATCGTCCCGGCGCCAGGGGTCCTTTATGCAGCCAGCACCACGGCCAGCGAGACTTTCAATCCAGGAACGGCGGCGCTGGATGTGTACGACGTCAGCAGTCCGACCAATATTCAGGGAATCGGACAGATTCTCGTGCCGGGCTCCAAGATTCTTCTTACGCTGGCGATTTCGGGAACCGAACTTCTCGCGGTCGGCGACACCTCCGGGTTCAGTCCCGGCAACGAGTCACCTTCCGATTTTCCATACACCGGAAATGTCACTGTTACCATGTTCGATATCAGCGACCCCAGCAGTCCGAATATGCAAGGGAATGTAATTGTAACGTCCATGAATCCCGCCGAGGTCGGTGGGCCCATTTCTCTGGGCACCGTTCCGTTAGGAGGCGGGTTTTATGCAGTCACCTGCAGCGCTCCGGACCCGCACGCTACCGGTGGGGGCGGCAACAACTCGCTGGTGATTGTGGACGCCCGCGATCCGCAGAATCCGGCGGCATACACTTATGGAACGATCTCAGGCCTGGGAGGGCTCAGCGTGGCCAATGGATATTTGTACGCCGCCGTAGGCTCCGGCGCCAGCATTTATCAGATCCAGCTACCTTAATTATCCGCGGCCCGATGCGCCTGAGTTGCTTGACGGCGACGATGCGATTGAGGCGCTTGTCGCGGCCTTGTACGCCTCCATGCCACCCTTGCCGATGAGCGTGAGGATTTCGTAGGGCCCGAGTTTGTCGCCTGACTGGAGAGGCATCCGTTAGTCGGAGCTAAGTTCATCCGATCAGGGAGCGCTCAACTCCTGCATTACGGCGGATCCGGAAGTTATCCACTTGGACGTGTAACGCGCTCACCGCCGATATTGGCAGGCAGTGGACCCTGAAGCCCTGATGATTGAGTAGGTTATGTCAGTCGATGCGGATTAGGACCGAGAAAAGCGCTAGGGACCGGCGTCGCCGAGGCACAAGAGCGTGTGGTCGACAAGCCGCCGAATGAATGCCAAACAACGGGAGTGCCGGGCCCGGGGGGTGCCGTCGCGGAGGAGGACGCCCGCCCCGCCGGGACGGATGTGGCTAGCTTCTGGTTCAGGTCTTGCGCTGGTCGTCCACGAAGCGTTTGCGCTTGGGGCTCGGCAATCCGCCCTCAGGCAGCTTTGTCCATGTCTGGACGTGTCCTCAAATGCGGAGCCAGCTTTTTCTTGGCGTTGAACACTCTCCACTGGACCGTCCCAATCGGGATGGCCTTGGCGGCGGCGATCTCGTGGTATTCCCACTGTTCGATAAAGCGCAGTTGCATGACTTCGCGCTCGCGCGAATCCAAAAACGCCATCCAGTGCATAAACTCGAACGCCGGGGTTACGGGAGGCCTTTGGCTGGCGGCTACTAAGCGGTCACTGACATCCGCCAAGTCGATTGTGTCAACTTCCCGCGACTGCTTGCCGTAGTAGCGGCAGAGTGCGTTACGGGCAACCTTGAACAGCCATGCACGAAATAGTGCGCGATCGCGAATTTGTGTGGCCTTGCGGTAAACGGTAAGCATAACTTCTTGCGCCAAGTCCTCGGCCAGGTCCAGTTCGCAACCGCGCGCCCGGAAGAAGGCCACCAGTTGCGGGGAGAAGATCTTGAACAGCTCACCGAACGAATCTTCGCCCGGCGATTCCAAAAACTTATTCGTCACCGCCTCCTCCAGGATTAGTTTCTCGTTTGCGATTAGTTCGGTGCTCATTTAAGGTTCAGCCCCTTTTTAGCTGCACCCGGATTAAGGCACTCGCGCAACCAACTCCTCGCCCATACTCATCGCCGTTGTTTCAATGGGTTACGAGACCCCTCCGCCGGCTTGACGAGTGTCAGCTTTCGTCAGTTGCCGAATACCCGTCTCTCCGGGACTGTGGGATGCCACTGGCGAAGTCGCATTCGTGGTTACTTACTGGCGGTGTTTCCGGGCAAATACCCGTTGTAGGTCCGGCCAGAACTCCTTCAGCACATTAGCTGCCATGTCGACACCGAGCTGCGTGCCTAGCCCCGATACGGCGTCGCTAGCGGTTCGCTTGTTTGCGTAGTAGCTGGTTGAAATTGCGACCGCCGCTGAGTTTCCGATTACTTCCGAATAATTGAACTCGGTGCCGCCCGAATCGCGATGGGTCCAGAAAATCTGCCCCATGGCGTAGCCCAGCCTAGACCATCGGCTTCCGGTGCCGCGCCGGAAATATCGCGGATCCTGGTGGAGAAGAATGGGGAAGACCGCCTCTGTCATGTAATCGCCGATCATGAAATCGCCGTATGACGCTCCGAAATACCTGCCAAATCCGGCAGCGCCTTGCCCGAAAGATCGATTCGCGTTCGTTAGTTGGCCCTCGCCGCCGAATATCGCGGCCAGCGCGACGGTACCTCGATCGAACGCATCTTCAGAGGCGATCTTGAACTTCTGTCCGGCTGTCAGCGGCTCGTAGTTCTGCAGGCTCGGCGAGGTTCGGTAGTTGGGAATGATGCCGAGAATTCGTTTGCTCTCACTGGGCGTCGGCGCGTTGTTGTCATTGCTCTGAACGGTACCTGGTTGAACCGGATCGCTCGCCGATATCGGTTGACATGGTGAAAGAGACGCGAAAAGAGCCAAACCGAGTGAAGCGAATAGAAGCGAAGAATAACGATTCATAGCGAAGCCTTTTTCGATGGGGCTCATTCGATAAGAGCTTCGCGAAAATGCTTTTGTTTGTGCAGCACTGGAACCCAACAGGAGTGCTGTGCAGACGCTCCTCTGTCTAAGATGGCGGCCGATTTATTTTTACAGCTTGGACAGGTGAGTCCTCTTGTCCTTGGAGCCGTGGGTATCTGGGTAGCCCTGCTGAACCAGCGCCGCCAGTTGAACGCCCAAATGTTCGTAGAGTTCTCGGGGCGATTCCAAGAGATACTACGCTTGTTTCCGACTCAAGCGTGGCTGGCGAATCGCAATCCTTCTCAACCGCTGCCGCCCTCCAGCCAGGAATTGACCGACTGCACGTTGTACTGCATCCAGTTCATCGCAGACGCGTATCATCTCCACAAGGGCGGTTTCATTTCGAAGAACATCTGGACGCTTTGGGAGCGTGAAATCAAGCGTACCTTGAGCGGCCCGGTATTTCGGCGGGAATGGGCGGGGGTGGAGGCGGAGTTTGACCACGACCGCCAATTCCTTCAATACATCGAAAAACTAATTCGCTGAAAACGGCGGGCGTTGCCTACTGCGGGACCGTCCGATCCTTCGGCTGTCGGATCCGCACCAAGCTCCAGGGACGCTGCTTGACCTGATCTGTCAGTTGATCCAGATTCTCGGTCACCACGCGGAGGTTCTCGATGGTCTCGTGGATATTGTCATCGTTGCCCCGCACCACCGCTTGAATACTGGACATCAAGCTCTTCGCCTGGTCCATGGTCGATTGCAATTGTGCAAGGTCCTGGCGAATGGGGTCACGCAGTTGATCGATCGTTGAATTCACGTTGGCCACCGCCGCGTCGGTGTGGTCCACCAGCGGGCCGATCTTCTGGATTACGGAATCTGCGTCCTGGCTTACCAGCAACACCTGATCTGTGATCCGGTCGATTTTGGGGGATTGCTGAGCCACCATGGCGTTGACTTGCTGCAGAATCTCGGCCACCTGCTTCCGGTTGGTTGGCCCCGTTGCGTCGTTTAAGTTCGCCAGAAGCGTCTGAGCTTGCCCGCTGATTCCTTTTAGTTCGCCTTGCACCTGGGCAATCAAGTCAGCCGCGTTATCTGCAATCCCGGAGAGCTTCCGAGTCATGTCGTCGAGGCTCACGGTTTCCTCAGACGGAATCACCTGGCCGGCTTTTAGCCGCTGCGCGCTTTGTGCGCCGGTGGTAATCGAGATCGCGGGGCTGCTCATCAGGCTGACCGAACCAAGCTTCGCCACTGACTTTTCATTCACTGGCGTGCCTTCCTTCAACTCCAGCAGGATTTCGATTCGGGTCGGATCCTGCTTCCAGGATTGGACCGTCGTCACCCGGCCCACCGCAATACCACCGAAGAGAACCTCCGAGCCCGCTGAAACGCCTCCGGCGTAGCGCAAGTACGTCTTATAGGGCGTCAAATGCCGGCCCCACTGCTCGTTGCCTACGTAGTACACCGTCACGCCCAGCAATATCGAACAGATGATTACGAATGTTCCAACCTTAGCTTCCGTGTTCACGCCGAACTCCCTTCCACGTACTTTTGAAAATATTGATCAATTCCTGCCGCGTCGGCGATTGGGTCCGGGATGCGGTCAAAGAACTGTCGAATCCGTGGATGAGGATTGCTCTGGAGCTCCTCTTTGGTGCCTACGGCGATCATTGAGCCTTTGTAGAGCATCGCCATCCGGTCCGCGATTCGGAATGCGCTCGCCATTTCGTGAGTCACCACTACCACGGTCATATTGAACGCGCGCTTCAGTCCCAAAATCAATTCGTCGAGTTCCGCGGCAACGATCGGGTCGAGGCCGGCCGAGGGTTCGTCGAAGACCAGAATTTCGGGATCCAGCGAGATGGCCCGTGCAACCGCGGCACGCTTCTTCATTCCTCCGGAAAGGGCCTGCGGGCTCAGCTTTCCGGATTCCCCCAGGCCGACTACGGCGAGTTTCATCCACGTCATCAGGCGGATCGTTGATTCAGCCAGCTGCGTGTGCTCCCGGAGAGGCAGCGCGACATTATCTTCCACCGACAGCGAATTGAATAGTGCCGCATTCTGAAACGCAACTCCAATGGAACGCCTGACCTTCTTCAGTTCTTTAGGCGTGCTCTTCGCAAGATCCACGCCGTTCACCAGAATCTTGCCGGATTGCGGCCGCTCCAGGCCGATGATTTGCCGCAATAGCGTGCTTTTACCGGATCCACTGCCTCCCAGCAAGACCATAGTTTCCCCGCGCGAGATGTTGAGGTTGATTCCGTCGAGCACGCGGCGTCCGTTGTAGCTGACCACAACATCATTAACGGAAATCACCGGGGTAACGGAAATCACCGGATCGGTTGCTGTTGCTTCTGGCACCGGCGCCATCTTTTTCACTTTCCTCCCGTCAGGTAGAAGATGGCTGTGAATCCCACGTCGGCGAGAATTACCAAGAACGTGGATTTTACGACCGCCGCTGTGGCCGACCGGCCAACGGCGTCCGGGCCGCCGCGCACTCGGAAACCTTCCAGGCACCCAACCTGCACGATGATCGTTGCGAATGCCAGGCTCTTCACCAAGCCCGTCAAAACATCGCGCAGCATCATGGAGTGCACAACATCCCGGAAGTAGACGCTCAGCGCCATACCCACGCTAAAGTGCATGAACAGCCCCCCGGCGAGAATTCCGCAAGCGTTGCTGATGATGGTGAGACAGGGCACCACAATCAACGCGGCCAGGAATTTTGGCGCAAGCACGAATTCCACCGGGTCGATTGCCATGGTCCGCAACGCGTCGATCTCTTCGCTAACCACCATGCTGCCGATCTCGGCCGAAAACGCCGATCCCGAACGTCCGCTCACTGCGATCGCTGTAAGCAGCGGTCCCAGTTCGCGGGTAAAGCCAATGGTCACCAGGTCGATCACATATTCCATGGCGCCGAAACGGCGGAGCTCCGAAGCTCCTTGCATCGCCAGGATGAATCCCGCGCAGACGGCCATGACTGCAACCATTGGAAACGCATCCACTCCCACAGCGAGCATCTGCGCGAGCGCCGATCGCCACCGGTTCCGGTTACCGACCAGCGGCAAGGTTCGTCCTATGGCGCCGAGGGCGTTCTTCACCTGAATTGCAAGGCCGCCCACGTACTCTACGTGGCGAAGGGTCGCACTGCCGACACGCTCAACAACGGATATGCTCATTGCGGATTCTCTGAAACCTCATGGAAAAGATGCAGCAGCCGCGTCGCTTCCAGCAAATACCGAGGCCGCTCCTGGAGCCCGCTCAGCTGGAAGGTCTTCCCGAGAGTCCGCGCGGCCCTAAGCGTCTCAACCAACACAGCGAGCCCGGATGTGTCAACGTAAGGGACTTCGCTAAAATCCACGGTCAGGCTTCGGCAACCTGGGGATTCCAGGCGCTGTAACAACAGTGCTCGCAAGCTCGGAGAGGAATCAATTGTGATTCGGCCAGAGAGACGGACTTGGCAATCCGAGCCGTGACTCTCGCATACCGCCCGGATGTCTGCATCGAGCGATACCGTTTTTGTTGTTCTCCGCCAAAGCATCGTCACAAGTCTTCACCGGATAGGAGCAAGGGGGGATGGTTCTTGTTGGCAAGAAGTTCCTGAGCTTCGCATCAAACAGGAGACTGCCTCCGTAGATCTTCTCGATGGGGGAGCACGGAAAACCACGGGCGCAGCTCATGAATGAGACCGTTCAGTTTCTTGCGCAACATGGCTACTGGATGGTGCTTGGCGCACTGCCTATTCCGGCGAATTTGGTCCTTGTCGCCGCTGGTGCGCTGGCGCACCTGGGAAAATTAAACCTGTCAGGGGCGATCGGTCTAGCGGTCCTAAGCTTTCTCGTAGCCGACATGGTATGGTACGAGGCTGGCCGCCGGTTCGGGGACAGGATATTGCACTGCGTTTGCAGCCTCTCCCGCGATCCTGGGTCTTGTGTTCACAAGGCCACCGGCGCTTTTGGCAAGCATGGCGTACGAACGCTACTGTTTTCGAAGTTCGTCATCGGGTTGGATGCGGTCGCCGCCCCACTGTGCGGGAGGGCGCGCATACCACGCAGCCAGTTTTTATTCTTCGATGCGGTTGGAGCCATTTTCTGGTCCACTAGTTACGCAGCTCTCGGATACGTCTTCAGCAATCAATTAGACCGCGTCGCCGTGCATCTCGAGCGAATGGGAGCCTTTGTGGCTCTGACTGTTGCCGCAGTATTCGCCTTCTACCTGGTGCGGAGGTTCGCGCGCTGGCTGCGCTTCTTGCGTGAGTTCAGGCTTCGACGGATCACCCCGGAGGAGCTCGAAGGCAAGCTGAATGCCGGCGAAGATATCCTGATCGTGGATCTACAGGGCCGCCACAATTCCGCTGCGCACTCGCTCGGGATTCCCGGCGCGGTTCGCATAAACCCGAGCCATCTGGAACAGTACCGGGACATACAAATACCATCCGATCGAGAGGTTGTCCTCTATTG
>JBEKJJ010000222.1:0-21192 GCA_050011295.1 Bryobacteraceae bacterium
GATAGGGGATCGCGAGTATTCTGCGCTCGAATTTGACGGGGAAGCTCGGTGCCGCCTTGAGGTAGCATTCAAGCTGATTTTGCTGCGCCTTGCGCCGCGCATCGTTGGCGAGGCAGGGAAATATGGCAAAACCGTAGGCGAACGACGCGAGAAGCGAGTTTCCCGCTTCAAGATATTTTCGCGCGAACGCGGACCATTCGTAAGACCATCCGCCCGGCGAATCAGCCCACATATCCTTGATCGTGGCGCGCAACGTATCGACATCTGCTTTCGGGATGCCGAACGCAATGAACTGGCTGTAACGGTCTTCGAAACTGGCCTCGGGGGCGGAGATCATACGTGTAGCTCATACTGATTCCTCTCAATCTGCTGGTTGTATTCTAAAGTTAACGAGTTAACGCATAAAATTGCAAGGCAGCGGAACTGCCAGCTTGGCATCGGCATGGGCTGGGTATTCATATGACAGGAGATTCTCTCCTCTTTCAGCTTTGGGATACACCTTGTGGCGGGAGAAACGGAAAATGCGGGGCGTGCGTTGCGAGATCTGGAAGAATTGCAATGGCAGCAACAAAGGCGCCGCGACGCAGATGGCAATACTTTATGGTTTGTTGGGTGAAACTGACCGGGCGTTTGCTTGTCTGGAAGAAGCGTACCGTTATCGCCAGCCCCTCCTTCTGCTCGCTAACGTGCAACCCCGAATGGATTGCCTGCGATCAGAACCGCGCCTCCGCGAAATGCTGGCAAAGTTGAATTTGCCGCTTAGAGATGCATAGCTCCGCTCAGCATTGATTTACATGTCTCGAATCCATGCTCATCGCTTCTGTCTTGGAGATTCAATAGGTTCTGCGGGTCCGAGCAACGCCCAAGTACAAAATCTGTACAACAAAGAGCTCACCCGCCTCTAAATTATTGAATCTAAAGAATGGCTCGGCAGCGAGGGCCATCGAGTCTGTCTCCGGAGAGTTTTTACCGTCTATATAAATAAAGAAGGGAGACGGTAAAAACTCTCGCCGATCAATGTCCGTTTTGTCCAATCTCGGGTTCGCCATTCCGGGGCTAAACATCATTCCACGAGCAAGTTCGTCATTCTTTCAGCAGAGGTAGGGTCCCAGTAATGTCCGATTTCGCCGGTGCTGTAACCGGAATCGAGGGAACTGCAAGGGGAAGGCAAAGGAGCTCGAAACTACCGCGAGTGCGGCAGTCCGGGGGATGACCGAGTAAACCACGGTGGCCGAGTTGCCGATTGTACCAGTGGGCTCCACGAACTCGCCGCCAGGAGACACAATATTCAACTCACACCCAGGTGAGTTGCGACGGAGAGAACTACAATTGTATGCAAGGAAAACAAAAGGGCGATTGTTCGCTGGCGGAATTGCGTGATCTTGGCTTGTCCATAGACATTGATGAGGTGCTGGCGCGGCGACTCAAGGGAAAACTTCTCATCATTGACGGCCACGTTCGGCAGGGCTACTATCTTGGTGATTCAGCTTTCGGCTGCGAGCATCTCCATCGGACATATGACGCCATCGCCGAGGAAGTCGTTCACGCCGCAACGCCTGACAAGGTTCTTGAGGAGATGATCCCCGGAATGGTACATCGCTACGGACAACAACAGCGCTGGTTGCCACTCATGAACCTCAAGACGGCTTTCCGGATGATGGAGGGCTCAATATCAGAATGGCAAGGCAGAAAGCTTTTGATGGGTCCAGCCGCCAAACCCAAATTGGGTAGGGCCAAATCCTTAAAGATGCGCGAGCGACGATTACAGAGGTTTATCAAACAGAACCAGTGCTACATCAGCGCAGTTCGAAGCGCTGCCGATGTCCACAAGCCCGATATGCAGCGCTGGCGTCACGGGAAGCTATCGGACGAATCCTCAATCTCGCAGCGGGTCGAATCGGTATTCCGAGGGATGAGGCCTATTGCCTCAATGACTTCCCAAGGGTAAGAACTTTTCCTTACCTTCTCACCGTTGACCTCTTACCCGCAGGGTCCTGCACCATAGGCGCATGATGTGAAGTTCTAAGAAAGCGCTTTTCAGTAAGGAGAGTCCTATGACAACGGTGAATACATTTGAGCAATCCGGGCGAGAGTTGAAAGTGGAGTATTGGCCGATTACGAAGCTTCAGCCTTACCACCGCAATCCCCGGAAGAACGATCCAGCAGTAGATCGAATGGTAGGTTCGATCCGGGAATTCGGATTCAAGGTTCCAGTTCTGGCCCGCAGTGACGGCGAAGTGGTCGATGGTCACCTGCGATTGAAGGCGGCCAAGAAGCTGGAAATAGCCGAGGTGCCAGTGATCCTGTGCGATGAATGGACGGATGCGCAGGTCAAGGCGTTTCGGCTAATGGTGAATCGGTCGGTGGGCTGGGCCGAATGGGATGACGAACTGGTTGGTCTAGAACTACTGGAGTTGAAGGATCTCGATTTCGATCTGAGGTTGACGGGTTTCGACGCGCATGAAATCGATGACTTCCTTCTCTCCCCGGAACTGGAAGCCGGCGCCGACACTGTAGCTGAGGTTCCCGATCGCCCGGTGTCGAAGCTGGGTGATTTGTGGCTGTGCGGCAAACACCGCGTTATGTGTGGCGACGCTACCTCAACTGAAGCTGTGACACGCTTGTGTGGCTCGGAGGCGCCCACGGTGCTGATCACCGACCCACCCTATGGGATTGGCCTGGATTCTGAGTGGAGGGACCGGGCCGGACTCAACGGCCATGGGCCGGCTGAGGGCAGTTATATGAAACATCGCACCGAGGGCCACAACAACACCACGATATCGTCCGATACACGTGCCGATTGGTCTGAGGCATTCGGACTGGTGCCGAGTCTCCAGGTAGGCTATATTTGGCATGCCTCCAAGTTCACAAGGGAGGTGCTGAATGGTCTGCTGCGCATTGGCTTCGATCATCACCAGCAGATCATCTGGAACAAGGGCCGAACGGTTCTCACACGAACGCACTACTGGTTCCAGCACGAGCCGTGCTGGTACGTGCGGAAGAAAAACGCCCCGTGGTTCGGTAAGCCCGGCGAAAACTCAACGGTGTGGGAGGTAGCGTCGCCCAAGTTCATCATGGGGGGCTCGAAAGAAGAGAAGTTCGATCATCCCACTCAAAAGCCGTTGGAACTGATGCGGCGACCGATTCTGAACCACACCCGGCGCGGTGAGTTGGTATACGACCCTTTTCTCGGGTCCGGGACTACGCTGATCGCTGCTGAGACAATGGACCGGATTTGCTACGGGTTGGAAATCGATCCACGCTATGTGGATGTAGTCGTGGGACGCTGGCAAAAACTTACCGGCAAGGGGGCGATGCTCGAAGGCAGCAGACGAAGTTTCGATGAGATTGCAGCCGAGCGGAACGAGGGGGTTGAAGATGCCACGACCGAGGCTTGAACCTACCGACGAGCTGCGCCGCTTGGTGAAGTCCCTGTCTGCCTTTGGCGTACCGCAAAAGGAAATCGCCCGCCGAATCGGAATCCGATCCACGAAGACGCTCAGAGCGCATTACCGGACGGAACTGGACCGAGGCGCTTTGGAGGCCAACATGAGCGTGACTCAGACCCTCTATAAAATGGCTACCTCGGGCAACCATCCGGTAGCTACTCTGTTCTGGTTGAAGGTCCGTGCCGGCTGGCAGGAACGTCCAAGTCAGACGGTGAATCCGCTCCCCTCGCCGCCTTTTGTAGTGGCCAAAGAAAACGGAGTCGAGCAGCCATGATTCGACTGAAACCTCCGCAATGGTCGGTATTCAATTGCGACACCCGGTTCCGGGTTCTGGTGGCAGGGCGGCGCTTTGGAAAGACGTATTTGTCCATGGTGGAGCTGTGCCGCTGGGCCTGGGGCACGGGACGGCTGGCCTGGTATGTGGCCCCTAGCTATAAGCAAGCCAAGCGCATTGTCTGGCAACCTTTGAAGCAAATGACGCGGCCCTACTGGGCAGCGCGGCCCAACGAAACCGATTTGCGGATCGAGCTCATGAGCGGCGGGACGATCTGCCTGCGCGGGGCTGATAATTACGATTCCCTGCGTGGTGACGGGCTGGACTTTTTGATCCTGGACGAGTATGCATCCATTACGCCCCAAGCTTGGACCGAAGTGCTACGCCCGGCGCTAGCGGACAAACAGGGCCGTGCTCTGTTCATCGGCACACCCCGGGGATACGATCATTTCTTCGACCTGTACCAGAAAGTGCAAGGCCAGCCCCATTGGAATACCTTCCAGTTCACTACCGAGCAAGGCGGGAATGTTTCTAGCGAGGAGCTGGAAAGCGCCGCACGGGAGCTGGATGAGCGCACCTACCGCCAGGAGTTTCAGGCCAGCTTCGAGAACATGACCGGCGGTACCGTGTATTACGCTTTCGATCGGAAACGGAATGTGAAGGAGGTCGAGTTCGACCCGCTGTATCCGATCTCGTGGAGCTTGGACTTCAACATCAATCCAATGTGCTCGGTGATCGCGCAAGTGATCGACACCACCAATCGGATGGAGATGCTGAGTGGTATGCGTTCGGCTGTGGTGCACGTGCTCGACGAGCTGTTCATCCCGAACTGTTCGACACCTCAGGCGTGCGAAGAGTTTTATAACCGGACGGAGCGATACCGGCGTGGGGGACAACGGCTGGTGAACGTATACGGGGATGCGACCGGCAGCAAGCGGCAAACCGCGAATGCAGGCGCTGAAAGCGACTGGCAGACGGTTCGAGAGTTCTTCGAGCGGCACAGCGGGGAGTTCCGGGTAAGTTTCAAGTACAAGCATCGCAATCCGGCCGTTCGGGACCGAGTAGCGGCAGTGAACGGGGTGCTGCAGAACGCATTGGGACAATCCAAGCTGTTCCTTGATGCTCGCTGCAAGTACCTTATTAAAGACCTGGAGCGCGTGGTCTGGAAGGCCGGTAGCTCAGTGCTCGACCAGGACTGCGATTCGCAGCTCACCCACGTCTCCGATGCGCTTGGCTACCTGTGCGAAGCCGAGTTCGGCATCCGTCCGGCGGGCGGCTACGACGCTCGTTATATCGCCTAGACCCGGCCCGATCACTAGCCGGAGAGGGAGCCGTTTTCGACTTGCTTTCCGGGCCCCACAGAGCGTCCATGGAAGTGTGGTTAACGCTGCCAGAGAGGAATCGAAAACCATGGATGACCCGATAGGCCGGCAGATTCAAAAGCTGTCGCGTTCGACCATCCCAGTTCTCAGAATCAAGTACCGGGAAGTGTTCGGCCAGCAAGCCAAGGTCGCTCACAAGCAGTACCTGGTGCGACGCATCGCCTGGCAGTTGCAGGCTCAGGCCGAGGGAGATTTGAGTGAACCGGTGCGCCGCCGCATTGCCGAGATCGCCGGCGAATCCGATTTGAGCAGGCAAGCGCCCCATGGGCTACGAACTGAACCTGCGGCTGGCGACGCTCCGGTTCACACGGTTGGGTCAGGCCTCCGGCGCGATTCGCGAGTGCCCCCCATTGGCACCTTGCTCCGGCGCCGCCATCAGGGCCGGGAGATCATGGTCAAGGTTCTCGAAAACGGCTTTGAATATGATTCCCAGTTCTATCGGTCGCTGAGCGCCATCGCCCGCCAAGTCACCGGCACGCGCTGGAATGGTCTGCTGTTCTTCGGTCTCACGGAGCGCCGCCATGAGTGAGGAGGAGATCCGGGCCGGCGACCTCACCACCACGGCGACGAAGCAACGAGTGATACGCTGCGCCATTTATACTCGCAAATCCACCGAAGAAGGCCTGGACCAGGAGTTCAACTCGCTGGATGCGCAACGCGAGGCGGGCGAAGCCTATATCGCCAGTCAAAGACAGGTAGGCTGGCGTTTACTGGCCCAACGCTACGACGACGGCGGCTTCAGTGGAGGCACGCTCGACCGGCCCGCCCTACAACGGCTGCTGGCCGATGTGGAGGCTCACCAGGTGGACTGCGTAGTGGTGTACAAGGTGGACCGGTTGAGCCGGTCCCTACTCGACTTTGCGCGCCTGATGGACCGCTTTGACCAACGCTCGGTCAGCTTCGTTTCGGTTACCCAGCAGTTCAATACCACCACCTCGCTGGGCAGGTTGACGCTGAATATTCTTCTCTCGTTTGCGCAGTTCGAGCGCGAGATCATCAGTGAACGAACTCGCGATAAGATGTCGGCCGCACGGCGCAAGGGCAAGTGGGTGGGAGGCACGCCCCTGCTCGGCTATGACGTGGACCCGGGCGGGGGACGTCTGGTTGTCAACCCCAAAGAAGCGCAGCGTGTGCGCGAGATCTTCGAGCTTTACCGGCGACATCGTTCGCTCCACACGGTGGTGGCCGAACTCGCTCGCCGTGGCTGGACCACCAAGGTGTGGAAGTCCAAGAAGGGACGCCGTCACACGGGACGCCCTTTCACCAAGGCCTCCTTGCGATTGCTGCTTACGAATGCGACCTATGCCGGAAAAGTGAACTACCGCGGTGTGGTCTATCAAGGTGAACATTCGGCCATCGTTGACACCGCACTGTGGGACCAGATCCAGGTCGAGTTTCGGGACCGGCAGCGCCCCAAGACCGAGTCTACTCGCAGCGAGCAGAAGGCGCTATTGGCAGGATTGCTGTTCTGCCAAAGCTGTCAGCGTCCCATGGTAGCTACGTATTCGATGAAAGGAGAGCGGCGCTACCGCTATTATGTCTGCCACCAGGCACGGCAGAATGGCTGGAAGTCTTGCCCTACCAAAGCAGTCTCAGCCAAACTGATCGAGGAATCCCTGGTGGGCCAACTGCGGGTCCGTCTGAACTCGGAGGCAATGCGACGTGCCCTCCATCTTCCCGCCCGCGACTGGCAGGCGTTCCTTCACGATCCCGCCGGACTAGTGCCAGCGCTGGTCGAAAGTGTCGGATATGAGGGTGGCAGCGGTACGGTCTCGGTGCGGTTACAAGCTTTGAATGGCACTTTTCAGGAGGCCCAGCATTGACTTTTGAATACAAGCTTCCCATCCGGCGCAGCCGGACACTTCCGACCTTCCCAATAGCTGGGGCAAAAGATCCGATAGGCCGCCCGCCGCGGGTGGCGAGGCTGGTGGCTCTGGCCCACAAACTGGAAGCCATGGTGCAATCTGGTCTGGTGTCGGACTATGGTGAACTGGCGCGACGGGCGCGGATCTCGCCGGCTCGCATTGCCCAGATCGTGCTTCTGGGTCAACTGGCGCCCGAGATTCAGGAATATATCTTGTTTCTATCTCGCGAGTACGCTGGACTGATCACTGAACGTCATTTACGAGATATCGCTCGCGAACTACGCTGGAAGCGCCAGCGCGAACTATTCGGCGAGCTGCTGAGCCGGCGCGGCTAACCTCGCCTTTTCCTTCCCCGACCTTTTGAACCCACAGTTTGTCCTTCCATTCCACGGCTGGTCGAGGGATGAATGACATTGGTTCTGTGCCGAGCGGAACCATAGGAGGCCGGCATTTGCACGAAGCTTTGGAGAGCCGCCACTGGCGGATTCTACGTCTGTTCTTGATATCACTGGACGAACAGGAGATGAAGAATGTGGGGGAGCAGCTCCATCGGGAGCTGGCTGCGCGCCGGGATTGCGACCTCAATCCGGTGCGGCTGTTCTTCAGTTCGCTAACTGCCGAGGACCTGGAGTTGGCACGCCAAGCGATCTTGAACGAACGGGCGGCACGCCGCCAGGAACGGCGCTTGCTGGCCGTGCTCGCTCGGACCAAATCCCGCAAATCGGCTCGCTCTGAATCCGCTCGTTAAGCCGAGCCGGCTCGACCCTTCCTAGGCATCGCCATTCCATCGCCTCATAATTTTGCTCGCAACATTTTTCGACTTGCATTCGGGAGCAAACCGAGGGATGAATGGCTCACCTGCGGCAACCTGCCGTAACAAAGGAGATTTGCAATGACATCGATACCCGAGCCGGCTCAAAGGCCGGCCAACGATTCCACCCAAGCTGCGGTCACGACGCGTGGCCGCGTGGCACCGAAACGCGCCAAGCAGGCCAACGCCATCGCTGGCGGCAAACGACGCCCCAGATCCGCGATCCGGCCGGGCACCAAAACCGCCAAGATCCTGCGCTTGCTGAAGCGCCCCGGCGGCGCCTCGCTCGCCGAGCTTACCAAGGCCACCGGCTGGCAGGCCCATTCGGTTCGAGGCTTTCTAAGCGGAGCTGTCAAAGCCAAGATGCGTCTCAAGGTTATTTCAGCCAAGCGCGAGGATGGAGAGCGAGCTTATCGCGTTCCCGCCTAACGTAAAGAAGCCGCCCGGCTCCCATCTCGACCGGACGGCTTCTGTTCCTTATCTTTGTTTCCATTCCACCTGCCAGTTAAAACATGCGGACGCTGCCGGGTCCCTTTCAGCATTCTCGACGTATCGTGAACGTGAGTGTGTTAACTGGAGAGAGGGCTCGTTCGTTCGGGCACCCGAATGAACGAACCCACCCTGTCGTTAACGGCTGGCGTGTTAACTGGCCAGTGGTCCACTCGATTCATCCGGGGACCCGAACGACCAGGTCCACCCTGTCGTTAACAGCCCAGAAAAACACCGCGCCGCCAATTTCCTCGGGTCCCCGAACGAATTGAGTGGTCTACCGGCTAGTTAACACGAAGACCTGCGCGGCGTTCAAGCGGTCGCCTGCGGATCAACAGGATACTGCTGCATTGATTCCAGAGGAGTTGATCAGTCTCAATGGGGTGCCGAATGCCGAGCCACCGAACGCTGAAATGACGGCTGATCGTGTTAACTAATGGAATGGAATCTGTCAATCGTTCGGGGACCCGATCGGACAGGCCCACCGTGTGGCTAACACGCTTATTGTCTTCCGGAGAACGGTATCTGACCTGGAACCACTGGCACGATGTATTCGCTACGATATTTCGCTCGACACGACATTCAACTTTTTGTCGTCGGGGAACTTGGCTTGAGAACGTATGTCGCCGAACCGGATCGTGGCCCTCGCAACTAGGATACGTCGGCCCGATCCTGCTGGAAGAGGGACTCGCCAAGCGTGGTCGAGGCCCAGACCTCATTCACTTCTAGTAAAAGCTTGACCTGTCACGCCACAAAATAGCAACCTAGGCCACTGGATTTGTCAACGTAGTTATTGCCTTAACTAGCGAGTCCAACCTGCCGATTCATCCCGGGCCCGGGGGCCCGAATGAACAGGCCCACCTTGCAGTAAACAGGCTTCGAACACAGGATCTGCGTCTGCTCACGGATCGTTTTCAGAAGCTTTCCCTCCCTTTTGAAGGGGATCGTCGTTCGGTGTAGCATTCCTTAGCGTTATGGTCAATCGTATTCCAGCCGTATCCCGGTTCGCAATGCTGACCGAACCGCCAAACAACGAGAGAATGCGGTATGCCAAGGGAGGGCCAACCCCCAAGTCCCCGCCGGGTGTGAGTGCCTCGCCAATCGAGAAAAGTTCGAAGAATTTCCCGAGGGCAGCATCGCGGACCGTCCTTCCCTGACTCTCGATGATGATTCTTCGTGAACCGGCCGCAACCTCACTTGACAGCCCGACGACCCCGCCCTTTTCGGAGAATTTAACAGCGGTCTCGATCAGCGCCTGCAAGGCTCTTACCAGCAAGTTCTCGTCCGCGAGTATCAGACCCATGTCGGCCGATGGCGTGGTCACTATCACCTCCTTGGATTCGGCGAACTCGGTCGTGCCTTCAGTTGCCCGCCTCAACGCGGTAGATAAGGAAACCGGGGCAGATCTGAACTGGTCGCTATGGACATCGATTTGTGTCAGGAGCAAAGCATCCTCTAGTATCGAGAGAATTCTTCGGCGAGACCGTTTAAACATCTCTTGGAGCTCGTTGTTCTCCTCGGTAGCAGGCATTGCGTCTAAAATAAGCTCGCCGACCCCAAGAATACCGTTCAGGGGAGTGCGAAATTCGTGCGAGATGAGTTTCAGGAAATCGCTCTTCGAACGGTCCAGGATTGTTAACCGCCGGCTAGCTTCGGCAAGTTCCTGTGTGCGCGTGGCCACAGCCTCCTCCAGGCGTTCGTTCTGCAGCTTAAGGGCCCGCTGGAGCTCGTGCAGTTTGAGATGCGTTTGCACTCGGGCATTAACTTCTTCGAATCGGAAAGGCTTGGATAGGTAGTCCACCGCACCATACTGGAAGGCCTTCACCTTGTCTTCTATTTCGCTAAGAGCGCTGAGGAAAATGACTGGGACGTCTGAAAGCGCCGCGGTGGACTTGAGTCGTTCGCACAATTCGTAGCCATTCATTTCCGGCATGTTGATGTCCAGCAAAATCAAGTCAGGCGGTTTCTGTTCCGCCGCTGCAAGCGCCAGCCTGCCCCTTGGAAACGAATACACTTCATACCCTTGCTGCCGGAGCATGTCTTCCAAAAGCTTTAGGTTGGCTGCATCGTCATCCACGATTAGGATGTTCGCTACGTCCAAGGAATGGTCTCGCATGTAAGGGTAGGCCTCCTGTTGCACGAGCCTGAAGATTTCTCAGCCTTAGGCTTTCGAACATTCTCTCGACAACCGATTCGGATGCCCGTCGTCCAAACTTGTCTCCACCCTATGTTTAGTGAAAACATTTATCCTTTCTTTGGTTCGTTTCCGGAAAGGCCATAAGCGAGCTTCGATAATCGGACCATACCAGCGAGCTTTGGAATCCGAACGCGCACCCGCTCCTGGACGCCGGTGGTTCTTGCAAAATTCTCGAGGCGCTCAATCCAAAGGGGCTTGAGAACCATTCCTTCCTTGAAAACCAGGAGATTCGCTTGGGCGGTAAAAATATCCTCATCCAGGACCATCCCGGAGCGAAGCTCTCGAATCAGTAGTTGCCGCACTTCGAACTCTCCCTTCGTTGGAGAATAGTCGTCTAGCGCGTCCAGCATGCGGCCGTTGAATCGGCCCGATACCCTGAGCTGAGCGATTGCGGAGCGAGAATCGACGTTTTGATAGATTCTTCGGTCCAGTTCCAATGCTAGATGGAGCATGAGAGCGCCTTGTCTGGATGGCTCCGTGGAGGACAGTTCTGCATCAGGTTTGTGTTGCTTCCGAATCATCTCGGCTATTACTTCCAGCCGCGGAATGTTGGAAAGAAGGCTGGCGGCGACCTCCGGGTGGGCGCGAAACATCTGCTCCTCGTCGGGCGAGAGCTCCTGGCCCCCGTACGCCTTTTCGAAAAGCTCGGTGGGCAGCACGATACAGCCCACCAAACACAACATCGCGGCAAGCTCGTATTGCCATGCATCCCTAAGCCCCATTCGCTTGGTGATGCAGAGAACGATATCCCGAATAGAATGTGACCGCAAGACCAGCACTGGCGATGTAATCTGGACTAACTCCAAAAAAGTCCCGACGGCGCCTCCGAGCGTCCTCTCCAGCAGATCGCGCTCTGCCTGTTGGGCGCGGCGCAACTTGAGGTGCGTCTCTACGCGGGCCTGCACTTCTTGGAACTCGAATGGCTTGGAGACGTAATCGGCTCCGCCCGATCGAAACCCCGTTACCTTGTCTTCGGTCGCGTTCAGAGCGCTGAGAAAAATCACGGGGATCTCAGAGAGGAGCGCGCTCGATTTCAGCTGTTGGCACACTTCGTAGCCATTCATTTCCGGCATATTGATGTCCAGCAAAATCAGGTCAGGCGGCTCCTGTTCCGCCGCTCGAAGCGCCAGCCTACCCAGCGGAAACGACCGTACCTCGTGCCCGCGCTGACGAAGCATGTCCTCCAATAGCTTCAGGTTCGCGGGATTATCATCCACCACCATGATGTTGCCTTGAGGCAGTGCCTGCTCTGTCAAGGGCGCCACACTTCCTCCATCAATCGCGTGATGGCATCGTATTCGTACTTGTCGGCAAGCTCCTGGAGAGCTTGCGCGGAATCACGCTCGGGCACCTTCAGGATCAGCTCATTCAGAAGTTTCTTGTTACCACTCAAAGTCGCACGACGGATTTCTTTGATTAGCTCCCGTGGCAGGTGCCCGAGCCTATCCGCGCTGAGGGCCGCTACCCCGGGATGAGATTCGTCCTCGGCCCCACTCACTTCCTCGTAATCAAACGCGATGTTTAGAAGCGTCCGCATCTTCTCCATGAGTTCGTCTTCATGGCAAGGTTTCGACAGGAAATCGTCGGCCCCGCTTTCAGACACGATTCGACGGTCTTCATCCATGGCGCTAGCCGTCAAGGCAACGATAACCGTCTGCTTCCCGCGAGATTCTGACTTTATTCTTCGAGTCGCTTCAATCCCGTCCATTACCGGCATATGCACATCCATCAGAATCAACCGTGGGCTCCATTCCCCCCAGCTTTGGATGGCTGACTCCCCGTTATCCGCGCCTTGCACGGAGAAGCCAATGGAACGCAGTAGTTTCATCAGCCAATCGCGGTTGTCGGGGTGATCGTCGACCACTAGGATCTTGGGAGCTTCTTGTCCCGCTCGTAAGGCAACCACGCGGCGTGCCGGACTTGTCTTCAGCGCCACCCCCGCCTCGCCGCGCCCGATCGGCATCTCGAACCGGAACACTGAGCCGTTACCAAGGCTGCTGGTAACCGCGATATCGCCTCCCATCAGGCGCGCGTATTGGCGGCTGATGGCCAGCCCCAAACCGGTTCCCTTAAGGCTGTCAAGACCGCTCCTGATTTGGCTGAAGGACGCGAATAACTTCTTTTGGTCCTCCTCCGCGATCCCCAATCCGGTATCCTCAACCCTCGCCAACAGCCACAGTTGACCGCTCTTCCTTTCCTCCAAAGTGACCTTCAACTTGACATGACCAACCTGCGTAAACTTGATTGCGTTTCCGAGCAGATTGATCAGCACCTGGCGAATCTTGCCTTCGTCGGCGACAACGTAAGCCACGGATTGCCCATCCACCAGCATTTCGAATCGGAGCGCCTTTGCCTCGGCACGCAACCGAAACATCGCGGCGAGATCGTCGAACGTCCGCAAGAGGTTGAAGGTAACCGGAGTGAGTTCGGTGCGCCCAGCCTCGATCTTGGACATATCCAGAACATCGTTTATGAGGGCTAGCAAATGCTCCCCGCTTCGGCCAATAATCTTAAGATTCGCCTTCGCGTCAGCCCCCAGGTCACGATCCCGCAACATCAACTGGGCATAGCCGAGAATGGCGTTCATCGGGGTACGGATCTCGTGAGACATGGTTGAAAGAAACGTACTCTTGGCCCGGTTGGCCGCCTCCGCGTCCGCCTTGGCTTGCAGCAATTGCGCGTTGGCGGCCTGCAACTGCTGCGAGTTGCGGAAAATCTCGGCTTCCATCTGCTCCATAAGCGTGAGCGGTTCGACGCTCTTGGGTTGCGACTTTTGCCGAACGAACTCCGTCACGTCCTCAACGCGATGGATCAAATACATGATCCGGCCGTCCGGCCCCAGCACGGGGGAGTTGATCGGACTCCAGTGCCGTTCCTCGAAGACGCCGTCGGGCCGCCGGATATCGTATTTCTGGATGGCCATGGTGTCTGGAGCGACGGTCTGGAACACCCGGTCGAAGGACGCGCGCAATTTAGAGACCCCCGTAGCGGTCAGGTCCTCGGGATTGTCGGGGAAAACCTCGAAGACGCCGCGGCCGACCAGGTCCTCGCGCTTAGTCATCGTTGCCTTAAGATACGCGTCGCTCACTGAGATGATCTTCAGGTCCGGCGTAAGAATGAGGAACAGGGCGGGTAACGACTCAAAAAGTCCCTGCAGCACGGCGCGGCTATTTCGCAGCTCATCCTCAACTGCCCGCCGCTCGGTGATGTCGCGAATGGCGGCGGAAACCAACATGCCTTCGTCGGTCGCCAGCGGGCTGAGACTGATCTCAGTCGGAAACTCGGTTCCATCCTTGCGCAGCCCGTATAATTCCACGCCAGCGCCCATGCTTCGCACCCGCGGGTCGGCGAAAAAAACGTCGCGATGCCCGGGATGTTTGTCCCGGAAGCGTTCCGGCACCAGCATCTCAATGGTTTGCCCCACCAGTTCTTCTCGCGCGTATCCAAACAGCTTCTCCATCTGCGTATTGACCAGGACGATGTCCCCCTCTGGATTCACCACCACTACGGCATCCGGCGCCGCTTCGAGCAACCCCCGGAACTTAGATTCCGCCCGCTTTCGCTCGCTGATGTCGCGCGCAATAGCTGATGCCGCCGTCACTTCGCCACGGGAATTCTTGATCGGAGAAACCGTGAGCGCGATGTCAATCAGCGTGCCATCCTTTCGCCGCCGCACCGCTTCCTCATTAGTAATTTCGCCCTTCTGGAGTTTCGATACGATCTCGAGTAACTCGTCCGGGCGGTCTGGCGGAAGCAGGATCGAGATCGGTTTGCCTATTACCTCCTCGGCCGAGTAGCCGTAGAGCCGCTCGGCTCCTTTGTTCCAATTGAGAATTATTCCCTCCAGCGATTTGCCTATGATGGCGTCATCCGAGTAGTCCACGATGGAGGCGAGTTGCTCCCGGCCCCGTTCCACGCGCTTTCGTTCCGTAATGTCTCGAATGGTGCTGGAAGCCAGCGAACCCTCCTCGGTTTCCAGTGGACTCAGACTGATCTCCACGGGGAATTCCACGCCGTCCTTGCGCAGCGCGTGTAGTTCCATCCCAGCCCCCATGGGCCGCACCCGAGGGTCGGCGAAAAACGCCGCGCGGTGCTCCGGATGTTTGCCCCGAAAGCGTTCCGGCAACAACATCTCAATGGTCTGTCCCAACAGCTCCTCTCGCCTGTACCCGAACAGCTTCTCCACCTGCGTATTCACCAGGACGATCTTTCCTTCGCGATTCACAACCACCACCGCGTCTGGCGCCGCTTCCAGCAATTCACGGAACTTCCCCTCCGCCACCAGTCTCTGGGAGGTGGCGCGCAGGTTCTCCTCCGCTTCCCTGCGTTCCGTCACGTCCCAGGTGACGCCGGTGAGCCGCTCAGGCTGTCCGCCTTGGCCGTAATAGACTTTTCCGCGGGTAGACAGAGTCCTCACGGCGCCTTCCGGCCACACTATGCGGAATTCCGTTGAGTATTCTGCGCCGTGCTCGATGGAAGCGGCCACCTCTTGCTGGACGCGCTCGCGATCCTCCGGATGCACGCACGCTGCAAATTCCTCTACGGTTTTCGGGAACTGGCCGATCGGAAGGCCGAATTGGACTGAGCAATTCTCATCCGCCTCGACGATATTCGCCGCGATCCGCCAACTCCAAACGGCGATCCCAGCCGAACGGAGCGTAAGAGCTAAGCGTTCCTGCGTGTGCGAGAGGTTTTCTCGCGCCACCTCGGCATCCTCTGTCAGGTGCCGGAGTTCGAAGGCCTGTGCTGTAAATCTCCGGTCCACTCGCGACGCCAGGATTGTCAAGCCCAGTATTGTCATCGTGAAGGTGCTAATCACCACCGAGTCGAGCGAGGTAATCTTCACTGAGTGGGTCAGCGATCCCATCGTCGCCATCGGTATAAACGTCGCCGCAGCCATGCCGGTGTAATGCATGACGGGAATTGCTGCCCCCATCACAATGGCGCCCAGCAGCTTACGCCAGCCCCTGGCGACGGTCTCATCGCGCAGATGGAATGTCAGCCAAAGCGCTATCCACGAAATGCCGATGGCAAGAACAACCGATAAAGACACGATTGCGACAGAATAACGGCACATCGCCGGAAGCCGCATAGCCTCCATGCCTATGTAGTGCATGGCTGCTATTCCGATCCCCATTAGGACGCCCCCAACGATAGTACGAAGCGGGCCCATTTCTTTCTGGCTCACCACCCACAGCGCGATGGCCGATGCGAGCACCGCCGACAGTAAAGAAACCAACACAGTTGGCCAATCATAGAGGACTACGACGGGAAGGCTGTAAGCCAGCATCCCAACGTAGTGCATCGACCAGATGCCGAGCCCCATGGTCGCCGCGCCGCCCGTTAGCCAAATGGATCTTACAGGCCCTCGCGCAGAGGTGATTCGTCCGGCGAGATCGAGCGCGGCATAAGAGGCCACCATCGCCAGAAGTACTGACAAAGCGACAAGGCGGTAATCGTAGAAGCCAGGCAGGGCGGCTTCAGAAGGCATTCGCAGCCCCCAGAGCGCGAGCGTGAGCAATAAGCATCGCTGCGGTTCTCTTCTCTTGACCGGAATCGCAAAGTGTTCGTTGAAAGGACGCTACATTTTATGACCACACCGGTGGGGAGCGCACACGGCTGGCAGAGTTCCAGACCTCCACGCGAAGGGATAATTCCAAGCCCCGAGTGTCCGAACGGAACCACGCAAGGAAAAGCCGATCCATAATAACATGGCGACTGTTAAAATGATCCACCCTTTATTTACTGCCTTGTCAGTATTTCCCCTACACAAACGCGAGTGTTTGCCCTACGTACTCAGGCAGTGTCCTAAATCTGTGACTTAGGACCACATTCCGCAACTCGCGAACGTTTCCAGGCCAAGTGTACCGTTTGAACTGATCCATCACATCGGGATGAACGTCTACCACGCGATTATCGTGCTTTTGGTTCAGCGTTACGATAAGCGCTAATCCCTGTCATTCGTCCCTCTACCGGGGTTGGACCCTTGCCGCCCGCCAAACGGAATATCACGATTCCAGACACGGTGACTCGGTGCCCGATGCAGGGATCGCGCCCAATGCTCCTTTGTGCGTACCTGCAAAGCTGTAGCGCATCGCCACCCTGTCAGTCTCGGCTGCCCCTTTCACCCCCTGGAGGTCTCCGTCCGGAGTATGAAGTGAACAATTCACAGCAAACAACTCGCCCACCAGCGCCGGGTTCTTCGTGTTCCAGTGGTCTTCAACGATCCGGCGCACGATAGCTTTGTTATTATGTTCTGACATTACCCTGACTCCTTTGTTTGGTTGTTAACTCAGCGCGCAGAGGGTGCCCGGCCAACAAAATTGTTCGCCGGTTCGGTGTGTAGGGTGAGACTCGCAGCGATAGTACCATACAGCGCCAAGTGACCGCCCGAAACGTGAATGGCCAATGCCAATATTCCGCAAAGTTTTTTGGCCTGGCGCTGGGGGAGTAAGTGACACCGGCGAACCAAATTGCGCCAGGGACGAGTGGCTAGCGGGCTGCTTTGCTTTGCTTGAGGATTCTCGCTACATGCTCCAGCCGCCACGCGGAACCACGGCGGGTCCGCAGACCGCCTCGTCGCAGTTGGTGGATCTCCCTCAGCGCCGGGCAACGACCATCTCGCGAATCTTCTCGGTCTGCGCCATCGAGCGACACCCCTCGGTCGGCTTGGTTGTCGGTAGAAATACGAACGTACCCGATTGCCTTCACCGGGCACATGTGAGCGAGTCTGGATTCAATGAAATCCGCCAGAGCTCTTGGCTAGCCGACGTGGTGCCGGTTCTTGAGCGCGGCCCACTCGCGGCGCTGGTCGGCCCACGAGAGGATGTTCGCGATCTTCCGGACCGCGGTCTCGCTGATGGGGTAGCGGCCCGTGGGGGTGGGAGGCAGGTAAAGCAATTCGACCTGGATGTCGGGTGCCAGGTAGTTCAGCCGCATGATTTGACTGACACGCTCACGGCAGAGGCAACTGAGCCGCCCGATGTCCGCATAGTCCTTGGCCTCGCCCCGACGGATCAATTGCTCAAGGTGAATCGCGAGGGCAAGGACCCGGGTGATTTGTGGCAACCGGCCCCTTCCCGGGCGTTCGGCCGGCTCATCAATCGTGACGCATGGCTTCGCTCGAAGCTGGAACCGAATCTCAAGCGGCGCAGTCTTGTTCATTTTTCGCAAAGCTCCTTGATGCCTTCGACGCGGTTCGAATCCGTGCCGGGGAGCCATAACTCTGTCGTTCGAAATGACCTCTCTGTTTTGTTGACAGCATCGAACCGCCGGTCCGTACGCTTGTATCCCCAAGACTTCGCAGATTCTTAGCACCGGCGTGTCTTTCCAGTTTCAACAGAGAAACCTGCGCACGCCTTGTTGAACGCTTCCGGTTGAGCGCATTCAGGCCCGTTTTCTCCGTTCTCTCTTGTTGACAGGTCGCGTTTGTTGACAGGTCTGTCCATGTTGGGGTCCCGGACATCTTTGAAGAGCCCCATCGCAGCACGTACCAATTTGCCGGCGATCGCGCGCCGAGCGCGCGGGCGCGTCCCAAAAGATCTTGGCTTGATTCGCGCCAGCGCGGTAACTTTAGAAACAGAAGGCAAAGTGTGAAACGCAAGTTCTCCATGTCTGAAAATGTGAGCGGACCCCAAGAGGAAGTAGCCTCTGTCTTGGATCAGTTCCGGGAGCCGCGCCAGCAGGCTGTTCGTGGTCGCCTCATACTGGGTCGCGTCCGTCCGCGCTTGGCGTAGTTGGTTGTCGATTTCCTCGCCGCGATCAGGACGGCGTTCGCGGCGTGCTGGAGGTCGCTGCCTCTTGCGAGCACGTTGTCGAGCCGGTCAAGGACCGCCTGCGCGTTCGCCAACCGGTCCCGCACGTCGTCCGCCGACAAGCCCACCGCGGACATGCCCGGGCCAGGGGCGAATCCAACTGGGAAGAAAAAGACGAAGAAGAAAGCATCAAAAGGCTAAAAGACGATTGCCACCCATCCCCTGGTAAGGAGCAGACGGGCGGCAATCGCGACCAGAGCCGCTCGGAGGGGTTGTTCGCATTGACCCATGGCTGCAAGTCGATTTAGTAAGTGTACACGGTCCGGAATCTTCTCGGCATAAAATCGGTTATCGAGAGCCGAAGCTTGTAAAAGCTTCGGCGCTAGGCCCACGGCGCGGCAGCGGGCCGATGGCGCTCACAGCAGCGCATGATAAAGCAGTACGGCAAAAAATCTCCAACCTTTAACCCAATCTTCTGGAAAATTTATCGGGAAGACCGTCGATATGCTGTCCAAACCGCTTAGGAGGCGGCAATCAATGACTGATCAAATGGCGGGACAGGTTGTTAACGCTTTACAACGTTTGGCCCACTCACTGGAGAATATCCTGACTATCCTGATGAAGATGGAAACGCGGGATGCTAGGCGCGAGGAGAAGGAGAAACTTCTTCCTCCGATGTGGCTAGAGATATCGGCATTGCTTGGAAGAGTTCCCTCACGGCTCCTAGAGCGCTGAAAATTTCCACTTGACTAGCCCCTGAGTCTTCGATCAGCGCCAGAATCCGAGCGGTCAGGATGACTGTCATGTTGCCTCAGTCCATAAACTCTGCGGCGTCAGGCGGTCCGTCCATTTGACATGCCACATATCAGCGACGCGCGTTATGCAGCCAAGTGTCTAGTGAGCCCAGTTTCCCACAACGCCATTTATCGCACCCGTCCCAACATGCGGTAGCATAGTACGTCCAGCACATGGCCGACGAGTCCGATGAAGTTACCGTCAAGTTCCGGCTGACCCGTTCCGACGTGTTCTCGGCCTTAGCTCGCCACACAATTCGACAGATGTGGTCTGCGCTCCTGCTGCCAATTATCGGTGCGGTCTCAATAGTGTGGGCGATCCTCGACCCAGCGGAAACGCCAGTCAACTTGAACGCTGGGTTCGGCCTCTTCCTTTTCGGCCTCTTTCTATTTTTGGGGCTCCCTTTAATTCAGACGCGTGCCGTCATGAAGACACCGAACTTCGGTAGTCCGATGACGCTTGCCGTGTCCGAGCAGGGGATTGAGTTCACTGGGGAATATTCGAACGCGACGATTCGCTGGCCGATGGTCAAAGGCGTCTCAGAGATAAGTCACGCCATTCTAATTTACTTTAAACCGGCTGGATTCGAAGTCATACCCAAGAGTCAGCTCTCTCAAGCAGATGTTGCGGCATTCAGGAACATCCTCCGCGCTTATGCACCTGGCAAGGTGAAACTGGCGAAGGAGTAGCCCCGCCGGGTAGCGAGACGGGGGCCGTTGAAAAACGGGGTTACCGGAAGCTAGTGGAGCCACTTGGACGGAAAGTCACCAAACCACCGAAGTGATTGTTCTGGTCATCGCCGACGGCTCATCCGCGCGGCCTCTCGGCGGAGGGAAATTTCAGATTTGAGCGGGGCCGTCTGGAGCCTCACATTGGGTCGAAAAATATGTACAGATTCGTGGTCTAGCCCTACTCCCCGACGCCCGCCAATCTCTTGTACGCCCGGATCGCTGCGTTTTGAAATTCCCACGCTTGCTGCCCGGCGGGCGGCGCACCCTTCCACACGAGTTGCCACGCGAATCCTTGCGCGAGCGGTCGTGCGATGACGTGCGAGGCATGGTCGGCGAACTCGGGGTATAGTTTGGCGGCCTCGGCGAGAGCAATGCGATTCAGCTCGGGGTCGATTTCGATCGACTGCATGGGATTATCTTAACGTTCAGTAGAGGAAGCGCTGTCAGCGGACCAGCGCAGTCCTGCACATTGCTTCACGGCCAGATGACGGAAGCTCGCGGGCATCCATGGGATACGATTCGCAGCTAAATCTGCATCGGCTTGTTATTGGCTTCCCCGGTGGACGGGCCGGACTTTTGCTAACTAGCGGTGCTTCCGCGCTAACCACATCGCGCTCATGCCCAAACCAACGAACACCAGTGTGACCGGCTCAGGGACGGCGTTCACCCCGACCAGTTGCTCAGAGTTCGTGATGCCGAACGACATGGTATTGGATACCTCCGCCAGTTCCATGAATTGGAAACCAGGTCCTTCTGCGCTCGGATTGACAGAGATATTCTCGACCGTGAAAACAACACTCCCGGTTCCCGGTGGATTAAACGGCACGCCGATGAACTCGATCACGTTGCTGGGTCCGAGTATGCCCGGAGTCATGTTCACGCCGTCCGACAAAACCCAACCGCCTGTGTTGAGTATCGACACGTTCATAAAGGCGGTGACGTTTATCTCAGGGATGGGATTGGGCGGCAACACCGGGGTCCCGCCGGTACAATCCAGGGTGTAATCGCCAACTGCCCCGGAGACGCTGGACGTTGCGAAGACAGGGACGGAAGTCGCGCCCGCGTTACACGTGATTACGTCCGCGCTCATCACCCGGACAAAGGCCAATAATATCCATAGAGCTTTCAGCTTCATAAGGATGAACTCCTACTGTGCCAGGATATCCATTCTTGCCTCACGGCGTGAGGAAGTATATGCCTTTCTCACTCTCTTGTGCTCACCTCTACCATGCGCGCCCAGGCCGTAACGTCAAAATCGCATGTCCGGCAAAACCGTGGAAGAGTCGACATCTGTCGACAAACTCATCTGCCGCCACTGTGCGGCCTCAGCTTCCCGCGTCTTCTCGGCTTCGCCGGCGAAGCGAACCGCGTCGCTGCCGATCAACAGGTGCGCCGGAAGGCTGTCACTCGCCGCCAGACGGAGCACAACCTGAGCCACCTTGACG
>JBEKJJ010000223.1:0-12306 GCA_050011295.1 Bryobacteraceae bacterium
CTGATGGAATCGGCCGAGCAGCGCTACCGGGTCCCAGATGGCCTGGCCGAACAGTACGACGGATGCCGAGGTCACTGCCACGCCGATGAATGAATATAGCGTCATCGCCGTGGGCAATCCCAGAGCCTGCCCTAACATTTGCGCCTTCTGCGATTTCGCGTAGCGCGTGAAGTCCGGAATATTCAGCGCGACGGTGGCCCAAAATCCTACCATGGCGGTGAGCGAGGGGATGAAAAACTTTACGAACTCCCCGGTGGTTTTGAATTTCCCGGGCGAGCTCAACACTGGCCCGAATCCTCCGGCCTTGCTCGTGATCCACCACAGCAGAAGCAGTCCGACGGCCAGCATGAACGGCGCGGCGATGCCTTCCAGAACCTTGATGGTTTCGATGCCGCGATAGATCACGTACATGTTGAGCGCCCAGAATGCGAAGAAACAGATCCACATGCCGGCTGGGAATGAAGCTACGCCAGGCCACAAAATCTGCAACATGGAATAAATCGCTTGGCCGCCGATCCAGGATTGGATTCCGAACCATCCGCAAGCCACCAGCGCTCGCAGCACGGCCGGAACATTTGCGCCTTTCACTCCAAACGCCGCACGGACGAAAACTGGAAACGGAATTCCATAGCGCGTACCGGCGTGCGCGTTGAGCAGCATGGGAATCAAGACGATCAGATTGCCGAGCAGGATGGTCAGAATGGCCTGCCACCAACTCATCCCTCCGGCGATCAATCCCGACGCCAGCATGTAGGTGGGGATGCAGACGGACATCGCGACCCAAAGCGACACGTAGTTGTAGAGCCCCCAGGTGCGGTGCTCCATAGGGATGGGCGCGAGATCCTGGTTGAACAGGGATGGATCGTGCGGCTTCGGCACTCACTCAGGATAGCTTGGCAAGCCGGAGGCTTGCGCCACCTGATTCACTGAATGGCGACCATACCCTTGGCAAAGCTAACCTGCGAACTTGTGTATCCAAGATCCAGGCCGCTGGCGGTGAAGGACGGTCCGGCGATGTTCTGGTAAATCCCCACCGAGCCTTGCGGATTGCCGTTGGCATCCGTATAACTGGGCGGCAAGGCGGCAAGCAGCGGTGCCGGGATGGTGAACGATGCCGCCGTGCCGTCCGCGTAACAGAAAACGGCAGCTCCAATACTTCCCTCGGGTCCCGGCGCCAGCGAAGACGTTATTGACATGGCCACTATCCCACCGGCTGTTCCACCAGTCCAGTTGAAGGTGAACGGCTGGCTGCGGTCGATGGAGTTGACAGAGGATTGCTGGTCCCACTGGAACGTGTTTACATAATCGATAGCTACCGTGAAAGCGCCGACGGCGGCGCCGCCCGCGCCGGTGAAGTTGTAAGTGCCCGGCCCAAGCACGGTGCCGTCGGTTATCAATCCGGGCGAACTAGTGGCGCCCGGCAAGAAGCTAAGGCTGTATTGGCCGGTCTGCGCCGAGTACAGCTGATACGGGCCCACCGCCCCGCTTACCGAGATCTGTCCGGCATCCAGATACGTGTTTAAGCCATTCGGCGCAGGAACGGGAAATTGGAACTCGATGCAACTGCCGGGGGGAACTACAGCGCTGAAGCCGGATAGCGCGGACAAGGGGGTCGACGCGAAAACCGCCTGCAGGCCGTCCGATATCTCATGAGTTGTTCCTGACAAGCCGTCGTAGTGCGTCACCGCCAAAGATCCGCTGCGAATGCCGCCATTCTTGGTGGCGGATGCAATCTGAGCGGCTGTGAGGGCACCGGGGTCGGTACACTGCGCGCCGTTGTTCCCAATCGCCATCGTGACGAAATTGCTGACGGTGTTATCCACCTGCACGTAAATTGGAACGCCGCAGCCCTCCACGCCCGCCGGAACCACAAAGACAATTTGGTCGTCGCCCGTGCAACATCCGGAGCGGCCGCGATACTGGATAACCGCGTCCTTTCCACCCACCCATACGTGAACGTCGAGATTGGGCATGTCACCCGGAAGCGGACCGGCTGCTTCGTTGCCGATAACTGGTCCGAGACCAGTCCCCCAGAGAATGATGACTTGACCAGGTTGCGCGGATTCAGTAGAGCTATTGAACGGACGGTCGGTTTGCGAGTTCACGTTCTGCAAAACGCCTTGCCCGGTTCCGGACTGGTTCACGGCAAAGATTCCGAAGGTGCTCTTTACTACTGTGATGGGAGCTGGAGCGCTAGTTTGCCCATTGTAGGTCACGGTCATGGTTCCGGTGCCGACAGGCGTGCTCGACGGAAGCACAGCCGCGACCTGTGTAGCGAGCGTATAGAGCATGATGGCGTCCACTGCGGTCCCGTTGATGGTGACCTGGATCGAGGTTCCCGCTAACCCGGCCGAGGTCGGCAGCGGAAAGCTAGACACCTGCACAATTTTCGCGGGGCCAAGATTCTGGCCGAAGACGATAAACAGAGAGCCCTCTGCGATGCCGGAATTGGGCAATCCCGGCAATGAATAGCTGGCGCTGTTGCGAACTCCCAGGCTCGCGATCACAGGTTGGGCAGCGGCGGGAATCGCGGCCAAGGCGATAGCCGCCGTCAAAAGCGAGAAAAACTGTTTCATCAAGACTATATGCGATGTGGACGATGAAAAGTGCGAATTTTGGCGCCCGCCGGCCTCAATGAACCGGCGCCGGGGGCTCGCACCCGGCGACTCCGCGCGAAAAGTGCGAAAAAACGGGAGGCTGTGCTACTCTCGAATCTCTATGGTTTTGTCCGACGTGGACATCAAGCGCTACCTTGAGCAGGGCAAGATCAAGATTTCGCCGGATCTGCCGCCCGATCAATTCGGAAGCTGCTCGGTGGACTTCCGCTTGGGTGCCGAATTCAGCATTTTCGAGCACAGCCGGCATGCCTTCATTGATCTGCGCGATAAACGCGGCATCGAAGAAATCATGAAGAGCGTGATGGTTCCGGCAAATGAGCCATTCATCCTGCAGCCGCGCGAGTTCGTGCTCGCTATCACAGAAGAGACCTTGGAACTAGATGACGATGTACTTGGGCGCCTGGAAGGCCGCTCCAGCCTGGGACGCATCGGCATAATCGTGCATGGAACGGCGGGTCTCTTCGATCCGGGATGGGCGGGAAAGGCAACTCTCGAGTTGAGCAACTTGAGCCGCATGCCGGTAGCTTTGTATCCAGGGATGCGAATCTGTTCCTTCACCTTCGAGCAGCTTTCCTCGCCGTCGTCGATGCCCTACCACAAGAAAGTTGGGAACAAGTATGCGGGACAGACGCGCCCGCTGGCGAGTAGGATGGCGGGGGAGTTTAAGGGATAGTTTCTGGTTTCTTGTTTCTGGTTTCTGGTTAACGTCTGCCGACCTCTGCGAACTAGAAACCAGAAACCAGAAACGGTTTTTACCTTCCCGAAGAACCGAACCCTCCAGCCCCCCGCACAGACTCGTTTAGTTCACCCTCTTCCCACTCGACCGGCTCATACCGAGCGATAATGAGCTGCGCTATTCGATCGCCTTTTTCGATTTTGTAATCGTTCACGCCGGCGTTGAGCAGGATCACGCGGATCTCGCCGCGATATCCGGGATCGATAGTCCCCGGTGTGTTGGCTACCAGGATCGCGTGCTTCAACGCCAGGCCGCTGCGCGGGCGCACTTGGCCTTCGTAACCGGCGGGCAGCTCAATGGAGAGTCCGGTGGGCACCGCTTGCGGGATGCCCGGAGCCAGCACCACTGCAGCGATGGAGCGCAGATCCATGCCGGCGTCTTCTTCCGGACCATGCGCGTATTCCGGCAGCAGAGCTTCGGGCGTTAGTTTCTTCAGTCGTATTTTCATTGAATTGGTTATGATAGCCTTTCATGCCCCAGCGTGTCCTCACTATCTCTCCCATGCCTCCCGAGAAGTGCGCGTATGCATTGGCGCGCTACAGCCGGTCGCCCGATTCCATTCGTGAGTCGATGGAATGGGTTCGCACGCACGACTCCGCGAAATTTCTGGAAAGCTTTTACTTCCAGTACGGGCATGCTTCCATCGCGGATCTGGGACACGTGGTGCTGTGCTTCGAAGGGATTTCCGAGCTGGCCGCCACCGAGATTGAAGACGAACAGTTGTGGGATGGGCAAGCCCGCTCTTCACGCTATCAGGATTTTTCAAAATCAGGATTCATCACGCCGCCGGAATTCGATGCCACGCAAGCAGCCGCGTATCAGGAAGCAGCCAGCAAGCTGGTAGCTGGATACAACCAGATTCACGCCAAAGTCGCCGAGTATCTGACGGAGCAACTGCCGCGCCCGGAAGCCATGAAGCCAGAGGCGTACAAACGCAATATCGCGGCGCGCGCATTCGATGTGGCTCGTTATCTTTTATGTTTCGGCATTCCGACCGGCGTTGGACAAGTAACCAGCATACGCACGCTGGAACGCCAGATCCGGCGTCTGAAAACTTCCGAGTACGGAGAAATTCGCGAACTGGCCGGCGAGATTGCGGATGCCTGTTCCGTGCCGCCGCACTGCCAGTGGGACCAAAACGGTCCTGCGGAAGCTGTGGCACCGACGCTCGCGCGGCACGTTGCAGGCGACGAACATTTGTTGCGCAGCCGCGAGAATCTACGGCGGTGGGCTGCGCAAAACTTGGCCTCGGCCGATCGCAAGTGTCCCGAAGCAGTGGACCTGATGAAGCCCACGGATGTAACCGGGGATATCGTAGCCACACTGCTCTATCCGGTAACGGATCGCCCGTATCGCGAACTGTATCAATTGGCAGCTTCCTGGAGCGCGGCGCGGAGGAGCGAAGTGATAGACGCGGCGCTCGAATCCCGAACGCGGCGCGATGATCTGCTACGGAATTTTCGCAATGCCCCTTACGTTTTCGACATCGTAATGGACATTGGCGCGTATCGCGATCTGCACCGGCATCGGCGCTGCCAGCAGTTCCGCCAGGCATATTCCACTAACTTGGGCTTCGAGACGCCCGACGCCATCGCGAATTCCGGGTCGACCGAACTTTACGCGTCATTGATCTCGGAAGCGTGTAACGTGGTTACAAAACTTCCGCAACCGGGATCGCATTACTTACTTCCACTCGCCACGCGGTCGAGATTCCTGTTCAAAATGGATTTCGCCGAAGCAGAATATATTTCGAGGCTTCGATCAGGCGTCAAAGGCCACTTCAGCTATCGCAGAATCGCGTGGCAGATGAAGGAAAAAATGGCGGCGGTTGAGCCTGAGCTGGCGCGGTTCCTGGAAGCAACTCCTCCCTGGGTAGAAGATCCGCTCGACCGGTAAATGTTGTCACGGAGTGACAACAGAGCGACACTAAGCTTCCGAAACATGTAAAACTTTCCCTCCCTTTCAGCTGGTTGAAAACGGCATCTTACTGGACTGCAACGGATTTGAGCATTTGGCAGGCAAGCTGCCAATAGATTAGTGAACCGGTTGCGACGGTGTCTACTATGCTATGCAGCCGTGGAATTCTAACGAAACAGGGAGGAGTAAAGTCGTGAAGCAATTAGTTCTCGCAGTTGCGTCCATAGGGTTGCTGGGAGTTGCGATCGCACCGAGTGCCCGAGCGGATGAATGGAACAAGAAAACCATTCTGACCGTAAACGAAACCATTCAAGTTCCCAACAAAGTGCTGCCGCCTGGCAAGTACGTAATCAAGTTGTTGGATTCGCCTTCGAATCGCCATGTGGTGCAGATTTTCAATGGGGACGAAACCCAGTTGTTGACCACCATTCTCGCCATACCAAATTACCGGTTGCAACCAACCGGTAAGACTGTCTTTGGATTCTGGGAAACACCTCCCGGACAGCCCAAAGCTCTGCGGGCGTGGTTCTATCCTGGCGACAATTTCGGCCAGGAATTCGCGTACCCGAAGTCGGCAGCGGTCCAGATCGCCGCTAGCGCACACACGCCGGTTCCCACAACTGAAGTCACGGAACCGTCGGAGATGGCCACGGCTCCCGTAACTACGACGCCGGCTCCGCAGGAAGAAGCGCAAGCTGCCCCGGCTCCAGAGCCTCAGCCTGAAGCCGCAGCGCCGGCTCCAGCTCCTGAGCCAGCTCCGGCCCCAGCTCCCGCACCGCAGGAGCTTCCGAAGACCTCCAGCCCGTATCCGCTGGTTGGTTTGGCAGGCCTGCTATCGCTTGCACTCTTCGTCGTGTTGCGCACCGTCCGAACGTCGTAACATTGGCGTAGAGCAATGATCTTGAGGCGCGATGTATTCCGGAGGCCGGGTGTCTTGATTTTGCTGTGCGCGGCAGTGTTATCCGCCCAGACGCAGCCGGATCAGGATCAGGGCTACACCATCCGGACCACGTCGCGCCTTGTTTTGTTGGACGCGGGCGTAAAGGGCCCTGATGGATTTGTCTCAGGCCTAACCAAAGACAATTTCAAAATCTATGAGGAAGGCAAGCCGCAACAGATTACCCAGTTCGGCGGCGCAGACCAGCCGGTGACGGTTGGAATCGTGGTGGATGAGAGCGGCAGCATGGGGCCCAAACGGGCGGAAGCGATTGGAGCCGCGCTCGAGTTTATCAAGGGCAGCAATCCACATGACGAGATCTTCGTGGTCAATTTCAATGAGAAGGCCCGCCGCGGGCTACCGGACATGGTGCTATTCTCCGATGACATCCAGCAGTTGTCGAAGGCGCTATGGCGTGGATTACCGGAGGGCCGGACTGCGCTTTACGACGCTGTGGAACTGTCGCTCCGGCACCTGCAAATGGGCAGGCGGGATCGAAAAGCGATGGTAGTGATCAGCGATGGGGGCGACAATGTGAGCGTCCACAAGTGGCCGGACGTGATGCGCGATGTCCTGGGTTCTTTAGTGACCATCTACACGATTGGAATTTTCGATGAAGAAGATCCAGAGCGGAATCCGCGTGTCCTCGATAAGCTCGCGAATGTGAGTGGTGGCGCTGCGTACTTCCCCAAAACGTTGCCAGAAGTTATCCCAGTCTGCCAACGCATTGCAAAGGACATCCGGGAACGGTATACGGTCGGCTACATTCCACCCGCGGAAGGAAAACCGGTGAGGCATGTAAAAGTGGAAGCATTCACTGACGACCATAAAAAGCTGACCGTTCGGACGCGAAGCACTTACGTGTTTGAGTCCGACACCGAGGCAGCGAATCGCAAATGAAAGAGCCGGACATGCAAGTGCGCTTGGTATGGAAGGACGACCAACCTCGTTCCCCGCGCCGCGGACTGGGATGGGCTGAGTGGTTTTTTCTGCTGGCCGGCCTCGCGGCAGTCGACATCTTTGTGTGGGTCAACACCAGCACTGTTTTGTATCAGGCGTATGAGGATTGGTCGTTCGATCAAACGCTGCGGGGGCTGAAACCTTCGGCCAGGAGTTTTGTCGCGGACGAGATTTCTTGGCTGTTCGGACGCCGCAGCAAGCTGGAAAATCCGGAGCTACCTACCAAAGCCGCGCCGCTCCCTGCCGAGCGGTCGCCTTTGCCTGAGATGCTACTGGGGCGCTTGAGAATTCCCCGGCTGCATGTCGCGGCGATGGTGCGCGAAGGAGCGGATTCGGGAACGTTGCGCCGGGCCATTGGGCACATTCCAGGTACGGCGCTGCCGGGTAGAACCGGCAACGTGGGGCTAGCCGGTCATCGGGACACCTTCTTCCGGGCCTTGCGGAATATCGAGAAGGATGACACTATCGACTTCGAAACTGACACCGGAACGTTTCGATATGCCGTCCAGTCAACCAAGATCGTCAGCCCCAGAGATGTCAGCGTTCTGAATGCGGCCGGCGGGCGCACGTTGACGCTGGTGACCTGCTATCCGTTCTACTATGTCGGATCGGCTCCCAAACGGTTCATTGTTCGAGCCGTACAGGTGACCAACGGGACTTCCCGGCAGCAGGCGTCCACTAAGGCTAAAACGGCTGTGCCATCCAGCTAACCCGGTCAACTAGCAGCGCTCACCGCCACCAGGCTCTTCAGCTTGGCCGTGAGAGTGGTACGTTTGAGGCCCAGCATCTCAGCCGCGAGTTTCTTGTTGCCGCGAGTCTTTTTCAGGGCTTGCTCCAAGATGTTTCGCTCTATGCCTCCCACCGTTTTCTCGAAGTCCAGGCCGTGATCCGGTACCGCGATGAAGGCCCCGGCGGCGGGTGAGTATGCCACGGGATGTTTGCGAGGCGGCAGCGGGAAATCCCCGGGAAATAACTGAGGACGGTCACCGCTGAGCACGATGGCTTTTTCCACGGCGTTCTCGAGTTGGCGCACGTTCCCCGGCCAATCATGGGCGGACAGGCGATCCAGCGTCTCGCGGGAAATCTGCTTGATGGAAATTTCTTCCTCCCGGCAGATCTTCTCAATGAAGTGCCCTACCAGGAAACGGACGTCGGAGGCGCGCTCCCGCAGCGGCGGCACCGCAATAGGCACTACGTTCAGACGATAGTACAAATCTTCGCGAAACTTGCTCTGTTTAATCATCTCGGCAAGATCGGTGTGCGTGGCCGCGATCACGCGCAAATTCACATGAACTGTTTCCGAGCTGCCCAGGCGCTGGAATTCGCGCTCTTGCAGGACACGCAGGAGTTTGGCCTGCAAACTCAGGGGCAGATCGCCAATTTCATCCAGGAATATGGTGCCGTGGTTGGCCTGCTCGAAGCGCCCCACCCGATGATTGGTAGCGCCGGTGAACGCGCCTTTGACATGGCCGAACAGCTCAGCTTCAAGCAAAGTTTCGGGAAGCGCGCTGCAATTGACGCAAACCATAGGAAGCCGGGCGCGGTCGCTCGAAGCATGGATGGACTGCGCCACCAATTCTTTTCCCGTTCCAGTTTCTCCCGTGATCAGAATAGTGGATCGCCGGCGAGCGACCAGCTGAATGGTTTGACTAACCTGCCGCATGGGACGGCTTTCACCGATAAGAGACCTGCGCCAGGGTTGCTGTTCCGGCTCGTTCGTCATCGAAGGGGATGCCTCCGACCACTTGGAGTTGGCTGCCAGGTATAGCAGGCTGTTGGCGTCGCCCTGCTGCAGGACGTGAAAAGCTCCCAGCCGTAGTAGACGCACAACTTCAGTGGCCGTGGCTTCGATCGAGTGAATCACCACCGGCGTGGCCGGCTGCGCTTGCTGAAGTTCTTCCAGAAGACTGGCCGCGGAACTCCAGTCCGGCAGCGGAAAACTGGCCATTACGACATCAAAGTCTTCGTTCCGAAGACAGCGTACGCCGTCCAAGGCGCTAGGGATCCTGGTGAGGGAAAAACGTTCCGGATCGAGAACGTCAGCGGCTTCGGCGCCGATCCAAAGAATCTTTGGCGTCAAAATGAGCGTGTACCTCCGTCGTTCATCCATCGGCCAAGCGCTGGCAGGCTTTAATTGAAAATGTTCTTACTACGTCGCTCTTGAAGAGATGTATTCCGGGCGCAAGGGAGGCCTACCAACATCCGGAACGCGCATCGTGGATGACGATCCCCCTGCCTGACAGCTCTCCCAACAATTGGGACACACCCTGAGAAATCTCGCCTTCTCCAGGAACGATCACAGCCCATGCCAGGTTTTCGCGATACTCCTTGGAACTGATGCGCCATTGATCGAACTCCGGCGGGGTCTGGCGATCGATCTGAATCAGGGACCAGTGCCGCGCCAGGGCCTCGGCGACGGTTTTCCTCGGCAGCGGCCCGCGCACGATGAAATGGTTGCTTCCATGCACTAGGATGCCGAGCATACCCTGCAAAACTGGGATGGGCCCCTTAGTAGGCATGGAAGTCCGGAACCTGTTACTCTGGAAGCTCTAGATCTCGAAGGGAACAGAAGGAGAATCTCGATTGGCTGAAGTCCATATTCAAGACGGCGAAACGTTAGAAAGCGCACTTCGCCGCTTTAAGCGCAAAGTTCTGCAAGAGGAAATTATCCGCGAAATCAAACGGCACTCGTCCTACTTGAAACCGGGTGAAAAGAAGCGCGTCAAGGCTGCGCTGGCGCGTAAACGAAACCGCAAGAAACGCTCACGCGACACAGCGGTCGAGCCAAGCCGATAGTTTAACGCCGGGTTCGGTTTTGGACCGGGTAGTGTTCGCCCAGCCATTTTTCAATCTTCTCTTTTTGAGCAGCTAGCACTACGCGCTGCCACTGCAGCACGCCGGTACGTTCGCTGTACTCAGCCATAAGGTAAGAACCCTCATTGAGTACCTCGATAATGCCGTCCGTCTTTGCCCGTTTGAAGTGGAACGAAGAAAGTGTGGGATGGTGTTTTTGCATCTACCCACTAGGATACCAGATACCCCGTAATTTCACCTGGGAGGCGCGGCCGGGGCGTAATATGCATAAAAACCGAGCCGCGGCCGGAAGGAAGCGCAAAGGGTGCGGCGCGCACCGCCAAACGGACCAGGAACTGACCCGCGCCGCGCTCCGTTTTGCGCGAGTTCCTTAGAAGCGCTACCAAGACATCGGCGAGCTTGGACATTGTCACGTCCCCCCCCGGTCTCGGGCTCGTCTCCGTTCCTAGAAAAGCTCCACATTCATGTCGCGCCCCCCGGTCGGGGGCGCAAGATTGCGGCGTAAACTTAGAAGGGTAGGTTGTTATGCAAGACTCGGAATTCATCGATTATTACCAGCTTCTGCAGATCAGTCCAGCCGCCGAACTTGAAACCATCCAGCGAGTCTTCCGGCTGCTCGCGGACCGGTACCATCCGGACAACCCGCATACGGGGGATGCCGGCCGATTCCTGCGGGTCACTGGTGCCTACGAAATCCTGTCGAATCGGGAAACTCGCGCGGCCTATGATATCGAGTACCACTCGCACAATAGCCGCCCGCTCAAGATTTTCGAACTCAAGGAATTTGCACCGGGCATCGATGGCGAGCGAAACCGCCGCATGGGGATCCTGTGTATACTCTTCAACCGCCGCCGCTCGAATCCGGAGGATGCCGGTTTGTCGATTCTGGATCTGGAAAATCAGACCAGCTTCCCGCGCGAGCATCTGCAGTTTACCCTGTGGTGCTTGAAAGAGTCGGACCTGATCCGTCAGGACGAAAGCACCGATCTGGCTATTACGGGCCAGGGCGTGGATTACCTGGAGAAGAACCTGCCATCCCATCACATTCTGTATGAATTTTTGAAGGCCACCGAACGGGGCGAGTCGGATCGGGTGGCGACGGCCCTGTCTACGCACAACACGGCGTAAAGCCCCGGTAAAGAAATGGCCCGTTTTGGCCGATGAAACTGGAGTGAGAATGCTCCAGGAGCTGCGCGGCGAGATACTGACCGTTCAGATTTTCCTCTATCTGCAATTGCTGGATTTTCTGACCACATTGTTGGGCTTCCGCTTGGGGGCCTCTGAGGCCAGCCCCTTTATCCGGACTCTTCTTTACTTCGGACCCGCTCTGGGCGTCGCGCTTTCAAAAGGAGTAGCTTTGGCTCTAGGCGCCTTCTGTGTCTGGCGCAAAAAAACCCGCATAATCGGTTGGATCAACTATTGGTACGCCGGCTTGATCGTTTGGAATCTGTGCGTGATCCTGCGTGCGCTCATGGCTTCCCAGGCCATCAGATAAAGTTGATTCATCCGCCCAAAAGCAGGTAACGTTGTTCTGGCAGTGAGTCTCCCTCGAACCGAATTGCAGATCGTGCTCGTGCTCATGGTAGCGATCGCCGCGGTCTATGACGTGCGCTTTCGCCGCATACCGAACTGGCTGGTGCTGACAGGCCTGGTACTCGGGTTGGGGCTCAACACGTTTCTGTTCCGTTGGGCCGGCGCGAGGGCTTCGCTACTGGGCATCGTGCTAGCATTCTTGATTTACTTCCCGCTATACCTGCTACGCGGCATGGGAGCCGGCGATGTCAAGCTGATGGCCGCCATCGGATCCATCGTGGGGCCAGCCAATTGGTTTGGGATTTTCATAGTATCGGCGCTGCTCGGCGGAATCGCCGCAGTGTTTCTATTGCTAGCCCGAGGCAGGCTGGGGAACTCTCTGTGGAACGTCGGATTTCTATTGCAGAGGTTGTTCAGTTTCCAGGCACCCTACGCCCGGGAGGAATTAGACATCTCCAGTCCCAAGTCGGTAAAGTTGCCGCACGGCGTCGCGATCGCAGGCGGCTCGGTGCTTTTCCTGGCGGCGGCGTGGATGTGGGCGCCGAGATAAATGCAGATGCGCGCCTCGTCGCAGCACGACCAGATTCGGACCATTCTCTGGGTCATCGTTGTTATTGCGGTGATTCGCCTGTGGGTGATGCCACTCTGGAACAGTTTTTGGCTGGATGAAACGGTGACAGTATGGGCCATTCGGGACGGCTTTTGGAAAATCCTCCAGTCGGTTCCATCGACGCCGCAATCTATCAGCTTCTGCGTACTAGAGTGGCTGACCAGCCGCCTGGGAGGTATAC
>JBEKJJ010000224.1:0-12304 GCA_050011295.1 Bryobacteraceae bacterium
AGTGCCTCATTGTGTCGACGGTCGCGACGGCCTGCTCAAGCATAGCAGGGATCGGAAATCAGCCAACAAAGGGAACGATTATTACCGAAATTCGGGGAATCCGAGAAGCCGAGGAAGTCAGGGAAGATGGTTTGCTCGCGCTGAGGCGCGCGCCATGACATTTACTTTATTGCCGTCGTCACGGGTATTCGCATTTTATCGTGGGCGAAGCTGACTGGCCCGTTGTAGGAAGCTTTGATGGATTCGAGCACGCTCGCGCTGGCGGCTTCCACGTCGGGCGCAGTATGGCTCAGCAGAAGCTGCTTCACCTGCGCATCGCGCGCTGCCTCTCCGATCTTCTTGGGAGCGGTATGCAAGGTATAGAGCAGGGCAGGGGAATTCGGAGGGTCCAGCACCGCGCAATGGAACACCAGCAAGCTGCAGCCCTTGGCTAGGCGGATCAGATTCGGTAGCGCGGAAGCATCCATGTCTCCAGAGAATGCGATGCTTTCGTTCTGATAGTCCACGCGATACGCTATCGAGGGGCAATCGTCATGATGGGTCGCGATGGCTATTATACGCAGGCCGTCCTTGTAGAGAATCTGGCTCTCGCGCGACTTCAGCTCCGCCGGCAGATCCACAGCATGTATTGCTTCATCCGCTCCGAAGGTTTTCTGGTATTCCCACGCGCCGCCCTTCTCAAAGAGAAGGTTCAAAAATCGGCTGGTGCTCGGAAACAAGCCCCCACCGGCTGGTCCAAAGACGTTGAACCGTGTTGACGAACCACTGACTGTGAGTGACCTGGCCAGGAAAAATCCCGGCAAGTCCCCAGTGTGATCGATGTGCAGATGGGTAAGCAGCACGGTATCCACCTGCTCGAGATTGAGGTTCAATTCCCCCACCCGGAGGAACATCCCTGGCCCTGCATCCACCAGGATTCGCGGCGTCCCATTCACTTCGACGATGTAGCTGGATGAGGCCCGCCCGAAAGGACGCGGCCCACCGGATCCGAGAACAAGCAGCGTAAGCGATCCAGCTACGGCGGGAAGGTTGGCGGCTAGAACCGAACACCCAAATAACCGAAGAACGGTCTTTAAACTTCCCAGCGCCACAAATTCGTCCCCACGGTGTAGCCGGCGCCCACCGCCGCGAACACCACCAGATCGCCTTTTTTGATCATTCCGCATTGGATCGCATCCCGGGTGGCGAGCGGGATGGTGCCCCCGGTTGTGTTGCCGTACCGGTCGATATTGATCATCACTTTATCGCAGCTAATTCCCAGCCGTTCTGCCGCGCCGGTGATGATGCGGCGATTGGCTTGATGGGGAATGAGCGCGGCAATGTCAGCGGTGCTGAGCTGGTTTCGCTCCAGCAGGTTTTGGGAGGTCTCATACATCTTTCGCACGGCGTATTTGAATACCTGCGCGCCGTCCTGCTTGACGTAGTGCATCCGGTTCTCGACGGATTCGATACTGGCGGGCATCCGGCTGCCTCCCGCGGGCTGCTTCAGCGCATCGCCGCCGGATCCGTCAATCTCGTTTAGAAAATCGATGAAGCCAATCTCGCCGTCTTCGATGGGTTCCACCAGCATGGCGCCCGCTCCGTCACCGAACAGGACGCAAGTGGCGCGGTCTGTGTAATCGATAATGCGGGACATGGTGTCGGCGCCAATCACCAGCACCTTTTTGTGGGAGCCGCAGGAAATGAGGTGCGCGGCGGTGGTCAAGCCGTAGACGAAACCCGAGCACGCGGCCACCAGGTCGAAACCCCATGCGCCCTTCGCGCCCAGGCGATCCTGCACCAGGCAGGCGGTGGAGGGGAACAGCATATCGGGCGTGACGGTGCAGACGATGATGGCGTCCAGCTCGCTGGCTTCGATGCCTCGTTGGTCGAGTGCGATCTTAGCGGCTTCCACCGCTAGGTCGGATGTGGCGATTTCAGCGTCGGCAATATGCCGCTCGCGAATTCCCACGCGCTGCATGATCCACTCGTCGCTGGTGTCCACCATTTTCTCGAGATCCTGGTTGGTCAGGACCCCGGGCGGTGTGTAGCAGCCCAACGCAGTGATCTTTGCCTTAAACGATCTGGCCTTATCCAATAGCCCTCCAGCCTCAATCAATCCAGAATACACCACACTATACAACACGACACTATACACCACGGCGAGCAGCGAGAATCATGAAATGCTACTGTTGGTGGAGCGTCATATACAGAGACCAGAATTCGACTCAAAAGGGAGCATCACCATGAACAAACTTTGGATGGCTATTTCCATTGGTTCGTTATTTGCCGGGGCAGCGCTGGCGGAATCCATGTCGGGCACCATTTCGGACGCCAACTGCGGCGCCAAACATGCAGCCGCCACCGAGAAAGATGCGGCCTGTGCGAAGAGCTGCGTGAAGCGCGGAGCCGCGCCGGTTTTCGTCTCCGATGGCAAAGTGTACAAGATCGCGGCTGACTCGCGGGAGAAAGTGGCCGCGCTGGTGGGCGAAAAGGTTACTGTCAACGGTAAAGTGGACGGCGATACGGTGACCATCGAGTCGGCGGAAGCCGCAAAATAAGAATCCGTTTCTGGTTTCTAGTTCGCACGGGTCGGCGGACGTTAACCAGAAACCAGGAACTAGAAACCAGAAACGGTTTTACTGCAGCTTCCCCCGTCCTTCAACCCTCCACGTCTGCTCCACGGTGTTACCGCGGATACCGTAGACGCATTCGTGCAGATTCATAGCCACGCACACGTGGTTGGGAATGATGCGCACGCGGTCGCCGACGTTGAACTTTTGCCCGGCGCGGCGCAGGTCCACGTATCCGTGTTCTTCGTTCATATTCGCGAACACTGCGTCCGGCGCATCCACCACGCGCCCGAAACTTACCGGCACGCCCGCTGGCGGTCCGTCCGAAGAGAAAGTTTTGGAGCCGCCATCCACGATCATCTGGCCCGTCTTCGCGGTGGAAACCACGGTGACCATTACCGACGCGGCGCAATCTTCAAAAGTGCAAGCGCCCGCTAGCGCCGTGTTCCGATCGTTGAAAATATAGGTACCTGGACGAATCTCATTCAATCCCGGCAAGCGGTGGGAGTGGAACAGAGTGGGTGTGGATCCGCCGCTGACGATGCGAGCTTCCACGCCCGCCTTACGCAGAGCATCCAAAATTCCCTCCAGCATTTGCGCCAGATTCTTGAGCGCCTGCTCGCCTTCTTCATCCATGTTCTTGATCTGACCGGGATAGAACGCAATACCCTCGAACCGCAACCCCGGCATTTGCCGGATCTCCTGAATCAACCGCAGCAATGTCTCACCCGGTGGCACGCCCACGCGTCCTAATCCAACGTCCACCTCGGCTAAGACGCCGATCTCAATTCCGGCTGCCGTCGCGGCGTCCGAGAGTTGACGCGCCACCCCAGCACTGTCGAGCGAAACCGTGATGGACGTTTTTCCCGCCACTTGCATCAAGCGCTCTAGTTTCTTTGGGCCCACAATCGGATATGCCACCAGCAATTCCGGTGGCTGAGCGGCCAGCATCACTTCCGCCTCTCCCACTTTCGCTACCGTTAGACCGGCCGCGCCCAGATCCAGTTGCTTACGGGCGAGTGCGGGAATCTTATGTGTCTTTGTGTGCGGCCGGACGCGCAGCCGGTGCTTCTGGCTGTAATCCGCCAGCTTGCGGAGATTGTTCTCCATAATGTCCAGGTCAATCAACAGCGCTGGGGTTTCTAGGTCGGAAATAGTCATGGATGGAAGCGAAGAGCCAAGCGGCCGCCGGGACCTTTGTAATGCAGTTCCAGATCCTTGGGTTTCACTTTGCCGACCACCTGGAAGTACAGGAAGCCGGAGATTGGCTCGGTGATGTCTTTTTCTGGGAGTACTTTCTCTTTCAATGTCGCAAGCAACGGATTGGGCTTGTCGGAATCACCCTTTTCCGCCTTGGTCTCAGTCTTGGTATTGTCGGCGCCGCCGGGGCCCACGCCGCTCATGATCCCTCCCAAGCCGACGCCGAATCCACCTTTTTGCTTGGGTTCGGTGCGCGTCACTACCAGAACATCCGTGCCTGCGATTTGACTAGGAGTGTATGGCTGAGCGCGCTGCCCATCCTTTCCGGAAACCAGCAGGAAATCGTCCAGGCTCACTTTGATAGGCTTATCGCTGACAGGACGAACCGTAACCCGCACGAGTACAATGTCGCCGCCAAAATCGGAACCAAGCTCCTGCTTGATCTGATCTTTGTCCAGCGTGACGGTAGCCGAGATCTCTACCAACTCGTTAGAGCTAAGCTCAATCGGCAGTTTCTTGTCGGCAGCTTCGGCGGGCGCAAGCAGCCAGAAAATCGCCAAAGAAAAAGTACCGGCCGAGCGGACTGGATAATGCATGCGAAGCTCTATGGGAATTATACGGTATCGGTAATGCGGCGCGAGGGGCGGTAGTCTGCTAAATGTTGGTTGATCGGTTTTTAGCGGACCATGGGGCAATCGCCCGTCTGGTGGTCTTCAATCTGGAATCTGAGAAACTCGTGAACGGCGTCCAGCGCTTCTTTGTTGTCGGCAACGATGTTGATTCGAGCGCCGCGCGGCGTCTCGACTAGCTCCCAGTGAAGCTGGTCCTTGAGCCGGGTCATTGTAGCCGTACCTGGTACGTCCACGCTGTGAACCAGCATCGGGACCTTGAAATTTCCCGCCGCGAACATTTGAACGATGTGGTGGAAATGGCCCCGGATTTGGTCGCGGCTTTCCGTGTCTTTGACGTCATTGGCACAGACGTCAATAGCACCGCCTTCGTAACTCAGTTCAAAGTGGTGCGTGGTCTTCTCGTGTGAGAATCCCATTACGTGGTCCCCGTGGGCATTCACCATGGCGTGATGGTCTTCTTGTGCGAACGCTGGGATGGAAGCTGTGAGGAGGGTACAAAGCAGCAATGTTTTCATATTAGGGAGACGGACGAAGCGACGGAACGATAGCAAGTTCTATTCTGGCGTGCAGTGTTTCTCGAGATAAGATTCAAAGCACCAGTGGAAAGCTTGATCGGAGCCTTCCCGCTATGGCCCAGACCACCGTCAACCTGATCAACCGACTTTTAGGGGACTACCCGAAGGGCCATGGCGAACAGAGGCTAGGGTCCACTCACTGCCGTTCAGATAGGGAGCGGGCTTCGGCCCCGCGATTCGTGACCACTTGAAGAGGCTCGATCCATTGGGCAAATAGCTCGTTCAACGCCTGATCGGGATGTCCGTCTGGAAGCCGCAGTTTCCTGTCTTTTAATTCAGGATGGTCGCAGTCAATGAAACGAATGTTCTGCGATCCAAGAAACTTTCGGTAATCGTTTCGCTCTTCAGGTGTCATATCGACGAGCATCACGGTGAAAATTCCGCCCTCGGCGCGAACAGCTTCATTCATCTTGACCAACAGTGTTTCCGTCAGTTGCCGCTTTTTGCGAACGCGTCCGAGGGATTCCCACATGTCCCGATAATCCTGGATCATCGCCACGGTGCGCAAGTGACGGCTGAGAGGCCAAACCAGATCGCCTTCGGATTTCCGCTCCGGAAGATCGCCGGCGCGAGTCAACTCGGTGTAGGGAAAGAAAAATCCGCCACGAGTTTTCTTGTAGACCCGCAACCAGTTCGGGTCCGCGGCATTCCGTCCTTCATGAAAATCGTTGAAGAGATGATACACCGAGGCGGGCCCGTGAACCCACTTCTTGATGGCCAGATACGATTGGTAGGTGGCGTAATCTCCGGTGCCAAAATTAGAGACATTCAACTCCGGATGATGGTGCTGCACAATCCACGGCATGGTCTGAGAATCCGAAAGCTCGTAACCCTGCATGAAAGAGTCCCCAAAGAAAAACACTCGGGGCCGGTTTGTGTCGCCAGCCGGTTCGCGCTCCGCGGTCGCACGCCGGCCATGGCTCCAGTTGGTGACCAGCGTTGTGCCAGCGAGGCCCGGCCAAGCCAGATTGAATCGACCCTCCCGGTTTTGCCATCCGAGAACGGAATTGCTTTCATACTCGGGCGGTGTAGTTCCCCACTGCGGGTCCATTGCCCACCAGCGCGGATATCCACCCAGCCACAAAACGGCCTCGGCGCCTGCGAGTGAAACCACCGCGGTGATTAGTCGCGCGGCAATGAGGATCGAGCGCTTCGGCGGTGTGGGCGCAGCCATATAACCCGTTAAATCGACCTAAGTGAGTGAAAGTTTAGCTCCAGGCGGCGATCCCGTGGAAATCGCCGTATTGGCGCGTGAAGCTCGTTCCGGTATCTGCCGATTGAACGCACAGGCGCAATATGATCGCAGACGCTCGAGCGGAGCTGACTTCAAGTAGACCAAGCGGTAAACCAGGGCACACAGAGACATGGTTCCGGCGCATCCTGATCCTGTTCTCGATAGTGGCGGGACTGGGGCTGCTCTGTCATCTCGGGATCCTGCTTTGGGCGGAAAACAGCTTCACTGGGCCCGAAGCTGTAGTCGCGGCACAATCGATGATGTTAGCCCGCGATGGAACCCTCTATTACGACCTAAATCACTACCCCTACACCGTGTGCGCCTACATGCCGACGCTTTATCTGCTGGAAGGCGGATTCTACAAGCTAGGTGTACCCGCATATACAACCGGCCGATTGATCAACTTCGCGGCGATGCTGGGAATTTTCGCCCTGAGTTGGAAGATTGTTCTGCTGTACACTCGTGACCGATATTGCGCTTGGATGGCGGTGCTTTTGGCGGCATCTTCGGGTCTGCTGCTCTCTTGGGGGACCGTGGGGCAGGTGGATACTCTGGCGGCGATGTTTGCGCTGGCTGCGTTCTACCAATACTCGCGTTATGAGATTGGCGGGGAGAGAACGCTGCTCTGGGCCGGCGCGTTTGCACTGCTTGCGTTCTTCACGAAACAGACCATGCTGGCTTGTCCAGCGGCCATCTTCGTTCTGCTATGGTTCCGTGGCCGCAGGACGGCGATTCAATTCGGGGCCGGCGTGGCAGCCGTGGCTGCGGTTCTGGTGCTGTGCTTCAACACGGCTTCCAGCGGACGGTTCCTGGCAAGCACGGTATTCGCCAACATGAACCCGCACACCTGGGACAAACTGCTGCAGCACTTTCGATTTGCAGCGCTATCGGCGGGGCCACTGATGCTGGTGGCTGCGGCTGGGGCGCGGCTGGTAATACGCGGCGCGGGCCGCGCCGTGTTTGTTTACCTCGGATTCGCGCTTACTGTTTTCGTTCTAATCGCGTCCAAGATCGGATCGGACCTGAACTACCAGATCGAATTTACGATCCTACTGATTCTTGCGGCGTCGTTGGCTCTGCACGCTTTGGATTTCTTCCGTCTATCCTTCAACCGCACCCAGACTTGGGTGACGTTGCTGCAACTTCCGCTGGCCGTGTTTTTGATAGTCAACTTCACCATCACCCTGCGGGACGTGTTCACGCGGGCCGTAATAGAGCAACTGACTCGCGGCGAGATTGCTGACATGCGTCCGCTGCTAGCGGGCGGGGGACGTGTCCTTTCCTCCGACTACAACGCCATGGTACGCCTGCGTGGGCGCATCGACGTGGAGATGCTCATCTACAACTGGCTGGTAGAGGCCAAGCTGGTGAATCCGGAGCCGGTGAGGCGGGACATCGCCAGCGCCAAATTTTCGACCATTCTTTTGGGGGAGGATGTGAATCACCGGGATCCGAATCTCAACGTGGAATTATCCACATTGCCGGAGGCGCAGATTGACGAAATCCGGCGCCACTACCGGCTGGTGGAAAGGAATTCCATGGGGGTATACGTTTACAAGCCCCTGGAGTTGGCGGTGGAGGGGTCTCGCGTTCAAGTTTGCCCGCCGACGTGCCGATAACTGCTTGACAGTATGTGGCGCGGAAAAAGAGTGGCAGTTATCTTTCCGACGTATAACGAGAAGGATTCCATTCGAGCCGCCACGCTGGAGTACCTGGCCGGCGATCTCGCCGATGAAGTGATCGTCGTCAACAACAATGCGGCGCCCGGGACATCGGAGGAACTACGGGGCACCGGCGCCCGCGAGATATTCGAAACGCGGCAGGGTTATGGATATGCGCTGCTCCGTGGCATTGATGAGTGCGAGGCAGACCTGATCGTGCTCTCGGAACCAGACGGTACCTTTAGCGGTCACGACCTGATCAAGCTGTTGTCCTATTCCGACGACGTCCCGGTGGTATTCGGTACCCGCACCAGCCAGAACTTCATTTGGACCGGCGCTAATATGGGACCCTTCCTGCGCTGGGGAAACTGGGCCGTCGCCAAGATGACGGAGTTGCTTTTCAACACCACGATCCTCACCGACATGGGATGTACTTACCGGTTGTTCCACCAGGACGCCTTGCGGCTTATCCGGCCGCACCTCACCATTGGAGGCTCACACTTCGGCCCGCAGTTACTGATGGAAGTAGTGGCTCACGGTATCCCTTTCGTGGAGATTCCGGTGAATTACCGGACTCGTGTGGGGGAGTCTTCCGTTACCGGGGATCTTTGGAAGGCGTTCCGCCTGGGAATCCGGATGATTGGTCTGGTGCTGGGGTATCGCTTGGGCCTGCATAGACGGAGCCGTACACCCTGGCGTCCGGCCTTCGATGTAGAGCACCGGCTGGCGGCGCTAGCGAGGTCAATTGCCAATGATTCCGATACGTTACGGCCAGGGGAGCATGAGAAAATCGCTCCCGGAGCTGGCCCTGTCCACAAAACCTAAAGCTGCCTCGTACTATTGCCGATGTACTGGTTGGTGTCGTCTATGAACCGCCTTTCTCTTTTTGCGCTTCTCTCGGTTGCTGGAATAGGGTTACAAGCTCAAACCACCCTCAGCACCATGACTATTTCCACGTCCCCGTCGGGCGCCAGATTCTCCGTTGATGGCACAGTTTACAACCAAGCCGCGACGTTTGCTTGGCCGGCCGGGAGCCAGCACCTGGTGGTGTTCATGACCGACCCGACACCGCCCGGACAGCCGGCGAACACAGCGGTTCAAACAGATCCGCAGGGCGATACGGTATATGTTTTCACAGCCTGGGAGGATAACCTCGCGCTAACTCAGCCCTCCACCGATCCAATTCAAACTGTAACTGCGGACCCTAGCATTACCAGCCTCACGGCGACAGTAAAGGTCGGCTACCGCCTGCAGTTGAATTTCTACGCTGCACCAGGGTCGGCGCTGCCACCAACTTGTGGCGCACCCGGCGCAATTCCGTCTGGTCAGTTCCGGCCTGGAATTGTCTTTATCGCCAACCAGTGCTATTGGGCGAGCGCCAATATCTTCATTCCAGCCGGCACCACAGTACAGTTAAATGCGTACCCCTATCCCGGCTTTGTCTTCATCGATTGGACTTCAAACTACTCTTCTGGAAACGCCTATTTAACCAGCCTTGTTATGAACGGCCCCGTCATCCTGGCGCCTCATTTTTCGCCCGCCAAGCTGGTGACGTTCCTTACCTCGCCTTTGCAGTTGGATGTGAGTATCGACCACACCACGGTTCCGACGCGCCGCATTGCGTCCATTTGCGACGATCCTCAGCCCGTTCCCCCATTAAGTGGGTTTCCACCACTGTGCTACGGGGACTTCGATTTTGCCGCTGGGTCGCAGCACACCATTGCTGGCGTCTCGCCACAGCGGGATCAATTTGGAAATTGGTGGGTGTTTGATCACTGGAGCGACGGAATTGCACAAAACGGTACGTATACGACGGATAACAACTTGTCCACTCCTGATGTGGTGACCGCGTACTTTGTTCGAGGCGCACAAGTGGGTTTCCAAACCACCCCAGCTGGGCTGGCCCTCAGCGTCGACGGGCGAGTCAACTGGCCCAACTACAACTTCGTTTGGGCGCAGAACTCGACGCACCAGGTTTCCGCCGCAGCCACTCAATCGGATGCAACCGGCCGGCAGTACACGTTCCAAAGTTGGTCAAATTCCGGAGCTGCCTCGCAAACCGTTACGGTCGACCAGAATGCAGTTAACAATGGATTGCGCCTCACCGCCGTCTACAGCGAACTTAGCCGAGTGGTAGTCCAGAGCACGCCGCCCGGTTTGACTCTCCAGGTAGATGGCGCAACGTGCCTGACTCCCTGTAATATCGATCGCAACAACGGAGTGCAGGTGAATGTAACGGCACCCGCCACGATTTCGATGGGTACCGGGGCGCGCTTGGATTTCACCTCCTGGTCCGATGGCGGAGCTGCTAACCATAGCGTTACCGTGAATCAGAACTACTCGACACTCACTGCGAATTTCCAGGCCAAGTACCAATTGAGCGCCGCGGCTAACCCAGCTGGCGGAGTGACTTTCCATTTCTCTCCCTCTTCGCCCGATATGTTCTTTGCGCAGAATACGCAAGTTACCATCAATGCTGCAGCTAACCCGGGCTTTACGTTCCTCCGCTGGGAGGGGGCCTTGAGCGGAAGCTATCCGGCGGGATCGGTCACCATGGCAGCGCCGCAGAGCGTAATCGCGCTCACGAACAAGATTCCTTACATCGCACCCGCCGGCGTGCAGAACGCGGCATCCAGTACGCCGAGTTCCAAGGTTGCGCCGGGGTCCATTATCGCGATTTACGGACAAAGCCTCGCGCCCAGCCTCGAAGTTGGGCCCGTGAATCCACTCTCCCAGTCCATCGAAGATGTCACGGTGACCGTGAACGATATGATTCTGCCGTTGCTCTTCGTGTCCCCGGGACAAATCAATGCCCAGGTTCCATGGGAGCTGGCCGATGGTAACTACACCATCGCTATTCATTCACTCGGGCAGCCCGACGTAACCGGCACCTTTAGCATTGCGCGCAATGCGCCGGGGTTGTTCTCACAGACCGTCAACTCTCAGGCGTACGCGGTCGCGTTCCACGAGGATGGTTCTCTAATTACTCCGGGCAGTCCCGCTAAATCCGGCGAGACCGTAGGGATTTTGGGAACGGGGCTTGGTCCATTCAACGGTGCAATGATCGACGGCTTCTTCCCGCCCGATCCCCCACCGGCGCTGGCGGATTCCGTCAGCATCTCGGCCGGAAATCAAAATCCCAGCACCGTGTGGTCCGGTGCTGCGCCTGGCTACACTGGCCTGGCGCTCACCAAGTTCCAGGTTCCCAGCGCCGCGTCCGGTCAAGCTGGCCTGCCGGTGACAATAACCGTGAACGGCGTTAAGAGCAACGTGGTAGTGCTGCCGGTTGAATGAGATGCGGTCCTCGGCACGCCTCTCGGGTACGGACGCATACGCTCGCCGGATCATCATAGTCCTCTTGACTTAGAGCAAGCTTCAGCTCCTGGATAAAACCACCCGTTTTTGCTGTGTGAGCGATTGGTTCTGCAACACTCGAGCATACGGGCCTCGGTAACACACACCGTCAGCATCCTATGGACTTTGAAAAAGTCTTCGTGATGGCGTTCGCAGCTCATCCGCTGGGCGCGGCCCGAATACATGCCAGGCCGCGGGTTGGGCTCGGACCGATTTAACGCTGGATCGCTTCTCCTACAAGTCTCACCAGGTCGTCCCGCCGGAACGGCTTGGACAGAAAACCAACAGCGCCCTGGCTCATCGCCTTGTCACGATTCGCCTGAGTTCCTTGCGCGCTGACGAATACGACCGGCACACGATTATCCGCTCCGGCCAGTTGGTCCTGAAGTTCAAAGCCTGTAATGCCGGGCAACTGCACGTCGACAATCAAGCAAGCAGCGTTCTGTGCAGATCCCGAAGCCAAGAACTCCTCGGCCGAACCGAAGCTCTCAACGGCATATCCCGCGGATTCCATACAGTCTCCTAGCGCTTGACGCACCAACACATCATCGTCGATGATCACGATGTTGCCGTTCAATTCTTTCTTCACTCGTCCAGCCGGCTTACCGTCCCCGCTGAGGGTTGATCCCTCGATATTGGGATGCTAACAGCCTTCCGGATCGGGGTCTATTCTACTTTGGTAGAACGCCTACATGGCGCAGCAAGCAACTGAGCGCCGCAAATCCGATTCACGGCTGCCTCCCGCTAACGGCTGCCTCTCGCTATAGGTTGTCGCGCGTGGTTTGACCAAGGAAACGGGCGCTCTTGGCGATGCACACCGACTACGCCGCAGTATCGGACGACTAAAGTAGTCTGATCGAATTCTCGGGGACAGTGTATTCATTCCCCGATTCTTCTACTCGATCTTCATCGGCTCCAAACTCACCTGAGCGCTCCCCATGGGTGCCAGATCCACTTCCTTAAACCGGCTCCGGGACTGCCAGATCTTGCCGATGCTCTCCGGCGTCGCATCGAAGTAATCGCTGCTCGCCGCGGCATAATATTTGCCGGGAGCGAGAGTGCGGGATGTGTAATCCCCCAACTGGTCCGTGGTCCC
>JBEKJJ010000225.1:0-12835 GCA_050011295.1 Bryobacteraceae bacterium
GTGCGAAATTTCTCGTAACGGAACACCGGTTGATAGCCAATGTTCTTGAACATCTTTTCGAGTAATTCGGCGTCGGAAACGTACACTTCCAGTTCGTGACGTTTCTTGTACCGCACGCTCTTGGACGGTCCCTTGTAAGTGAGCAGAGCGTGACGCCCGACGCGGCGGATGCGGATCAGCTTGCCCTGTTTGCCGAGGGAATCCTTGGGATTGTCGAACAGCGTGTTGAATTCGTGGGAGCGCGCCACGGCAACTCGGAAGCCTAGCTTGCGCAAAGTCCGGCGGATTTTCGAGATGTCGGAGGGAAGGCGCAGCTTGATTTCAATCTCGAAGTTCACGAAACAAGATTATGGATAGAATGGGGGATTGTCAATGGAGCGAATATGGCCAAATCTAAAAAGCACTCAGTGGATCGCCGTGGTTTCTTGAAAGGCGCGGCAGCGGGCGCCACAGTGCTGGCTGTAAAGCCCGAGGTTGCACAAGCGCAGAAGTCCGATGTGCGGCGCGCCGCAGCTCCGCCGCCAAGTGCCAAAGAGACCGCCGCTGAAACCTCGCCGCCAGTGAAAGTGGAGGTGCTGACCACGGACCGTCCGGGCTCGGACTTCATGTTGGACGTCCTTAAATCGCTTGACTTTGAGTATGTTTGCTCCAATCCCGGATCCAGTTTCCGTGCTCTCCACGAATCCACCATCAACCACGGCGGCAATCGTAGCCCGGAGTTCATCACCTGCTGTCACGAAGAATCCGCAACCGCCATGGCGCACGGCTACGCCAAGATTGAAGGCAAACCGCTTCTGGTTTTCGCTCACGGCACCGTCGGATTGCAGCATGCCTCCATGGCCATCTATAACGCCTACTGCGACCGCGTGCCCGTCTACGTGGTCCTGGGCAATATCATGGACGCCACGCGGCGCCGGTCTTTCGTGGATTGGACGCACAGCGTGCAAGATGCGGCGGCCATGGTCCGCGAGTACATCAAGTGGGATGACGCGCCGCTCTCGCTCCCTCATTTCGCCGAGTCCGCCGTGCGCGCCTACAAGATCGCGATGACGCCGCCGTGCATGCCGGTAGTGATCGTCGCGGATGCCGATACGCAAGAGAGCCCCATTCCAGACGGGACCGATTTGCGCATCCCGAAGCTCACCTTGACCGCGCCTCCGCAGGGCGATTCGGGCGCAGTGACCGAAGCCGCGCGTTTGTTGGCCGCGGCGGAAAATCCCGTGATTCTAGCGGGCCGCGCCGCGCGTACGCCCGCGGGATTGAAACTACTGGTGGAACTCGCCGAAACGTTGCAGACCGCCGTCATCGATCAACGCCAGCGCATGAATTTCCCAAGCCGCCATCCGCTGAATCAAACGTTGCGCGGCCGCGCGGCGATCGCCAACGCCGACGTGATCCTGGGCCTGGAGGTAGAGGATTTTTACGGCGCCGTCCATTCCATCGGCCAGCAAATCGAATATTCCACGCGAACAATCACCAAGCCAGGCGCGAAACTCATCAGCATCACCGCCGGCGATCTATTTCTGCGCAGCAACTATCAGGACTTCCAGCGCTTTCAGGAAGTGGATCTCGCGATCGCCGCGGACGCGGAAGCAACTTTGCCGTCTCTCATCGAAGCGGTGAAGCGCCAGCTCACCGATGATCGCAAGCGCGCGTTTCAGGACCGCGGCGCCAAGCTTACAGCCTCGCATCAGGAAGTTCACGAAAAGGCTCGCGCGGATGCCGCCTACGCCTGGGACGCAAGCCCCATCAGCACCGCCCGTTTGTGCGCGGAGCTGTGGGCTCAAATCAAGAATGAGGATTGGTCGTTTGTATCCACCAGCGCTTTCGTCAGTGGCTGGCCCGACCGGCTGTGGGACTTCAACAAACACTACCATCACATCGGCGGACAAGGCGGCTACGGCATCGGATACGGCGCGCCGGCGGCGGTGGGCGCCGCGCTTGCGAATCGCAAACATGGGCGGCTCACGGTCAATATACAGTGCGACGGCGACATGATGTATGCACCGGGAATCCTATGGACCGCCGCGCATCATCGCATCCCGCTGCTGAACATCATGCACAACAATCGCGGGTATCATCAGGAAGTGATGCAGGTGCAGATCATGGCCAACCAACACAACCGTGGCGTGGATCGCGCGCAGATCGGCACGACGATTGATGATCCGCCGGTCGACTATGCCAAGCTAGCGCAGAGTATGGGCATGTATGGCGAAGGGCCCATCAGCGATCCGAAAGATCTTGCAGCGGCTCTTCGCCGCGGTATCGAAGTAGTGAAGCGCGGCGAACCGGCCATGATCGACGTAGTCACCCAACCGCGTTAGGAGGAACACATGCGAAAGCTGATCCTGCTATTGACCGCCGGCCTTCTTCACGCGCAGGACGCTGCCACTGGCAAGAAGCTTTTTTCCAGCGTCGGTTGCTACGAATGCCACGGACGCGTAGGCCAAGGCGGAAGCGCCGGCCCGCGACTAGCTCCGCGCCCGGTTCCACTCGAAGCCCTGATCGCGTACGTCCGCCATCCCTCCGGCGCCATGCCGCCCTACACCACGAAGTTAGTAACCGACGCCCAACTAGCAGACATACACGTGTACCTGGCATCCATTCCACCGCCGGCGAAAGACATTCCACTTTTGAAGCAACAATAGCGATCTGGACCACTTCAGCACAGTTGCACGGAGTTGAAGTACGCTGAAAAGGGGAACGCAATGGGCCGCGAGCAACTTCACACATTGATTGATCGGATTCCTGAGAACGAGATTTCAGCGGCGCAACGTTTTCTGGAATATCTGGCCAGCACCGCTGCCTTCCGTGCCGCGATCCTGGCGTCACCTGACGACGAGCCCGTGACACAGGGTGACGCAGAAGCCATAGCTCGTGCGCGCGCTGACATCGAAGCCGGAAGAATAGTGTCCCACGACGAGATCCTACGTGAATTCGGCGGTTAATGAAATTCATATGGCCCGAGTCCGCTCGCGCGGAATTGCGCGGAATCGATCGCGATACGGCCATGCGGATCCTTCTTGCACTGACCAAGTTCAGTGATTCCGGCGAAGGCGATGTTAAGGCTCTTGTAGGTAGGTGGCTGGGATATTTCCGGCTACGGGTTGGCGACTATCGCGTGATCTTTTCGATCAGTCCAAAAGAGATCGCCATCGTGAGAGTTCGGCATCGATCTGACGTGTACAGTTAGCGCCGGCGAATGTGGCGCGCAATCCTACTAATTCTTGGCGGCGATGAAATCGTCCACATCCTTATGCAGCTTCTCCCGCGCCTTTTTATCGATGTACATCATATGCCCCGCTTCGTAATACGCGAACGCAATGTTCTTCCGGATGGCCGGCTCCAGATTCATATGCGACACAGTCTGCTCAATGCCGTTGAACGGCGTGGCCAGGTCGTAGTAGCCGCATGCCACCAGCACTCGCAACGAGCCCTGCTGCGTCATGGCTGAGCGCAACGATTCGGCAACCTGGCCCGGCTGCCCCTGGTCCCATGGCCGGACGTTCGCGGTGATGGTGTAAAACATGTCGGAGTTCCAGTTCAGTTCGCGCCGTAAATAATCCTGGAACATCGCCGAATAAGCGCCTTCATAAGATGCTTCGCTCGAATCGTATTCATTGCGCTCGCCGGCCGCGTCCACGTCCATCCCCGTGAATCGTGAATCCAGGCGCCCCACCGTCAGCCGCTTGTCGCGCAGCAGCTCCTTAAACCAACGCTGCGGACTGATCCGAAGGTTGGTTTCTTCAATGTACTTCGGCGAGAGCCCTGTGTATCGCGCCAGATCGTGGACCACCTTCTGATACTCCGACGCCGGCAACTGGTCGCCTTTCTCCAGCGCGGCCGCATATTCGCCGTGCGCGAACTGCCGCGCCGCCTGAGCCACCGATTCGACATTCTCTTTCTGAAGCTCTGGCGGCAGCAGGTGGTGATACCACGCCGAAACCGTGAACGTTGGCAGGAAAAACTTAAAGCGGTCGTCAGCGCCCCAACTGGCAAACGCCACCGAAGAAACCAGCACGATTCCATTCAGATAAATCTGGTGACGCTGCTGCAGGATGCTGGCCATCTGCGCCGAGCGCGTGGTGCCGTAGCTTTCGCCGATCAGAAATTTTGGCGAAGCCCAGCGCTCGTTGCGGGTCAGATACTGGTAGACGAAATCGGAAAACCAAGTGGCGTCCTGCACCGTGCCATAGAATTGCGACGGATTCTCGCCCGGCGCGGGCCGGCTGAATCCGGTGGAGATGGCGTCCACGAACACCATATCGGTGGCATCCAAAAACGAGCTCTCGTTATCGACAATCGAGTATGGCGCCGGCATCCCGTGCCCATCGTCCGTCAGCACGATTCGTTTCGGCCCCAGCCCCATGTGAGTAAACAACGAAGCTGAACCCGGGCCCCCGTTGTACACGATCGACAGCGGTCGTTTGGAAATATCCGCCACGCCGTCCTTGGTGTAAGCGACGTAAAAGAAACTGGCCTTGGGCGTCCCATCGTCGGATTTGATCACATACGTTCCCGCGGTCGCGGTGTAGTTGATTTGCTGCCCGCCCACGTGCGCGCTGTGCTTCGTCTCGATGATTTGTTCCACGGGCGGCGGACCGTGGTGCGCGGGTTGTGCCGGCGCTTGCCCCGGCTGCTCCTGCGCTGGAGGTTGCTGATCCCGGTTGCGGCGCTGTTCAACCTGCGCGGTGGCGATCACCGTTGTAAACAACAAAACCGAAATAGTGCGACTCATTCCCAGCCCTCCCTACTTGGACACTCGAAGCATCACCACGCCATGGGGATAAACTTCGGCTTCGAACAGATCCTTGATTTTGCCGCGATCGGCGTGCGCCCACAGATCGCGTACCGAATGTTTTCCATTGAGCCCCAGGTCGAACCATTTGGCGATCATCAACTCGGCCCGATCTCCGCGATTGAAAAGTGCAACAGCCATGTCGCCACCATCCAGCGGCTTCGCCCAAATTTCAGTACGGCCATCCTTAGAAACGCGAAAACCCTGCTTGCCCAACTTGTCCTGATTGATCGCGATCACCTCGCGGTTCGTCAAAAGTTGCTTGATTTCATCCGGCATACTGCGCAGATCGTTGCCCGCCAGCAGCGGCGCGGCCAGCATCGCCCACAGGCTCATATGCGTTTTGTACTCCACCTCGTCCATGTGCTCGTTGCCGATTTCGAGCATATCCGGATCGTTCCAGTGCCCCGGTCCCGCGTACTGTTCCAAACCCGTCTGCTTGTCGAAACCAATCGTAGACATGCTTTTCCATGTATCTTCGATATCGCCGGTGGTGCGCCACAAATTTCCACCCGAAGCCGCGCCCCACTCCCAAACTTTGTGCAGTCCGTACTGGCACAAACTGAAGACGATGGGACGCCCGGTGGCCTTCAGTGCGTCGCCCATTCTTTTGTAGACTGCCGGCATCTCTTCTTCCTTGTAGACCGTCTTCGCGCTGCACCAATCGTACTTAAGATAATCGATACCCCATGCGGCCCAAGTGCGCGCGTCCTGCTCCTCGTGCTGATAGCTGCCTTCGTATCCAGCGCAAGTCTGCGGCCCCGGCGACGAATAAATTCCGATCTTCAGTCCCTTGGAATGGACGTAGTCGGCCAGCCCTTTCATGTCGGGGAATTTCTCGTTGGGCTGAAGCACTCCCTGCGCATCCCGCTTTCCCTGCCAAGTGTCGTCGATGTTGACATACAGGTAGCCGGCGTCCTTCATCCCGCTGGATACCATGGCGTCCGCAATTTCTTTGACCACCTGGGCGTTGACATTCTTTTCGAACTTGTTCCAGCTGTTCCAGCCCATGGGCGGCGTCACGGCCAGTTGCTGCGCGAAGCATGCAGATGCGAAAATCAAGCCGGTAATGGGTCTCCAGGTCATAGCTTCTATGAAACCACTTTTTGTCCCGTCCCTGGAGTTGACTGGCTATACTAAGAAGGTATGGCAACCTTAGTGAGCCTCGGCGCCTCCAAACTCGACGCCGCTTCGCTAGCCCAAAAGCAGGAAAAACTATTCTCGATCCTGGAGCAACTGGGCCGCGTCATGGTGGCCTATTCAGGCGGCACCGATTCCGCTTTCCTCGCCTGGGCAGCGCACCGCGCGCTCTCGGACAATGCCATCGCCATCACCGCCGACTCCGCATCCATCCCCGAATCTCACAAGCGCGATGCGGAGGCATTCGCCCGCGAATGCGGATTCCGGCACGAATACATTGAAACTCACGAATTCGACAATCCCGATTACGTGAAAAACGATCCCAACCGCTGCTTCCATTGCAAGGACGAGTTATTCACGCAATTGGACGCCTTAGGCCGCGAGCGGGGAATTCCGCACATCGTCTATGGCGTGAACGTAGATGATCTAGGCGATTACCGCCCCGGCCAGCGCGCTGCGAAACTGCACGAAGTGGAAGCGCCGCTCGTCGATGCCGGATTAACAAAAGCCGAAATCCGCGAACTATCCCGATTGGCCAACCTCTCCACCTGGGACCGTCCGGCGTCCGCCTGCCTGAGTTCCCGCATCCCCTATGGAACGGCCGTGACAGTTGAGAACGTGAAGACGGTGGAAGTGGGCGAAGAGCGAATCCGTGCGCTCGGCTTCCGCCAATTCCGCGTGCGCTTTCACGGCGAGTTGGTCCGGATCGAAATCGCCCCCGACGAACTCGCCCGCGCCCTGACTCCCGAAATGGCGCAAGCCTTCGTCGAAATCTTCAAGCCGCTAGGATTTCACTACGTAACGATCGATCTGGAAGGTTATCGACAAGGGTCGCTGAATTCGGTCTTGAAATAATTGAATTGCCTTTAAGGCATTTTCGTTGCTACCCGGCCTACACCGCTTCCACCCTCAACGGATTCGATATGAGAAGCGTCACGCCTTGCATGGAGAAGCCGATCGGCATGACGTCTCTACCTCTGTTTGGAGCTCTGCGCATCATGGCGCTTCCTTTCGCCCTCAACGTGTCGACTGCGCAGCCGTTGCCGCCAACGCCGTCATATAAATTCGAAGTGGCGGTCATTAAGCCGTCAGATCTTGAGTCTTCCGTGGTCTGGCTTATCCCGGAAGCTAACGGCGGTTTCCGTTGACAGAATGTCACTGTTTGGCAGCTGATCACGAGCGCTTATTATATCCGCGATCAGCAGTTAACGGGCGGCCCACCGTGGATCAAGACGGATCGGTACGACATTTCTGCAAAGCCAGAGGAGGTAGACCCGGAACCGCTCGGGCCAGCGATGGGCCCTGTAAGTTTTACGAGTTATATGACTCGGCATAGACAGCGCGTGCAGGCGTTGCTAAGCGATCGGTTCGGTCTCGTGCTTGGAACTGAGACGAAGGTTATGCCCTTCTACTCCTTGAAATTAGCCAAAAGCGGGAACAAAATGCAAGTCGTCGACGAAAACAGTCCGGCGGACCCGATTGCCAGGATGAGAAATGGTCAATTGGCAATGACCACCGATATGAAAGGAATTGTGTCCATGCTCACTGACATTGTTGGGCGACCTGTGATTGATGAAACGGGCTTGACCGCTTACTACAAGGTAAAGCTGGAATGGACACCGGATACGGAAGACGGCGCAGAAGAAGGTAAGGGCTCCATTTTCACGGCGCTAAAAGAGCAACTTGGCCTCCAGCTTGAATCAAAGAAAGGCCCGGTGCCGGTGTTTGTCGTCGAAAAGATTGAAAGACCCAGCGAGAATTGATGTGATTTAATTCCGCGTCCCGATGGTTTCTGTCCGCCCCGCCAACGGCTTTACAGCGGGCCCTCCACAAACTCCAACGCCCGTATTCAAAAGGGCGTTCAGCAGATTGTGCAGCACGGCGTAGACCATCTGTTCATTTACGGGCTGCTTGCCCGGCAGACGAAATGATGCAGGCAGCTCCTTGGCGATCTGCAGCCGGATGGAATGCGGCAGCGTGCGGCCCGAGCGATCCTTCTGGTTCGCAACGGAAATCGGCGTTTGCAGTACGGCGCCGGATTGTCCGTCCACATAAAACTGGCAGCGAGAAAACCAACCCAGGTTGCCGGGGTCCGCCGCATCGAAGAGCAGCAGCGGAGCTTGACGGTCGGCCGCCAGCAGGTCCAGGCACAGCCAACGCTTGTTGTCTTCGATCTTGTATTCAAAACCGGCCTGCTTGGCGATATTGGCCACAAAATCTGGATCCAGCTCCAGCAACAGGAATTTGTGATCGCCGGCCTGCAGCACTTGCATGAATTTCTATTTTATCCAATTCGAGAGCGAGTGCGCTGCTGCGCGCTGATAAAGCTGATAAAAACCAGCGTCGAATAATACCAGCAAAACTTCGCGCACGTGCGTATCGGGACCATCCAAATGAGCGGCCACGGTCTCAAGCGCGATGCTGGCGGCTTCCTGCGCGGGATAACCGTACGCGCCGGTGCTGATGGCGGGAAAACTAATAGTGCGCACGTTGCGTTCCTCAGCCAGCTCAAGGCACTTGCGATAGCACCCCGCCAGTTGATCTGGTTCACCGTGCCGCCCGTCGCGATAGATAGGTCCAACCGCGTGAAACACATACTGCGCCGGAAGTGCGCCGGCACTGGTCACCACAGCGCTGCCGGTTCGACATCCTCCGGCGCTATTTCTCACTTCATCCAGCTCGCGCATGATGGCCGGCCCGCCCGCGCGATGAATTGCCCCATCCACGCCTCCGCCGCCCGCCAAGCTGGAATTCGCGGCGTTGACAATAGCGTCAACGCGGATCTTGGTAATGTCACCGATCACCAAACGAAGTTTCCTTCCGTTCGGGAAATCGATGTCCATGCCGTTGATTGTACCCCGATTGCCCATTCGGACCCGCGACCGTAAGAGAGTCGGTGCCTTATAGTAATCGGTGCCTTATAGTAAAAGGTTGGAACCCGTGGACGCTCTAGTGCTCTTCGACATTGACGGTACTCTTGTCCGCCGCGCCGGCGAGCATCATCGTGAAGCACTGGTAGAAGCCATCCGTCGCACCGTGGGCTTGGAAACCACTACCGACGGCGTCCCCGTATCCGGCATGTTGGATCGCGATATTCTCACCATCATGATGACTCGCGCCGGAATGAAACCAGCGGCCATCCGCAAAGCGATGCCGGCCGTAGTGGAGCGCGCGCAGCAAATTTATGTTCGCACCGTGCCGCCGCTCGAACGTAAGGTGTGCCCCGGTGTTCGTCGCGTGCTTCGATCTCTCCAGCGCCGTGGCGTTGTCACCGGTCTCGTCACCGGAAACCTCTCGCGGATTGGCTGGCGCAAGATGGAACGCGCCGGTTTGAAGCCGTATTTCCGTTTTGGGGCTTTCGCCGAGCTCGCGAAAGACCGCGCCGGATTGGTCCGCCTGGCCATCCGCCGCGCGCGCAAAGAAAAATGGATCAGCCGCGCTGGCAACATTTCCTTGATCGGCGACCATCCCAACGACGTCCGTGCCGCGAGAGCCAACGGAATTCGCGCCATCGCAGTCGCAACCGGTCTGGTACCGATCGAGGAGCTGCGCACTTATTCGCCCGATGTCCTGCTGCCCGATCTCCGCTCCCTGGCGTTGGAGATGCTGTTTTGATGGAAGCTCAGTCGCTCGCGGTGAAGCGCGCGGAAGTGGAGTTTCACAATTTCGCGTCTCTGGGGCAACCCGAGCGCGCCATCGCGCATTACGCCGAACAGAATGTCCGCCGCGGTGCGGTGATCCGCAACCATCTCAACTTCATCGGCGAGATGACGCCCTTCCTCGAGATCGGTTCCAACGTCGGACACACCAGCTACATGCTGGCCAATGAATTCGGCGCGAGCGGCTTTGCCTTGGACATTTCAGCCGATTCATTGCGCTATGGCACCGCCCTGCAGGACCGCTGGCAGCTTTCCCGCGCGCCCATCCGCGTGGCCGGCGATGCCGTGAATTTGCCTTTCGCCGACGGATCGCTGCGCTTCGTCATGGCGTTTCAGATGCTCAGCCAGTTCATGAATATGGAGAGCGTATTTCTGGAAGTGAAGCGCGTGCTCGCACCCGGCGGCACTTTCCTTTTCGCCGAAGAGCCGCTGAAACGCAAGTTGACGCTGCGCCTTTACCGCTGCCCTTACTACGACACCATGAAACCCTGGGAGCGCCGCTTGTCCGATTGGGGCCTGCTGGGTTATCTGGTCCGCGATGTCATCGGCGCGCACCAGGAGGAAAGCTTCGGAATCCGGCAGAACCACAGCATGGGCATCAAGGAATGGCACCAATTGATTCGCGCGCATTTCGTAGACGCCGAGTACGAAATGTTCGTGCCGGAGCGCGGGTGGGGTGAGCGGATCGTCAAGAATGGCGCGATGTCCCAATGGCGCGCCGCGCGATTGCTGGGCGGAACGCTAGCCGCGGTTTGTCGCAAGGCCGGTGACACCGCGCGTGTCCCTTTCAACGAATCTGAATTTCAGTTGCAGCTGCGCTGCCCGGATTGCCACTCCCCCCTGCATCGCGATTCGAGCGACACCCTGCAATGTTTGAAATGCAGCTATCGCGCGCCGAACGAAGGCGCAGTATATAATCTGCTGCCAACCTCCGAACGCGCTGAACTCTACCCGGGCGATCGCGAAGACGTGATCGACTTCTGTCTGGCGAGCCACAATGAGCGCTTGCTCGAAGGCTGGTACGATCTCGAAGGCGTGTTCGGAAACAAATATCGCTGGATTGGTGAGCACGCAGCGGCTCACCTGGTGCGTGTCAAGCCCGGTCCACAACGGTTGCGGATTCGCGGTCACGCTAGCGAAGGGCATCCTGTGGAGTTGCACGCCCGCGCCAACGGGCGGGAAGTGGGCCGTTGGAAACTCGATCGCCCCGGCCTATTCATCGTAGAAGCCGACCTTTCGGAGAGTTCGGAATATCACATCGAAATCAATGCCGGCCCAACATGGAGCGTACCCACCGACGACCGCGTCTTCACTGTCAACCTGAGCATGATTCGGCTGGTGCCGCGCGACTGAAGTGGCTAAGAGGCTACGGCAAAGCCAACTTCCGCGCCAGCTCCCGAAACCTTGCCTCCCCATGTAGCGCTTCAAACCCGGGTTCAGATTTCAATAGCGGCATCATGATGCTCTTATCCGCATAAGCCTGCTCCAGCGCATCCAACGCCTTCGCATCCCGCCCGAGAAAGGTATATTGTGTGGCCATGCCAAATGAATCCCGCGACCCGGCCTTCTCCTCATCCTGCAGCCTCTGCCCATACAAGCGCTTTAAAGCCTCTTCGGGATTCCCAGCCGCCAGATGCAGAATACCGGCTACCTCGCCGTACTTCTTCTGATAAAAAAGACTGCGCAGGATGCACGCGTTCACCTCGGCAAGAGCCGGCTCCAGCGCCTGCGCCCGCCGCGCCTGCCGGATCGCGTCGTCAAAACGGTGCGCCTGCAAATACAGCCATCCGGCATCCATGTTCACCCGCGCCGACAGCGGATCCAACGCAATTGCGCGCCGTAGCGACTCGATACCCTGCTCCGTCCGCCCCATCGCAACCAGAAAGAACGCGTAATCGTGATGCGCCACGGGAAGACTCGGATTAATTGCGATGGCACGCGTGAAATGCTGCTGCGCCAGCGGCCAATTCCATTCGCGCCAAAACAGCACGTTGGCCAGCGCATTTTGCGCTTCCGCGTTTAGCGCGTTGATGCTCAGCGCTTTCTCCGCCGCTTCCCGCGCTCGCGTCCAGATCTCGGGCGTCGACGCCGAGCCGGACCGCGCCAGCCCCACGCGAGCTTCCGCCGCGGATGAATAAGCCGGGTCGAATTGAGCATCCAGCCTGGCGGCTTCTTCAAAATAATCGATGCTGCGCTCCAGGTCCGCGCGGGTTTCCTTGTGCTCCAGGTACAGTCCATTCAAATAGGCCTGATATGCTTCCTGATTCCGGGCATGCGATGCCGCTCGCGATGCCACCGCGCCACCCACCAGCTTTTCCGATACAGCGTTCGCGATGTGCGCAGCGGACTCTTCTTCGATCCGGAACATTTCCACCTCCGCGCGTTCCACGGTGTCCGTCCAGACCTGCGCCTGGTCCGCTACCTTAATCAGCCGGGCACTGATTCGAAGCCGTCCATCGCTGCGGCGAACCGTGCCTTCCATGACGTAATCCACGCGCAACTCGCGCCCCACCTGATCGATCCCGTGCGGCGCGCTCTTGTAACGCATCACCGAAGTGCGCCCGATCACTCCCACTCGCTCCGGGTTGAGACTACCCAACTGGCTGATTAGCTCTTCCGTCAGCCCGTCCGTAAATAGATCTTCTTTGGGATCGCCCGTGAGATTCTGGAACGGCAACGCGGCAATCATGGTGCGCACCGGACGGCAATCATGGTGCGCACCGGACTCTTGGATCGTGGCCAGTTCGCATACGCAATCAAAATCACCACGCTCGCCGCCACTGCCGCCCCGAGCCACAACCATTGGGGACGTACCCGCGGCCGCGCGGGCGCAACAACCGCCTGCGCCGCGGGCACCTCGGCTGTCACCCGCTCCACTGGCGCAATGAATTTGTAGCCGCGCTTCGGAACCGTCTGGATGAACCGTGGTGCGTCGAAATTGTCATTCAGCGTGGCTCGGATTTGCGCCACGCACACATTGAGATTTCGATCGAAATCCACAAAAGTATCCGTGCCCCATACGCCGCGCTGGATGTCCTCCCGGCTGAGCAGTTGCCCGGAGTTCTCCGCCAGCAGCCGCAGCACCTGAAACTGTTGTGGTGACAACTTCAGCAACGCGCCCGCGCGGCGCAGTTCATTGTTCTGCAAATCCAGCTCGAATGCTCCGAACCGAAGAATCACCGCGGCTGCGCCGGCTGCCTGCACGGTTTCAGTATACGGCGGCCTCATCCAGCGACCG
>JBEKJJ010000226.1:0-12294 GCA_050011295.1 Bryobacteraceae bacterium
AAACACTCCTGCGTGAGATCCTCCGCAAGATCCGCCCGATGCGTCACGCGGCAGACGAAATCGAAGACGGCCTGATGATAAGTGTCGAATGCGTCCTCAATCTTCAATGTCGCCCTCACCTACTATTACCGCGAGGGCGTGAGGAAGATACGCTGTTCGATATCGCTAGTCTTGCCGGAATTTGGCGCAACCGCGCAGAAACGGCCCCAACGCTAAGCGCGACCAATCAGGCCGATCGCCAGCTCGGGACACGCACCTTGCGGGCGTTACTGTAGACAAAAGAATTTATCGTCGGCGCTCATGCGCCTCACAACGGCCGAGTCTGTCAGCGGCATCCATCGGGAGATTCCCGACCCTCTTCCATCTCTCGTGCGCACGCTCGTATTCCTCATCGATTTTCATCCGACGCTCGATTAGAAGGCCCAGCAGCTTGGAAACGGAGATATTTCTACCGCGAGCTCCCCCGCGCAGCCATGCGGCCAGTTCGTGGTGAACCGTAATCGTCAGCCTCGTCGACACACGATTAGTGTAGCGTCATCCGCGTTTATTCGCGTTCGTCCGCGGCTATGATCTTTCCCTCTGCATCCAATCGCAATCGACGTCCGCGCCATTCCACGGTGTCTCCGAACAGGCCGGCGGTCCAGATCGCGACACCCCACAGATCGCGCAAGGGAATCAGATAGAAGTATTTCCAGACATCCGGACTCCGAAGAACGAACCAGCCGCACGTGATGGCCATGGCGTATCGGATAGCGAGCAACGCCGCAGCTAACCACCACTCCCCGCCGGCGGCTGCCGCCACTGCCCATAAAGTTGCGAACGTCACCGGGAGCCCCGCATAACCTCCGCCACGGGACAGCCGAATGGTGCGCGCCCATCGCAACTGATGCTGCCATGCCGCGTGCCACAATTCCGCCGATAACCGCGTACTCACCACTACCCTTGAAATCAGGTTGCGGAGGCCCAATGCATGGAGCTTGCGGCCGAGTTGATAATCGTCGGCGAGGTAATCCGCGATGGCCGCGAATCCGCCGATACGGTCCAGATCCGCTCGCCGGAAAGCCAGCGTCGAGCCCAGTCCAAATTCCGAGACGCCTACGAATGGAGCGACCAAAGTGCTGGGCGCGAAATCGGTGGCGATGGCCAACGCTTCGAAGCGGCTCGGCAGGTTGTCTGCTTCCGCCCGATACAGGCAGGTGACCAGTCCAATAGTGGGATCAGACAGCGGCGACGTGACATTTTGAAGATAGCCTGGTGGAACGGTGATGTCGCTGTCGCTCACGATGAGCAGCGGATGGCGAGCTTCGCGCGCCAGATCCATCAGCACTCCTACCTTGCCGTTCGGCGCATGCTCGGAGCATAGAATTAATCGGATGGGGATGGCGGGGAAATCCTGGATCAGGCGCTGGATCTCGTTCGCGGCGGGGTCATCGGAGTCGCGGATGCCGAATAGGATTTCGAACTGGGGATGGTCCTGGATGGCTTGGGAGCGGATTGCTTCATAAAAACCAGGGTCGGCACCGCGCACTGGCTTTAGAATTGAGACCCCGAGACGATTCGCAGGCCGGGGGCCTGCGCCACGCCGGTGCCAGAGGCAGGCTGCTATGGCGAAAAGTTGATAGCCGCCGGCGATGCCGGCCACCAGCCACCAGCCGCCGGCCACCACTTAAACAGCCAGCAGCGCGACGCCGCAGGCTACGCAGAAGGCGCCGGCCCACCGCAGAGGATTTACTCGTTCCTTGAGCAGCAGCCGCGCGAGAACGGTCTCCAGCACCACGCTCGCGGCCGTTACCGGCACGGCGAAGCTGAGATCGGCTATCGAAAGCAGCTTCATGAAAGCGAAAAAGGAAATCGCCATGAAGCAGACTGCCAGAATCAGCGGTCCGCGTTGCGCAAGCCCGCGCAGCAGGCGCCCGATCCTTCCCGGACGCAGGTCTTCCACCGCAACCACGTTGCGCTTCATTTCGAAGCTCTGCAGCAGGTCGGCCAACACGGTGGAACCGACAATGATCCCGACCATGATCCACCTCATCGTCCATGCTCCCGAGCTTCGGCCGTTGTATTCGGCGTTGTCAGACCCACCAGGATCATACCCACCATAATCGCCAGCGTTCCCAACCAACGTTGCCAGGTAATCTGCTCGCCGAAAAAGTATTTGCCCAGGAATGCCGTGAACACATATCCGATGGAAGTCACCGGCAGGACGTAGCTGAGATCCGCCCAGCTCAGCAAAGTCATCCGCGCGAGAAACCACAGGATCAGCAGAGTCGTTCCCAGCAAGACCCACGGGCTGAAGATTGTTTGGATGTATGCCAGCGGCGAATCGGCCAGCTTAGCGGCTTGATGCTTCATTCCCCAGGAGAGGGAAAAATTTCCTAGAACGTTGGCCAGAACCACCACGGCGGTCAACAACTTAGTCTTGAAATCGAGACGCTTGGGACCGACGCCTGTCTCCGGACGCTCGGCTACCATACGGCCGGCAGCCATCTACGAAACGCTTTCCTCCGCCCCCTCGAGTGCGGTAGAGGCCTTCTGGTCCTTGACGTATTGCTTGCGCTTGGAGCTGACGGCCAGGTATTCGCGCGCCTCTTTAAACAGCCGCGGCAGATCATTATTCTTGATGGCCTTGGTCACCACGCGCCAGGCAGTTTTGGGACGGAAGTAATATTCGTGATAAAACCGTTCCACCCAATCCATCAGCTCGCCGCGGTCGAAGCCCGGATACACGGCGTTCGGCAGTTGATGGCCGCCCGCGTCCGCCATGCCGACGATATTCACCAATCCGTTGGCTTTGGCGTGTTCATAGAACTCGGTGCCGGGGAAAGCGTGGCCCAGCGATACCTGAATCGTCTCAACATCCAGTTTCTTGGCGAATTCGATGCTCCGGCGCAGGGTCTCGCGGGTCTCGCCCGGCAGACCAACAATAAAATCGCCGTGGACCACTAATCCCAGCTTGTGGCAATTCTCGGTGAAGCGCATGGCCATGTCTATGGTGGCGCCCTTCTTGATGTTTCTGAGAATTTGCTCGTCCCCGGATTCATAGCCTACGATCAGCAGACGGCAGCCGGCATCCTTCATGGCCTTCAGCGTCTCGTAATCGGTGGTGACGCGCGATGTGCAGCTCCAGGTAAAGTTGAGCGGACCCAGCTTTTTCGAAAGCTCGATGGCACGCGCTTTGCGGTAGTTGAAGGTGTCGTCGTCGAAGAAGATTTCCTTGAGGCCAGGAAAACTCTCGAGTGCGTTTTTGCACTCCGCGGCCACATCGTCGGACGACCGCAAGCGCCAGCGATGTCCCGAGTGCGTTTGCGGCCACAAGCAGAAAGTACACATGGCCGGACATCCGCGCGTGGTGTAAAACGAAATGAACGGATTCAACAGGAAGGGAACATTGTAGCGGCGGTAATCCAGATCGCGCTTATAGACTTTGGTAACCCAGGGAAGTTCGTCCAAATTTTCGATGACGCCGCCTTCCGGATTGTTGACGACGGCCCCATCCTTCCAGTAACTGACGCCGGGTATTTCGGAAAGGGGAGTTCCCTTGGCATAGTTGGCGATTTGATGATCGAACTCGCGCCGCACCACGAAGTCGATCGCTTTGGACGCCATGAGCGATTTTTCCGGTTCAATAGTAACGGGTGGTCCGACGAACGCCACTTTCATCTTGGGGTTCGTGTCCTTCATCATTTCCGCGATCCGCACATCGACGTGGAAACCGGGGCTGGATGTGAACAGAACCATCAATTCAAAATCGTTGGCCATGGCGACAGTCTGCTCAATGCTGATTTTGTGCGGAGGTGCATCCACCACCTTGCTGTCTTCCAGCATCCCGGCCGGATAGCACAACCATACCGGGTACCAATACGATTCAATTTCGCGGGAAGCCGGCCAGCGTGAGCCGGCGCCGCCGTCAAATCCTTCAAAGGAAGGTGGATTCAGGAATAAGGTTCGCATGGATACTCTTGAGCTAGAATGCCTTTCCTTTAACGATAACACCCGCTACCGCGTAACCGAGCCGCGACCGGAAGGAAGCGTCGGGACATCGAAACGCTAGAGCCTTGTTGGTACCGCTCCCTCGCGGTCGCGGCTCGGAAGCCAATAACATCACGGCTGCGGGTCGCTGGCCCCTGCGACCGCATCCGGTTCTTCTTTGGAAAATTTGAAGTAGTTGACGTTCAGTTCGACGGGTCCAATAAACCGCACGTCCGCTTTGCTTTCCATCCGCTGCGGGACCGCGACGCCATTCTGTATCTCGTACACCCGAACAAACTGCATTTTCTTCAGGAAGATAGAGGGTGATTTCACAAACGAACCCGCCTCACGAACGGGAAGATAAGTTTGGGCGTCTACCCACAATTCACCCTTGAACAGTCCGACCTTTTTGTGCCGCGGGGTAACGTGAAGAATGTACACTTCGCGTCCGTCGCGCTCTTCCTCACCCTTGTACTTGAACTTGTAGTTCTCGGGCGTGACCGAAAAATTCTGGCCATCCTGCGCGGCATCTACTTCAGCTTTGAGGTAGCGCGCGATCACTTCCGTCTTCACGCTGTTGTCGCCGCTGAATCCCAAGGCGTGGTAAATAATTTTGCCCGACTTCGATATGCTCTTCAGCGCGTGCAATTTGCCTTTGGTCTTCATGTTGGGGACGTTCGCGTCGATATCGACCTCCATTGTTCCGCCTCGCAAGGCGCCCTGCTGCTGCTGGGTGGCGTCAAGGTACCGGCTTACCATTTCGTCCTCAGGAACCGGTGGCTTGGAAGGCTCTGCAAAACCAAGCCCAACAGACACAACACCAGCCAGTACCGCTATGAGAGATCGCTTCAAACTACTCCTTTCCCTGGATGGGAAGAGATACACCTCAACCTCCGAACGTTGCTTATCCATCTAATCTAGCAATTACATCTGTAAAACACAATCCCTACTTTTTCTTAATCCAGACCTTCTACACCTTAGATTCCTCCAAGCGCACTGAGGATACGATAAAAAACCATGCTGATTCATAGACTTACACATTTGGACCAAGTGCGATGGCAAACTTAGTCAATCGAAGCTCCCCCTTCCCCCACACGCATTGACGGCCAATGCCGGTCCACTGGGCGACTTCGAGGTATGGGATAAACTCGCTCACATCGCCCTCGTACTCCGCCATACCCACAAAGCCGCCAATCCCATGCACCTGGCCGGTCCGGCTGCTACGCCGCGTCGCCTCCACCTGCTGCAGTTCGCAGCGGGTTGTCCGGATCGCGCCGGCACGTTCGCCCATCGCTCGAAAGTCAATTTCGAGAGGTCCGGCGCCAAACAAGGCTCTGAGTGTGCTCACTCGATCCCGCGATCGGGCGAACAATACATCGAAATCCGGCCTCGCCACCAAATGATCGCCGCTCTTCAACTCCGTGGGGGTGACGAACTCCACACGCAGCATACGCGCTTCCTCAGCATTCGGCGCCAGCGAAATCGAGATCGGACGCTGCTCCACCGACACCAGCTCGGCGCGGCCACGCTGGGGGCCGATCCCTTGCTTGGCCAATCGGCCGAATGCTTGTGCAAACGAGTCCAGCGGAGGGTTTCTAGTCTCAAAAAGATTTACGTCAAACCAGAACCGTTCCTGAGGCTGAATGGTCTTTCCGTCCAGATAAGCCGCGCGAAAAACAAACGGCCGGGGCCGATCCCGAAGGCCGCTCGGTCCGCTGCCGGGGGAAGCCGGCTCGCCGGTGGGTTCGCAAGTGGGTTCAAAGACACGCGCATAATCGCAGGACGCGCGCGTTGGGCACACACGCACTCCCGGACAGCTGGGGGAGCAAACAATTCCACGGAACGCGTTTCCGAAAGCCCCGCGCAGGATGTTGCCGGGTTGTCCTTGCGGAAAGACAATCGTATCCAGCGCAGAGAAAACGAACCGGAAGGAATAGAAATCGAAAGTCATGCCAGCCGCGGCTCGAATTACTCCCGGTCGCGCAAAATCTCGCGGATCTTCAGCGCCAACTCATCGGTGGTAAACGGCTTCTGAAGGAACGCAGCCTCAGAGTCAATGGAATCGCCGTAGCCGGAAACGTACAGCACTTTCATGCGTGGGCAGTACTGTAGCATGCACTCCGCCAGTTTCCGTCCACTCATGCCCGGCATCACGACATCGGTAACCAGGAGATCAATGGCGCCATCCAGGCGCTCCGCCACGCCCAAGGCGTCGGACGGCGAGCCTGAAGACAGCACGTGATACCCGTGCCGCTTCAACATGGTTTCCACCACATGCCGGACGCCATCCTCATCCTCCACCAGCAGAATAGTTTCAGTGCCTTGAAGCAACGCGCTCGCTTGAGGCACATCCAACTCATCGGCCGCCTGATGCGCCATAGGCAAATAAATTCGAAAGGTGGTCCCGGCGCCAGGCTTGGAATCTGCCCAAATCTCGCCGCCGCTCTGCTTGATGATCCCGTAGCTCGTCGAAAGTCCGAGCCCGGTGCCATGCTCTTTGGTGGTAAAGAACGGTTCAAATACCCGCGCCAGCACCCTAGCGTCCATGCCCACTCCCGTATCGGCCATCGAGAGCATAACGTATTCACCGGCAGCCGGCGATCGGCCCTGCCGCTCGAATTCCTCGGTCACCACCAAGCCGGCGGTTTCAATGGTGAGCTTCCCTCCGTTCGGCATGGCATCGCGGGCATTCACTGCGATGTTGAGGATGACCTGTTCCATCTGGCCCGGATCCACGCGGACCGTCTTTAAGACTGGCGCGAGATCGTTGAACAGTTCGATCTCCTCGCCGAGGACACGCCGCAGCATGCGATCCATATCCTGGATCAGCACATTGAGATTGATGACTTGAGGACGCGCCGCCTGGCGCCGGCTGAACGCCAGTAACTGATGCGTAAGATCAGTTGCGCGCCTGGCGGCTTTGGCCACTTGCTCCAGATCGTCCCGCGCCGGGTCGCCGGGATGCATGCTGTCCAAAAGCATCTCCGAATATCCGGTGATCACCATCAGAAGATTATTGAAATCGTGCGCCACACCGCCCGCCAGCCGTCCAACTGCTTCCAGGCGCTGGGAATGATGCAGCTGTTCTTCCAAGCGCTTGCGGTCTGTGATATCGCGCGAATTAATCACCAGGCCGCACACTCCGGGCAAGTGGGATAAATTGCGGCCAGATGACTCCAGCACGCGCCAGGTTTCGTCTTTATGGCGAAAGCGGCACTCGATGGATGCCGATTGGTTCAACCGTGAAAAAGCCGCCCGAGCCGCGGGGAGATCATCCGTATGGATGAACGAAAACGCATTCTGGCCGACGAGCTCTTCGAGCGGATAGCCCAGGATACGCTCGTGCGAGGGGCTGGCGTAGCGGATGGTGCCATCGAGATTCAGAATACTTACCAGGTCGAGCGAATTTTCGATCAAGGAGCGGTAGTGCTCCTCGCGGCGCTCCAGAGCCTGCACCGCGCGCGCCCGTTCGGTGGCGTAGCGCATTGAGCGCACCAGCAGGTCGCCATCCACGCGGCCTTTCACCAGATAATCCTGCGCCCCCGCGCGCACCGCTTTGACCGCTAGCGCTTCGTCATCCAGGCCAGTGAGAACCACGATGGGAACATTGGGCGCGTGCGCATGCGTACGCGTGAGCGTGGCCAGACCTTGCTCGTCGGGAAGCGACAGATCCAGCAACACGACATCAATGTTTCCGTTGTTCAGCCGGTCCAGCGCAAGAGACAGCCGATTCACATGTTCCAGCTTCACGCGGCCGGCGCCGGTATCGCGCACCAGTTCCAGAAAAAGCCGCGCGTCGCCAGGATTATCCTCGACCAGCAGGACGTGGATTCCTTCGAGGTTCATGAATGCACCCAGATTCTACCACCGCCGTGGGGCAGCGCCATGCGCTGACGCCATGCGCTTCGATGGACGTGCCTCCGATTGGTGCAACGCACGGCCCTGCTCCACTATTGCTGTTGTTGTTCCGCCGCTTCCCGATCTGCTTCGGACGGACCCTCCTGCAATACGGCCGACCAATCCTCGGACTCCATCTCGGTCTCGGGCGGCGGCGGTTTGTCGGAAGGGGCTACTCGAACCGCCACGGTCAACTCACTCGAAGCCTCGCCCTTGAACACGCCGCGCGTGGGTGGAACATCGGCATAATCGCGTCCCACGGCGGTGCGAACATGGTGCTCGCCCGCCAGAATGTCGTTGGTGGGATCTAATCCCACCCAACCGGTTCCCGGCAAATACGCTTCCACCCACGCGTGCGTGGCTCCCTCCGTGGAACGCACATGGTCCCCGGCTTTGTGAAACAGATATCCGCTCACGTAGCGGCAAGGGATTCCCACTCGCCGCACCAGCGCCAGCATAATATGTGAAAAGTCCTGGCAGACACCCTGCCGCTTGCGCAGGGCATCATCTACCGGCGAATCCACGTGTGTACTCTTCGGCACATACGCAATGGCATCAAACACCGCGGAGTTCAATTCCAGCACCAGCTCCAACGGATCGCGCAGCCGGGCTTGCCGTGCGTCCGGGGCACTGAGCTCCGCCGCGAAGCTCTCCATCGATTCGGTCCAATGCGCGAATTGGCTGGGCGTGAGCATCTCCCAGAAATCGCCGCTCGCGAGTTGGGCGTCCAATTGCCGCCAGGCGTCGTTCTCAAGACGCGGCGGTATGATTTCGCCGGGCGCCACGTCCACGGTGGCCTCAGCGATGATCGTCAAATGCTGATGCGCGCTAGGAACATCGAAGTGATGCACCGCGTTGCCCAGGTAATCGCGATAATGTTGCACGCGCGTCCGCGGCGTTACCGTCACCTGAAAAGTCAAGCAGCGCTGTAATCCCTCCGAGCGCGGTTGCATCCGCAGCTCCATGGTGCTTTCGCTAACTGGAGACGAATAACGAAACCGCGTGAGATGCCGGATGGAATAGAACATCAGTTTTCCAATACTACCCGTGTGGCGCAGGCACTCCTGCCTGCTGGGGCGAGACTCTTCTCGACCCGCGCCTTCGACTGCCCACCACCCGCCGGCAAGAGTGCCGGCGCGGCAGACTGAGAGTCTGCGCCACGATAGCTTCGATCAGTTTTGTGGTACAGGAGCACTAACATCAGATCTCTAAAGCCGCCTCGACGGGATACGAAATGTAAACCTGGTAAATCCCGGCATCAATATTGCCGCACAGCCGCCGGATGTTCAACGAGAACTCGTGCAGATTGCTCATGATTTCCTCGAGCGGCGTGTAACTCAGCGCCGATGTAAGCCGCCCGGCGAGTTTGTCCAGACGATCGGGCTTCCGGGCGCTCGCCTCATGGACGGCGCCCAGGGATTTTCTCAGTTGGTCTACCGCGAATCGAACCGAATGCGGGAACTCCGGGTTCAGCAGCAGAAATTCGGCCACGCGTTCAGGACGCAGGTCGGCCGTGTAGACCTTGCAATAAGATTCGAACGCCGTACAACTCCGCAGCAGCCCGATCCACTCCATGTGTTCTGAGGCGTTCATGGCGTCCGCCGACGGGCGGAAGAATTCCGCGAAATGTAGATCGATCAGCCGCGCGGTGGCCCGCACGCGCTCCATAAAGCGCCCCATCTGGATGAATTGCCAACCCTCACCGTGGATCATGGTGGAGTCCGTGATGCCCTGAAACAGATGCGCGCTCTGAGTGACGCTGATCAACAAATCGTGCGGTTGCGCTCCCCAAAACTCGGGCGTACCCATGCGTCTGGATTCGTGATAGAGCCGGTTTAATTGTTCCCACATCTCGGAGCTGATCTGCTCGCGGACCTGGCGCGCATTGTCGCGCGCCGCTGCAATAGAATCGACAATTTGATCCAGTGCATAGGACTGGGCAGCCGCGAAAGCATCGCCTTCCACCGGCTCCGAGTTGCCTAAAGCAGCCAGGACGCGCCACCAACGCCGGTCCTGCGAAGCCGGTTCGTGCTCCAACATGAGGTTCAAGTGCACGCCCGCGATACGCGCGCAGTGTTCAGCGCGCTCGAGATAGCGGCTCATCCAATACAGGTTGTCTGCTACGCGTGACAGCATCAGCGGCGCCCAAATTCATTCATATAATACCCACGTATCCTTGCTCCCTCCACCCTGGGATGAGTTCACCACCAGTGATCCTTTTTTCAAAGCAACGCGCGTCAATCCACCCGGCACGATCCGCACCTGGTCGCCATAAAGAATGTAGGGGCGCAGATCCACATGGCGCGGCTCAACCCGGCCATCCAGAAAGCAGGGAGCGCGCGAGAGGGCCAGCGTCGGTTGAGCGATATAGTTCCGGGGATCCGCCAGGATTCGCCCGCGGAAGTCCTCGCGCTCCTCGGCCGTGCTATAAGGACCGATCAGCATGCCGTATCCGCCCGATTCGCCCACCGCTTTCACCACGTATTGATCCAGCCGGTTCAGCACATGCTGGCGCTGCGCGGAGTCGCTGCACACGAAAGTTTGGACGTTATTCAAAATGGGTTCCTCGTCCAGAAAATAGCGGATAATGGCCGGAACGTAAGCGTACACCGCCTTGTCGTCGGCCACGCCGGTCCCCAAGGCATTGCCTAACGAAACATTGCCGGAGCGGTAGGCATTGAACAACCCTGCGACGCCCAATGAGGAATCCGGCCGGAACGCAAGCGGGTCGATGAAGTCGTCGTCCACGCGCCGGTAGATCACATCCACGCGCCGCAGTCCGGCAGTGGTCCGCATGTAGACGATATTGTCGTGGACCGCGAGGTCACGGCCTTCCACCAACTCGATGCCCATCTGCCGCGCCAGGAAGGCGTGCTCGAAATAAGCCGAGTTGAAAACGCCCGGCGTAAGCAGCACGATATTCGGCTCCGGCCGATCCTCCGGCGCGAGCGCGCGCAGGGTGGAGAGCAGCGTCTCGCTGTAATGATCGATGGCGCGCACTCCCGCCATGCGGAACAGTTCGGGGAAGACCCGTTTCATTACAGTGCGCGACGTTAACATGTAAGACACGCCGCTCGGGACGCGCAGGTTGTCCTCCAGCACCGCGAAAGATCCATCGGGCAAACGCACCAGGTCCGAACCCACCACGGAAATGTAGATATTTTTCGGTACCGTAAATTCCCGCATCTGCCTGCGAAAGTGCCGGCACGAATAGACCAGTTCGCTGGGTACCACGCCGGCCTTGAGCGACCGGCCCTCATGGTAAATGTCGCGCAGAAAAAGGTTCAGAGCCGTGATGCGCTGGGTGAGGCCTCGCTCGATGGTCTCCCACTCGGCGCTGGTAATGATGCGCGGCAGCAGATCGTTCGGGAAAATCCGTTCGGTGCCTTCCTCCCGCCCGTATACGGTGAAAGTGATGCCCTGGTGGAGAAATGATATGTCCGCGGCCTGCTTCCTGCGCCGCATCTCCTCCACCGGCAGGCTAAGCAGCATTTCGTACAACCCTCGATAATGCGGGCGCGGGACGCCCTCCGCCTCGAACATCTCGTCATACGAGCCGTTGAGCCAGTAATTCTGAAAACGCGTCTTAAGCAGCGGCGGGATTTCGAATCCGGGCGTTCCCATAGGGTTCCCCCTCTTCGACGTGGAAGGCTTTCAAATTTTAACACGACTGTAGCTTTGCCGACGGAATCGTCAGAGGGGCAGAAACCCCTCGGTAAGCTTCACGATGGCCTCCGTCGGCGGATTCTTATCGCGTTCCCAACCGGGAAACCCGCCCCACTCGAAAGCTTTTCGGAGATACTTCACGAAAGTGGTCTGGTGCCATTCGAACTCAAACTCTGCGTCCGCGCAGGCATTTGGAATGGTAATGCTGTAAGGATCGCCACCGCTGATATTGGCCTTGTGCAGATCGTCGGGAGCGATCCACAATGCCATCCCGTCGGCGGCCTCTTCGGCGTCGACCATTTCGAGAAGGTGACGGGGAGAAGTCACTACCAGCGGGTCCGCGGTTGCATTTTCCTTGGGATTCAGCAAATCGTGCGAACCTAATAGCGCTACGCCCCCCACCTGTTCAAACCAGGCGCGAAGGGAGATCGGCATCGGCCCTCCAGCCGACTTTTCTAGTTTCTTGAGCCATTTTGCTGTCTCTTTGCCGGGTGGATCGAACACCTCAGGATTCTGGAGCGGCGGTTTGCTCCGGAATATTTCCAACTCCGCTTCGAGCGCAGCCTTTCGCTCTGCGAATTTCGCTGCGCTCGCGGCTCTTCGCGCCGCAATCACTTCGGGATCGAGCTTGCTGGCAGATTGCCAGCCCTTCCGGACGAACCGCTCCAGATTCTTGCGTACAGCCGCGAGCATCTCGGGATCTGAAGGATTCGCCTGTTTCTTGAGCGCCTCCAGTTCGTACTGTTTAGTAGGCGGGATGAA
>JBEKJJ010000227.1:0-12085 GCA_050011295.1 Bryobacteraceae bacterium
GAGCGGGTGGTGGAGCGGGTGGAGTCGGCGGTTTCGGATTCGGCGGCGGACGCGGTCCACTGGTCGATCCGGGCGATTACACTATCACGGTGGCTGCGGGTGGTAAATCCGAATCGAAAACCGCAGCCGTTGACGAGGATCCGCGCGTCAGCATGCCGGCCGAGGATCGCGCTCAGCGCCGCCAAGCGCTCGACAAGCTGTATGCCATGGCTCGCCAGGCGGACGAAGGGCGCCGGAAGATCCTCGCGATCCGCACTTCGCTCACGGCTCTGACGGATGGCTGGAAAAAGCCGGCCGCATCGAAAGTCCCCGACGAGGTGAAGAAGGCCGCGGACGATCTGTTGGTCAAGGTAAAGGAAGTGGCGGGCGTGTTCGAAATGGAGCGCGAAGGCCAGCTCGGCGGCGCAGGACCGCCGCTCAAGTACACGCCGCCGCCGGTGAATCAAAAAATCGGCCGCCTAATGGGATCGATCGACAGCTATTCTGGGCCGCCCACCGCGCGTCAGATGGGGGACATCCAACAGGCATCCGCGGAGCTGGAACCCGGCCTTGCTGCTGTCAAGAAGCTGGAAGATGAAGATGTGCCGCGGTTGAACAAGATGATGGCGGACGCGGGCGTTCCCTACATCAGCGCCGATGTTCGTCCTGGGAGGTAGATGGATGAATACCTTCGAGCAACTCTCCCAGGACGCACGCTACGCGCTGCGCATGCTGCGCCGCACGCCTGGATTTACCGTGGTTGCAGTCCTGTCGCTCGCTCTCGGAATCGGCGCTAACACTGCAGTCTTCAGCCTGATCAATACTCTGATGCTGCGCCTGTTGCCGGTGGAGCGGCCGGAGCAACTTGTGGAGCTGCTGCAAAAATACCCGGGTGAGCCACGCGGAAATGGCTACTGGTCTCCGCAAAGTTACGCGCACTATCGGGATAATAATCATGTCTTTTCGGCCTTGATCGCAGCTTCTCCGCCATCCAGGGTCAACATCCGAGGCGAAGGATTCGATGCGCGACTAGCGAGTGGCGAATATGTCACCGGCAATTTCTTTTCGGATCTTGGCGTGAAGCCTGCCATCGGCCGGTTGATTCGCGCCGAAGACCAGGCTGTTGCCGTAGTGAGCTGGGCTTGCTGGAAGAACTGGTTCAATTTGGATCCGGCTATCCTGGGCAAGCGAATCATCGTCGAGGACCAGCCGGTAACGATTGTCGGCGTGACACCACGAGCATTTTTCGGGTTGCTGGTAGGAACACGGACTGACGTTTGGTTGCCGCGCAACAACAATTCACCAAGCGCGGGGCTGATTCTGATGGGACGTCTGAAGCCCGGCGTGTCCATCGAGCAGGCGCGCGCGGAAATGACTGTTCTCTACCGGTTCACCATCGAGGAGAGATTCCGGAACGGCAAAGATCCGCTCACGCGCCAAATGAGGATTGAACTGGAGCCGGCGGGCGCGGGGCTCTCGCTGCTGCGCGATAACCTCGGACAGCCGCTCGAGGTTCTGATGGCGCTGGTGGGTCTGCTCCTCGCGATCGCGTGCACGAACGTGGCCAGTTTGCTATTGGCGCGTGGAGCCTCTCGGAGCGGCGAAATGGCCGTGCGGGTCTCGCTCGGCGCCGGCCGCCTTCGCCTGGTGCGCCAGGTGTTGACGGAGTCACTGATGCTTTCCGCGGCGGGCAGCCTGCTGGGTATCGGATTCGCCTATTTCGGCGCCCGCGCGCTGGTGCGGATCATGACGTCCGGGCGGCAAATCATCGGATTGCCGCAGCCTTTCGAGATCGATGTGCAGCCGGATGCGCACGTGTTGCTGTTTAGCGTAGCGATCGCACTATTGACCGGAGTGCTGTTCGGACTGGCGCCTGCGTGGGCGGCGTTCACTTCCCGGCCGGCCTCCCCGCTGCGCGAAAGCGGGCGAGCCGGTGAGACCAGGCTGCGCCGGCTTTTCGGAAAGGCTCTGGTGGTCGCGCAAGTGGCTTTGTCCGTGGCATTGTTGAGCGCAGCAGGTTTGTTTGTCCGCAACCTCGCGAATCTCCGGCACGTGGACTTGGGCTTCCGGCGCGACCACGTATTGCTCGGCACTCTGGATCCGTCTCGCAGCGGATACAATGACGAACAATTATCCGGCGCATACCAGGAACTGCTGGCGCGTTTCCAGGCAATTCCGGGCGTGCGTTCCGCCTCACTCTGTGCGCCCACGCCGCTCTCCGGGGCCGGCGCCAGCGGTTTTGTAAGCGTCCAAGGCTTCGAGGAGAAACCGGAGGACCGGCGCTACATTTCGCTCAGCTGGGTTGCGCCGAAATATTTCGAGACGCTGGGAACGCCGCTGCTGGCCGGCCGCGATTTTAAAATCGGTGACTCGCAAGCCGCGATCGTCAATCTGGCACTGGCACGCTATTATTTCGCCGGCGGCGATCCCATCGGAAAGCATATAACGCTGGATCACGCTACCGGCACTCGGGAGCCCAGGTCCTACGAAATCGTAGGCATGGTAGCCGACGCCAAGTACTATGAGATTCGCGAACCCACGCCGCGCACCATATACCTGCCGGCATTCCAGGATGGCGGAGTGCTGGCGCAAAATTTCGTATTACGGACCAATGTCGACCCAACCGCTGTAATGGGCGATGTTCGCCGCACGGTGGGCGCAGTTCTGAAGACCGTTCCAGTGGCACGCATCACCGCGCTATCCGATCAAGTGGACGCCACTATCGTCACCGAGCGGCTAATAGCAGCGCTATCGGAGTTATTCGGCGGCCTGGGATCGCTGCTCGCGGCCATCGGCCTCTACGGACTACTCGCCTACACAGTAGCCCGGCGCATCCGGGAGATTGGCATACGTATGGCGCTGGGCGCCACGCCCGCCAACGTAAATCGGATGATCTTCGGTGAGGCGCTCGGAATGGTTCTGGCGGGACTCGCGCTCGGGGTGCCGTTGGCGCTGTGGGGCAAATCCTTCGTGGCAATTTTGATGCATGATCTTCCTCAAGACAGCGTCGCGCCGATCGCCTTCGGCGCGCTGGGGATGATTGCGATTACGTTCATGGCAGCGTATGGACCGGCGCGCCGCGCCGCTCGCGTAGATCCAATGGAAGCATTGCGGCACGAGTAATAAGCGTCAAGAATGCGTCGAGCCCGATTCGCCGTCCCGCGCGACTTGCATTTGAAGATTTACCAGAGAATCAATCTCAGACAGCAATTTGTGGATATCGATGGGCTTTGAGATGTACCGGTCTGCCCCGGCGGCCAAGCATCGTTCCGCATCGCCCTTCATGGAATGTGCCGTAAGAGCAATGATGGGCAAGTGGCGCCCACTGCCCCGCTCGTCTTCGCGGATATGGGCCATCGCGGCGAATCCATCCATTTCCGGCATCTGCATATCGCAGAGCATCAGATCAAATTCCTGTTCTTTGAGGGCGCTCAAGGCCGCGCGTCCATTGTCCACCATCGCAGCGGTGTGGCCGGCTTTGTCCAGCAAACGCCCCACGATTACTTGATTCACCTTGTTGTCCTCGGCCACCAGAACGCGCAGCCGTTTTCCATTCGATTCCATGCGCGGCGTTTGGAGTGCGGGCAATACACGCGGCATTTTCTCCGACACTCGGAAACGGACCGTGAAATAGAACGCACTGCCTGCTCCCACTGTGCTCTCCAGCCATATGGTCCCGCCCATCATCCTGGTTAGCCGCTGCGATATCGGGAGCCCCAGGCCGGTTCCTCCGAATTTCCGCGTGGTGGAAGCATCCGCCTGCGCGAACGATTCGAAGATCAGCGTGTGCTTGTCCGGTGCAATACCGATTCCAGTGTCCCGAACCGAGAAGCGCACCAGAACCTCTTCGTCCTGTTCTACATCCTTCTCGACTTTCAGGTACACCTCGCCGCACTCCGTGAATTTGATAGCATTCCCCACCAAGTTGTTCACTACTTGCCGGAGCCGGACCGGATCGCCGATCACGTCTTCGGGAACATCTGGAACGATCTCCCACCCTAGCGATAACCCCTTCTGAAGCGCGCCTACCTGGAGCGCCTTCATGGTTGCTTCCAATGATTCCCGCAGCCTGAATTCCTGGTGGTTCAGGTCCAACTTGCCGGCTTCGATTTTCGAGAAATCCAGAATGTCGTTGATGATGGTCAGCAACGCGTCCGCGGACCCCTTCAGCATTTCCAGGTATTCGCTTTGCTCACGCTCCAGCGCCGTACCGAAAAGCAGCTCCGTCATTCCCAGGATGCCGTTCATCGGCGTGCGGATCTCGTGGCTCATATTAGCCAGGAAAGCGCCTTTCGCCAGACTGGATGCTTCCGCCATTTCCTTGGCCTTCATCAGTTCCAACTCGGCTCTCTTGCGCTCGGTTACGTCCTGGGCCGCTACCAGCACCGCGGTCCGGCCGTTCCAGTCGATTTTTCGAGAGGTGATTTCAACATCGATCATGCCGCCGTTTTTCAGGCGATGCCTCCACAACTTGCGGTCCTGGCCTTCCGGTTGACGAATTTTCTCGAGCAACCTTGGAACGTCTTCGGGAGGGCGGATGTCAGTCACTTTCATACTGAGGAATTCTTCGCGTGTGTAACCGTAGCGGGCCACGGTAGCGTCATTCACCTCAATGTACTGAAGCGTGGCGAGGTCATAGAGAAAAAGGGGCAACGGAGTGTCGTCAAACAGGATACGGAATCTGGACTCAGTGGCTCTTAGTTCCTTAGTGCGCGCTTCCACCAGAACCGCCAGCTTGCGCTGATTGGCCTTTATTCCCGCCACTCGATTCCGATAAAGCAGCGCCGACGCGAGCGCTACCAGCAATCCACATCCAATGTAGAAATACGGAGTCTGGTAGAAGTGCGGTTGGATCGAGAAGCCAACTCCGGTGCCAATCTCATTCCATACGCCATTGTTGTTGCAGGCGATCACCCGGAAACGATAGTGGCCTGGCGACAGATTCGTAAAGTACGCAATCCTTCGTCTTCCAGAGTCTATCCAGCCTGAATCGAATCCTTCCAGCATATATTTGTAGCGAACTCGCTCGGCCGCCGTGAAGCTGAGCCCGGAGAAGTGCAACTCCACCTGCGCGGTCCCCGGGCGAAGCGCGATCTCGCTTCCTAGAGGAATGGATTTCCCATCAGCGATCAGTTCCTCCACCACCACCGGCGGCGGCTTGGTATTGCTGGCCATATGGCGCGGGTCGACAATCGCAACTCCCTTTATGGTTGGGAACCACAATCTTCCGTCGCGCGTTTTCCATCCCGCCGGCTGATTGTTGCTGGTGCATTCGGCGGCCTTCATCCCATCGGCTTTGCCGTAGGCGAAAGAATCCACCGACTGCGTTTTGCCGTCTGCCAGGTCATTCAACTGTTTTTTGCTGACCCGAAACACGCCGCGATTGGAGCTCATCCAAAGATTTCCTTGGTTATCTTCCAAGATCTGGAAAATCGTATCGTCAAACAGCCCCTGCTTGGCGGTGGCAATTGCGATCCGGCCGGCTTGGACTCGGCACAACCCGCCGCCGTTGGTTCCCGCCCAAATATTTCCGCCGGAATCCTCGTACAGGGAAGTAACGAACTCCTCCGCGAGCCCCGCCGCGAAGCTCCGGAACTCACCGCCGTCGAGCCGCACCAGACCATGGCCGATGGCGCTGATCCACAAACTTCCGTCCCGGCTCCGCAGCAAGGCCATAATCACGGCGTGTTCGAATTCCCCGGGCAGCCTCGCGGGATGAGAGCTGCCGCGGCCCATGCGGCACAATCCGTCCGCCGTTCCAATCCACAGATCGCCGTTCGCACCTTGCGCGAGCGACAACACGACGTCGTTCGATAGACCGTCCTTGTGGGAATATGTGCTGAACCGTCCGTTGCGCAAGACGTTCAGCCCCGCGCCATCGGTACCGATCCACAGATTGCCCTGCTCATCTTCGAGCAGCGCGCGCACCAGATTGCTCGACAGGCCATCCTGGGTGGTGTAGTTCTTGAATCGGCCATCCTGGAACCTGTTCAACCCGCCGCCCGCCGTTCCGATCCACACGCTGCCATCGCGGCTTTGATAGATGGAAGTAGCCCGATTGTGAGACAGGCCGTCATTGACGGTATAAGTCAGGAATTCGCGGCGCTTCAGCCGGTTTAGACCGCCGCCGTCAGTTCCGATCCAGAGATTGTCTTCGCGGTCCTTGAAGAGGCACAACACCACGTCATTCGATAGGCCCTGCTGCATCGTGTAAGCGGTGAACTTGCCGTTTTCCAGGCGAGCCAATCCGCCGCCATTGGTACCGGCCCAAAGCTGGGCACCCGCTCCTTCGCCGATCGAAACGACGGAGCTGTTCTCGAGCCCCTGCGCCTTCCCAAAAACCGCAATCTTGTCGTCTCTGATTTGATCCAGCCCACCGCCGTCCGTGCCAACCCAGACACTCCCGGCCCCATCGTCAAAAAGCGCCAGGATTCGATTGCTGGACAATCCTTGCTCGACCGTGTACCATCGATCGCTGCCGTTGACAATCCGCAACAGCCCGCTTTCTTCCGTGCCAACCCAAACCTCGCCCTTGTGATCCACCAACAACGCCGTCACGCTGGCGGTAAAGGGATGGCTGCTACTGCCGTACTCGGCAAATCGTTCCCCACGGAACTGGCTCAATCCTGCGTTGGTGCCCACCCACAAGGTCCCCCGGCTGTCCCTTGCGATGGCGGTGACTCCGCCCTCCCGCAGTCCATCTTGTACTCCAAAATTCCGGAAATGGCCGTTCAAAAACCGTGTGACGCCCGCCACTCTGCCGCCGATCCAAAGCGCGCCGTCCGGGTCCGGGAACAATACCCGCACATAGCTTTCCTGGAGGGCTGGCGTGTTTTTTCGGTTGAACACGGTGAATCGCGCTCCATCAAACCGAACTAACCCCTCCTCAGTGCCGAGCCACAAATAACCATCTGTCGTTTGTGTGATGGTTTGCACGGCGTCCTGCGGTAAGCCGTTCTCTACTTGCCAGATATCGTGCGCGTATATCCTCAGCGCTTCGGTTGGATCGACATGGGCGCGAGGAGGCGGGGCGGAGTAAGAAACTGAGCCCCCGATTGCCAAAAAGAGGCAGGACAGAATGGGAGATCGAACGGGCATACCCCTAGGTACATCTATCGGCCAAATAGGGACTTTACAGGCGGGCCAACTGGGCGAGTTTTCTGTTACAAAAGCCGCTCAGCGAACCAAAGGGGTATACTGTGGCATCGAAAGTGGAATCGCCGGACCATCCCCCTCCCCACCAGCCCCTTCCCCCTGGTGACAACCCTGCCAGTCTCAACCCTGCCAGTCTTATCGACGACCCCACCCTGGCTATGGCTGACGCCGCGCTCGGTGGCGAATCCGCGGGCTGGGATCTTGGCCAGACCATCGGCGCGTATCGTTTGGTAAAGCGGCTCGGACAAGGCGGCATGGGTTCGGTGTGGCTCGCGGAGCAGACCCATCCGGTTCGCCGAAAAGTGGCGCTCAAACTCATCAAGCCCGGGATGGATACCGAGGAAGTGGTGGCGCGCTTCTCATCCGAACGGCAAGCGCTGGCTATGATGGAGCATCCCGCCATCGCCCGCGTCTACGATGCCGGCTCCACTCCCGAGGGCCGTCCGTACTTCGCGATGGAGTACGTGGAAGGCGTGCCGATCACCGAGTACTGCGATGCGCATCACATCGCCATCGGCAAGCGCATCGAACTGTTCATGCTGGTCTGCGACGGCGTCCAGCATGCGCACCAGAAATCCATTCTGCACCGCGACCTGAAACCATCCAACGTCCTGGTCACCGAACAGGATTCCAAGCCCGTCCCCAAGATCATCGATTTCGGCCTGGCGAAGGCCATGGAATCGAGCACTGAGGAGTTCACCGAGCATACTCGTGTAGGCGTCATCGTGGGAACACCGCGCTACATGAGCCCGGAACAGACCGACTACAGTGGCGCGGATGTGGATACGCGCACCGACGTTTACTCTCTCGGCATCATTCTTTACGAATTGTTGGTTGGCGCGCCGCCCTTCAACGAAGAACTCCCGTTTGAAGAGCTGCTGCGCAAGGTTCGCGAAGAAGACCCCGAGCGTCCCAGCAAATTGACGAAACAGCTCTCGGCCGACTTGGATTGGATCACGCTCAAGGCGCTGGAGAAAGATCGCGAGCGCCGCTATCGCTCGCCGGCCGACCTGGCCAGCGATCTCGGGCGATACCTGCGCGGTGAGCCGGTAGAAGCTGCGCCGCCTTCCCGCACCTACCGCGCCGGCAAATTCGCGCGGAAGCACTGGGCCGGAATCACCATCGCTGCCGCGTTCGTGATTTTGTTAATCGCCGGAATTGCTGTGAGCGGCTGGCAGGCCATCCGCGCGAGGCGTGCCGAAAGAGTAGCCACGGCTCGAAAGCTGGCTGCCTATGCGGTCGAGAACCTTCCCTTGGATCCCGAGCGCAGCGTGATTCTGGCCATGCACGCCATCGCGGCCACGCGGCACTTCGACGAGCCCGTGATTCCGGAAGCTGAGACAGCGTTGCATGCGGCTATACTCGCGGATCACGAACTGTTCACCATGCACTCCGCTGGTCCGGTTTTCGGATTGGCATTCAGTCCCGATGGCCGGCTTCTCGCCACGGTGGGTGACGAGGCCAAATTGTGGGATGCTGCTACGGGCCGCGCGATACTCACGCTCAAAGGCCATCAGGACCAGGTTTGGAGCGCGGCATTCAGTCCCGACGGCCAGCGGTTGGCCACCGCGAGTCTCGATAAAACCGCTCGCGTGTGGGATGTCCGGACGGGCCGGGAGCTACTAACCCTGCGCGGTCATGAGGGCACGCTTTCAAGCGTCGCCTTTAGCGCGGATGGCCTGCGCATCGCTACTTCGAGTGAGGATCGCGCCGCCAAGCTGTGGGATGCTTCGAGCGGCCAGGAATTGCTGACGTTGCGCGGGCACGCGGATGGGCTGTCAAGCGCGGTATTTAGCCCCGACGGAAAACGCGTCGCAACATCTAGCCTGGACAGAACCGTGAAGCTGTGGGACGCGTCCAGCGGGCGCGAGCTGGTCACCCTGCGCGGCTTCCGCGACCAGGTGTGGAGCGTGGTCTTCAGTCCTGACGGGCATCGTCTTGCCGCTGCCAGCCTGGATAAGACCGCAACCATTTGGGACGCGGACACCGGGCGCAAAATTCTGATTCTGCATCACCAGTATCCGGTTCAAGGCGTGGCCTTCGATTCCGATGGCAAGCGGCTAGCCACGGCCAGCCTGGACAAAATGGCGAAAGTTTGGGACGCCGATACTGGCGAGGAATTGCTGACCTTGGCGGGCCACCAAGCCGGGGTCTACGGCGTGGCTTTCAGTCCTGACGGCAGCCGCCTCGCATCCGCGAGCCTGGATTCCACCGCGAAACTCTGGGATCTGGCCCTCCCGCGGGAGCTCCCTACGCTCTACGGGCATACTGACAAAGTTACCAGTGTGGCATTTAGTCCCGATGGCAAACGCCTCGCGACATCCAGTAACGACCACACGGCGAAAGTGTGGGATGTGTCCACGGGTCGCGAATTGCTCACATTGCGTGGTCACCCGAACAGGGTGACGAATGTGGTCTACAGTCCTGATGGGAAGCGCCTGGCCACGGCCAGCGCCGGAACTACCGCCCGCGTTTGGGATGCTGTGAGCGGCGGACAATTACTGATTTTAGATGGCCATGAAGATGCCATTTCGAGCATTGTGTTTAGCCCCGATGGCCGCCGCCTGGCTACCAGCAGTCTCGATAAGACGGCGCGAGTGTGGGACGCGGCCAATGGAGAAGAATTGCTCAAGCTGAGCGGTCATCCGGACCGCGTGTGGGGCGTCGCCTTCAGTCCGGACGGCAAGCGTCTGGCAACGGCGAGCGCCGACCAGACGGTGAAGTTGTGGGACGCCGGCACCGGACGCGAGTTGAGTACCTTGCGCGGCCACCAGGATGGCGTGAATAGCGTCGTATTCAGTTCCGATGGCAAACGCCTGGCGACGGCTAGTCAAGACAAAACCGCCAAGATTTGGGATGCAGCGAGCGGCCGGGAATTGCTCACGCTGCGCGGCCATCAGATGTTTTTGAACGGGGTCGCGTTCAGCCCGGACGGCAGGCGCCTCGCCACCGTCAGTTGGGATCGGACAGCCAAAGTTTGGGATGCCGCGAGCGGGCAGGAGTTGGTTACCTTGAGCGGCCATCAGGATGCAGTCACCGGCGTGGCGTTCAGTCCCGATGGAAAACTGCTAGCCACGTCGAGTTTCGATGGCACGGCGCGTGTCTACATTCTGGATATCCCGGAACTCTTCGAGCTGGCCAGGAGCCGAATTACGCGCACGCTGACCGTCGCCGAGTGCAAGGACTATTTTCAGGCTGAGAGTTGTCCGGTGCTGCCTTGACTATTCTTTTTGGCCGCGAATGAACGCGGATGAACGCGAATAAAACACGCTACATTGATAGGTCATAACCTATCGATTATTTAGCTAGCGATAGGACATAGCCTATTATAAATCAATGCTATGATAGGTCATAACCTATGACAAGAGCTCGGATTGCTGCTCATTCCCGTTTGAAAATTGCTGAACGTTTCAAAAAGCTTGGGCCGGCCAAGCGCTATGCCACGCCTGTTCGCGGGTGGATCCGAGCCATCCGGCAGGCGCTTGGCATGACCACCGCGCAGTTGGCTGGGAGGCTGAATATCAAACAACCTTCGTTGGTGGAACTCGAACAATCCGAGGCCAAGGGAACCATTGAGCTTCGGACGCTCCGCCGCGTAGCTGAAGCGCTGGACTGCACGCTAGTCTATGCACTGGTGCCCAACAAACCGCTCGAGACCATGGTCCGCGACCGCGCCCGTGCTTTCGAGCGAAAACGCCGGGAGTATGTCGAACACTCCATGCTACTGGAGGGACAGGGAGTCACGTCGCGGAACGCCAAAGCCCGCCTGGATGAAATCGTGCGCGAGACGAACCCGCGCCTGTTCTGGGACTAGCCCGTGAGCGATCTGTTCGACGGGCCGCAGCACGCCACTCCGCTGACTGTCGAGGAACGGCGTGAGCTGATTCCCGCCTACATCGCCTATCGCAGCGAGTTGAATGAAGCCGAGCAGGAAAATATCGCCCGTGCCCAGGATTGGGCGCTCCGCCGCAAGCGCGATCCGCTCACCGAGAAATTCGTCAAGGAACTGCACCGGCGCATGCTCGGCGAAGTCTGGAAGTGGGCGGGGAAGTTCCGATCGAGCGAACGCAATCTTGGAATACCGTTCTATGAGATTCCCGTGGCTCTCGGGGAGTTGCTCGCGGACGCGAATGCGTGGATCGAATTCAAAGCATACTCACCGGACGAAATCGCCGTGCGCTTGCATCACCGGTTGGTGCAGATTCACCCGTTTCCCAACGGTAACGGCCGCCACGCCCGGCTCACCGCGGATCTTCTCGCGATCCGGCTGGGCAGGGAGCGCTTTTCTTGGGGGAGAACGAATCTGCGCGACGCCGGTACCATGCGCGGGCGCTATATCGCCGCTCTCCAGGAAGCCGACCGTCACAACATCCGCGCACTGCTCGGGTTCGCGCGCTCCTAGAATAGAAGTATGCAAGTGAACCGCATAAAAAGACTGCCCCTGATCGCGGCTCTGGCGGCAAGCTGTGTGTGTCTCGCCGCACTGCCCACCGCCCTGCTTCAGAAAAAGACCGCCAAGCCGCTCGCGCCGGATTTCACCGTGAAAGATTCCACCGGCGCCGATCTCCGGCTGTCCGCCTACAAAGGCAAAGTCGTGCTACTGAATTTTTGGGCGACATACTGTATACCTTGCCGCACTGAGATCCCCTGGTTTGTCGAATTCGACAAAACCTACCGGGACAAGGGCTTCGCCGTGGTTGGAATTTCCATGGATGAGGACGGCTGGGAAGTGATCAAACCGTACCTGGCGGAGAAGAAGATCAACTATCGCATCGGCCTCGGCGGCGAAGCGCTGGCCAAAACATACGGCGGGTTGGACGCGCTTCCGGAAACATTTCTGATCGACCGCGACGGACGGATCGCGGCGCATCATATCGGCCTGGTGCCCAAGGCCGAAGTAGAAAAAGAAATCGCGCAGGTGCTGGGCAAATAACAGGAGGCCGGATGCGTC
>JBEKJJ010000228.1:0-12049 GCA_050011295.1 Bryobacteraceae bacterium
CAGTGTCTGGATCTCACTCGGGCTGAGCTTGTCGCGGCCTTGATAAGCCGGGGGCATTCTGATCGCTGGGTTGTCCGATGTGATGCGCTGGATCAGTTTGCTCGCGGCCGCATCGCCCGCAACGATAACCGACTTGGCTCCATCTTCCCGATCAAAGCGGAACTTGGTTTTGCGTTGAGCAGGATCGGGTCCGTGGCAGGCGTAACACTTGTCGGACAATATAGGCCGCACATCGCGATTGAACTGGATGGTGCCCGGTTCGGCGGCGCGACAGATCGGAGTCAGCAGCAAAGCGACAATCGTATAGCCGAACCGCATGGGAACGTTAGATCAATTGTAGTCCGGGGCAGGCGTCCATCGCGAGAGACGAGGCCACGTCTCTCTCTTGATGGCCCCTTCTTTCACTACGTTTCACTGGCTAAACTTCAGCACCCAAGCCGGCTGGGCGAGCAACGCAACAGCCAACTCGGGTAGTTCGACGGTTACCGTACCGTGATTGAGTTTGAATTTCAGCGGAGCGCTGGAACCGAGTAGCGTAACAGACTTAGGTTTAGCGCCCGCATATTCCTTCAGAGTGAACTGACGCCCTGGCCAGCGCGGCAGGATCGCGTAGAAGCTATCGCCTTTCGCGGTGAAAAAAGCGTCGATCGAAGCTTTGCCGTCCTGCGGCGCTGCGATCAGCTTCGCGAAATCGTAGCTGGCTTCGAACTCCTGGTTGTAGCTGACCTTGGGCTGTTCGCCGGCACTCCACTGCTTGGCCTGCGTCCAGGGATGCGTGGCATAGATCGCCTCACCGTTCACCTTCAACCACTCGCCGATTTCGAGCAGGCGTTCTTCCATGATTGGCGGAATCATGCCGTCAGCCCTGGGGCCGATGTCGAGCAGCAGGTTGCCCCCGCGGCTGACGATGTCGGCCAGCATCAATACCAGTTCACGGCCGGAGTGGTAGTGCTCGACTCGCTCGGCCCGATTGTAGCCGTAGCTGAAGCCCATGCCGCGGCTCTCTTCCCAGGTGTGGGCGCTTCCGGCCATTCCGGGTGTGTACTCGGTGGTCCAGTAGCCGCCGTGCTTGTGGCGCGTGTCGCTTCCCCATCGATCGTCAACCACAACTTCGTCCTTCACCCGAGATTCGTTGTAGAGCCAGGCCAGCAACTCGGGGCTGCGCCATTGCTCTGAGGTCATTTCCCACTCGCCATCGCTGAATATGATAGCCGGCTTGTAGCGCGTGACGACATCCTTGAACTGTGGCATCATGTGCTCGGCCACGTAGCGCGGTTTGTCGCTGAGGTAGAGCGGGTTGTACCACTCATAGAGCGAATAATAGAGGCCCATCTTCAGTCCCTTGGCACGAACTGCATCCGTGAGGTCGCCGACCAAATCGCGGTGCGGGCCTTCCTCAACTGAGTTCCACGGGCGTCCCCAGGTCTTGGAGGCCTCTTTGCTCGGCCAAAGCGCGAAGCCCTCATGGTGCTTGGAGGTCAGGGCGACGTACTTGGCGCCGGAGCGCTCGAAAACATCGGCCCAGTGCGCGGGGTCGAAGAGCTCTGCGTGGAACTGCGGAGCGAAGTTGGCGTAGGGGTAGTCGGCGCCATAAAGCTTCTTGTGCATCTCCCAACTTCCGGCGTCAACCGGTTGTGCGTTCGGCTTCTGCCCTTCCGTGATGGCGTGCCAGTACCACTCGGCATAGGCGAGTTTGCCAGGGATTACCGGTGCATAGGCGGGCACAGAGTAGACGCCCCAGTGAATGAAAATGCCGAACTTGGCATCGGTAAACCACGCCGGAATCGGACGGCGGTCGAGCGAATCCCAGCTAGCCTGATAGGTCTGCGCGCCTAACAAAGACGAGAACAGAAGTGAGATCAAGAACGGTGTTCTGGACATAATTGTTGCTTCAAGCTGGCTAGCGCCGCGGATGTTGCCATGTGGTGCCGCGCCGCGACAACAATTATAGCTCGCCGTGTATCAGCCTATTTTCCGGGAGTGGCGGGGTGATCCGGGTTCCATCAAGGAATCAACCTCGGATCGATCCCGTGCTTTCACTCATGTACCTTCGACCCGCGATCATTGTCAGAGCGGCACTGTCGATTTTCATCGAGCACTGTTCTGTGCCGGCGTGGATGCACGCTGGATGGTCTTCGATGCCATACCGCACGCCTTCCGGTATTTGTTCGACCTGCCTGAATCCAGGTAAGCTCTGGAAGCGCAGGCGAACTTCGATCGTCATCTGGGTTGACAGAATGAAACGAGTGCAGAGATCCCTATGATAAAAGCCAAAGGAAACGATGCCGGGTTGGAAAGAAACGGCTGCCCCCCGGGTGATCAGCGGGACCGGAATCCGCTGCCGAAACGTTGTGGTCCGCAAGAAGTTCGTGCGAGTCGGGACCACAACCGCTGTCCGGCAGTACTATCCTAAAGACTTGATGACGCGGCGAGATTTTGCACTCAGTTGCCTTGGCGTACACAGTCTCGGCGTTTTGCCGCTGCTTGGCCAAGGCGTGGCCACCCGTAGCGTGAAGGCACAGCCGAGGGGAAAACCATCGGGCATCCCCTTTCCTGCGCGCTTTGTGGATGTTGCGAGCGACGCCGGACTCACATTCCCCGTGATCTATGGCGGCGCGCAGAAGAAAGACTACATCCTCGAGACTGTCGGCTGCGGCTGCGCCTTTATCGACTACGACAATGACGGTTGGATGGACTTGTTCGTTCTAAACGGGACACTTATTACACAAGCGCCCGCCGGGCTTTCGAATCGTCTGTACAAGAACAATCGAGATGGCACTTTCACCGACGTGACCGAAAAGGCAGGTCTCCGCTGGACCGGATGGGCCTCGGCGGTGTGTACTGGAGACTACAACAACGACGGCTTCGAGGATCTGGTGGTCACCTATTGGGGTGGATTCATCCTCTACAAGAACAATGGCGATGGCACATTCACGGATGTGACGGCAGATTGCGGCTTCGTGCCAGACAAGACGCGTTGGTACTCGGGCTGCTCATTCACCGACTACGACCTCGATGGCCATCTGGATCTGTTTCTGGCGAGCTACCTGCATTTCGACTTCAAGAGCGTGCCCAAGCCTGGCGAAAGTTCGAACTGTAACTGGAAGGGAATACCGGTCAACTGCGGACCCCGCGGACTACCGCCGGGGACGCTGTCGCTGTATCGGAACAAAGGTAATGGTCAGTTCGACGACGTGTCCGCAGCCGCCGGAATTAAGAAGACGGACAGGGGATACGGAATGACGGTGGTGGCGGCGGATTTCGACCGTGATGGCTGGCCAGATATCTATGTGGCCTGCGATTCAACATCCAGCATGCTGTTCATAAACAACCACGACGGGACCTTTCGCGAAGAGGGGCTGGCGCGCGGTGTCGCCTTGAATGAGGACGGCATGGAACAGGCGGGGATGGGAGTCGGTGTGGGCGATTCCCATCTCAGTGGGAGCTTGGACATCTTCAAGACGCATTTCGCCGACGACACGAATATCCTGTATCGCAACGACGGCAAAGGGAATTTCGAGGACGTCACGGCGGGTTCCGGACTGGGCGTGGAGACGCGGTTTATCGGATGGGGCGCGGGAATTGTCGATTTGGATAACGACGGCTTGCCAGATCTGTTTCTGGTGACGGGCAGCGTGTATCCGGAATTAGAAGCAAAGTTGCCGAACTATCCCGCCAAGACGCCGCGCGTCGTCTTTCGCAATATTGGCGGCGGTCGGTTCGAAGAACTGATCGAGGACGCCGGGCCAGGCGTCGCCGCGCCACACATGAGCCGCGGGTGCGCTTTCGGCGACTTCGATAATGACGGCGATGTGGATATTCTCATCGTGAACATGAACGAGCCGCCGTCATTGCTGCGCAATGACCAGACCGAAAGCCGGACGTGGCTCAAGGTGAAACTGGTTGGAACACGATCTAACCGGAGCGCGATAGGGGCGGAAGTCCTTTGCCGTTACGGCGACCGGCGGCAGCTCCAGACCGTGTTGAGCCAATCGAGCTTCTTTTCCGCCAACGACCCTCGCCTACATTTTGGTTTAGGGACGGCGAAGTCCGTGGACCTCGATGTCCGATGGCCTTCCGGTCTGAAGCAGTCCTTTCGAGGGGTGGTGACGAACCGCATCATTACCTTGACTGAAGGCAACTCCTCACCCGTCGAATGGACCAATAAGGCGCTGGTGCCCGCAGCCAAGCGCAGCGCCCCGTAAGGCAGGGCGCGCAATCGCCGGTGTGACGGCGCTTGCCTGTGCAGGATACTCAGAACTTGAGCTTCATCGAGAACTGAATCTCGCGCGAGACGTTTTGAACGCCCGTTATCAGCCCAAAGTTTGGATTTCCCAAAACGTTGTTCGGCTGTCCCAACATGACGGAGTTCGTGATGTTGAAAAAGTCGCAGCGGAACTGAAGGTTGGCTTTCTCCATAATGGGGAAAATTCGAGAGATCGAGACGTCCAGATTCTTGAAGTCCGGATTTCTTAGACTATTGCGACCTAAGTCACCCCAAGCTCCTACCTGGGTTGCGGTTGCCACTTGCGGACTAGCGAAGGCTGCGGGATTCAGCCACTGAAGGCCGCCGCCTGGCTGATAGGGGTTGGAAAGCACCAGGTTCGCTCGGGTAGTGCCATTCTCCGTTCCTTCCGTATCGCCATTGGCCATCGTTACATCGAACGGCGTGCCAGAGTGCATGCTGAGAATGCCGCTGACTTGCCAGTTACCGATAAGATAATCGGCAAACTTGTTGTTCGTGCTGAACGATTTGCCCTTGCCAACCGGTATGTCGTAGACGAAGCTGCCCGAAAAGATGTTGGGCAGATCAAATCCCGAGACGCTGCGATCGGCCTTGGTGTTGTAAGGGTCTTGCGTCTCACAGCCTTCCGCGCCAAAAGAACCGGAACAGCCTCGGTCGATCGACTTCGACCGCGTGTAGGAAATGATGTAAGAGAGGCCGCGACTGGCGCGCTGTTGCAGCCGGAACTGGAATGCGTTGTAGCTGCTTACGCCGACGCTTTTATCGTAGAACGTCACCGGAATATACGGATACGGCTGGCGTTGCACCTCAGTCGAAGTAGTTCCGTTCGTCGGATCCGTGTTGGCGATGGTGCCTTCATTCAACTGGCCGTCGTGGGCTCCGACATACGCAAGAGAAAGGATGATATTGCTGCCTAATCCCTGCTCAATGGCGAAATCCCACTGGTCCGAATAGGGCATTTTATATTTGCCTGGATCGACGTACCAATCTTCAAAACCGGAACTCAGGAAAGGCGTTGGTGCGGGATAAACGACGCTCCCCGAGGTCAGATTGAAAGGATTACCGATCGAGGCTTTGATTCCGCCCGGATGATTCAGGTTATTGACGAGGAGTTGGCCTACGTCGGGCCAGGTTCCTTCATAGTTTTGAGCCAACTGGATGATTGCGTTCCAATTGTCATAATAGCGGCCGTAGCCAGCGCGGATCGCGGTTTTGTCCGTTAAGCGATAAGCCAAACCGAGACGCGGCTGCCAGTCGCTATGGTCGTTTGAGTAGATGGACCCATTGCTGTGGCTGGTAACCACCACATGGGGCGGCAACTGTCCAGTGCCAATCCCGCCGCCATATTGAGCGGTTGGGATGCAGGGGAAGCCTTGTGTGGCCGTGCAGGGGCCAGGGACGTTTGCGAGCACAAATGTCCCGTTGTTGAAGTTGATGTCTCCGACGTAAGCGTCGGGCGCCGGCGTCTGGCCGTAGATGGGCCACAGCGTGACATCCCAGCGCAGACCGATGTTCATTGTCAGCCGGGAATTGATTTTGAACTGATCCTGGAAATATGCGCCGTTGACCCAGCCACCGTGCTCCGTTTCGAGCACGTTCCGCCGGCCTGCATTATCGGGAAGGCCGAGCAGGAACGAAGCGAATGAATCGCCGCCGGTTCCGGTGGGACCTTGCGTCGGCACGATGGAGAATCCGTCATCTGTGTTGTAGATAGGGGAAAGCGTATTATTGGTGGCAAAATTCGCACCCATCTTCAGCGTGTGCCGGCCAATGATCTTGGTAAAGCTGCCGCCGAACGTCCAATCGTCGGCATAACGAGTATTCTGTGCGCTCTGTCCCGAGCCCCCGAGGTATCCCGACGCGCCCATGCCGGGAACATACACGGCCGATGAGCCCTGGAAGTTGCCGAGGAAGTTGGGAGAGGCGCCCAATGTGACCAATTGCTGTCCGAGCGTACCCACACCCAGCGGCCTGTTGCCGGTATCGGCATCACCCAGATTGCGGCCGAAAAATCCCTCCAGCACGGCGGTTGGGCCGAAGACATGCACCTCGTGGATTGCGCCATTCGAACCGTAGTCATTTGCGAAACTTGTGGCGCCCGCATACCCGTCAGAGGACGTTTGCGGCTCAAAATACTGAGACACGCGCGCAAAAATGGTGTCATGTTCGCCCAAGGTCTGGTCCACACGGACTGAGTAAGTATCCTGCTGCAGTTTCGTGGGAGAGCTGTCAATATAGTTATTCCCGCTACGCACATACGGACCGGTGGGATAGTTCACTGCGGCGTAGGCGGCCGCGATGGGGTTGATTCGAGTCGACGGGATGGTGTTATTGGGGAAAGGCGCGCCGGTGGTCGGGTCGTAGATTGTGGCGAATCCCTGGAAGTTGCCAGCGACTTGTGCCGTCGTCGGAGCGAGACCGGTGCTTTGGGACGCTACGTTTTGACGATAGCCCTCGTAGGCGCCGAAGAAGAAGGTTTTGTTGCGGCCGTTATACAGCTTGGGGAAGATCACCGGGCCGCCGACGGCAACACCAAACTGATTCTGCTTTAGAGCATTGCGCGGCGCGCCCAGTGAGTTGGCAAAGAAGCCATTCGCGTCCAGGTCGTTATTCCGTAAGAACTCCCAGACCGTGAGGTGGAAGGAGTTGGTTCCCGATTTTGTGACGACATTGACAATCCCGCCCGGCGCCTGCCCCCATTCCGCCAAGTCGTTGTGCGACTGAACTTTGAATTCCTGCACGGCGTCTACGATGGGCTGAACGTTGTAGTTGCCGATGAAAGACCCCAGGTCAACAACGCCGTCTAACAGAAACATATTGCTGCGGTTGCGCTGACCATTGAGGGCGGGGTAAGCGAACGAGCCGATGGCGTTACCGGCGAAGCCGCCGCCGCCCCCACTATTCTGCGCCACGCTGATCGGACTGGCGCCAGGGGTCAGGGAAAGCAACTGCGTAAAGTTGCGCCCATTCAACGGCAGATCCTGCACCGCTTGCTCGTTGATGACGGTTCCGAGTTCGGAGGTGGAGGACTCAATGGCCACAGCGCTCGCTTCCACTTCGATCGTCTGCTGCGTCACACCCACCTTCAGCTTGAAGTCATACGTGGCCGTCTGGTTCACCTGCATGACGATCCCGGCTTCTTCCAGCGTGTTGAACCCATCCTTCACCACCTTTACGCTATAGGCCGCCGGCATTACATTTACGAAGTTATAGATGCCTGCGGAGTTCGACTGAGTCGTGATAGACTGTCCGGTTGCGCTGTTGGACAGCGTGATGGTCGCCCCGGGAATAACTGCGCCAGATGTGTCGGTCACGGTGCCGTTAATCGCCGCCGCCGCCTGCTGCGCGGAGAGGGTTACGGGCTTGGCCAGGAACAACAGGCAGAGAGCGATGCCTACATGAAAGGCGTTGTTGAGATTTCGATGGGAGCGACGTTGCATAGGTTTAACTTGAACCTCTTTTGTTGCCAAACGCTGGCTACATGGTCGGTGTATACATTTTCCGCACAAATTGACGGCTAAGTACTCCGCCGGATTCCTTTGAGGAAGCACGGTGGAAAGAAGCATTTTGCGAGAAACGTGGTCGCTATACGAAGTTCTCAGCGAAGCAAGCGCCACGGTACTGCCATAGCTACCTCCTTTGCGAAGTCGTAACCGATTATGTGTTCCAGCTAATATGTCATTCTTTTTGCCTGGTGTCAATCAAAAATTAGTAGATTTCTATTATTCCTGGGCCGGATGGTTCAGCCCCGTAAACGGTTACGTAAACGTTTAAGTTGGTTATTTGGGATGCCGGTGCGGAAGTGCTTATTTTGCAGATAGATTGGCGAACGGGCGGCGTGAGGCGCCATTGCGCGAGCTGGACTCCCTCACGACGAGGTGAGGCTGGAGGAGGACCGTTCGGGTTCCGCGCGAGCGCTTTTCAATCAGATGTAACAAGAGTTGCGCGGCGCTTTGCCCCACTTGCGAGCTATTTTGGTCCACGGTGCTGAGCGGAACCCGCAACTGGTCTGAGTAGTGCACATTTCCGACGCCAACCACGGCTATATCTTGCGGGACTTTCAAACCCGCTTCCAAAATGGCCTTGACGGCGCCGGCAGCCACCGGGTCATTAAAGCAGAATACTCCGTCAGGCTTTTGTTTGAGGGTCAGTAACCTGCGCATGGCTTGGTAGCCGCCGTCATCTTCGGAACCGCCCTTGAGCACACACGCTGGGGGGGCCGAAAGACCGTGCTGCGCCAGGGCCTTTCGGTAGCCCTCCAGCCGTCCGAGAGCTGTGCTGACTTTGGGTCCGCCGATGTGTGCGATGTGTCGGCAGCCGCAGGAAATGAGATGCTCGGTCGCCATCCGGCCGACCTTTTCGTCGTCCACGCCGACGTAGTTTGCCTTTAGCCCCATGATCTTACGATCTATAAGTACGTACGGCACCTTACATTCCTCTATAGCTTGGAACAGCTCTGGGCAGGCGACGTCCGGTTGGGCGGAGGCCAGGACAAGGCCGTCCACGCGCCGGGCCAGTAGCAGCTTCACTTCTTCGCATTCCAAGGTTGGGTTCTCCTCAGAGATGGAAATCACTACTTGATATCCAAAAGGGCGTACCCTTATGGAAAGCCCGCGAGCCACCTCTGCGAAGAACGAATACATCAAATCGGGAACGACTAACCCGATGGTATGCGTACGGCCACTAACCAGGCTCCGTGCAATCCAGTTGGGCTGGTAGTTCAGCTCTTGCGCACGCTTTAGGATGCGCTTCTTGGTTGCGGTGCTAATGTCGCTTTGGTCTCGCAGCGCCTTGGAGACCGTGACCACGGAGACATTGAGATCACGGGCGACATCTTTCATGCGAACAGGCATCGCGACTCGTTTGAACAAACCTTAACACAAGTTGGCGAAAAGTTTCAGCGAATATCGCGCTGGCCCAGCTCTACACGGGCTGCTGCGGGGCGGGGGTAATCTTTGAACCCAAAGCGTATTCCCCCCGGAGTTGATTTGCCGGAATGACCAGCTGCCCACGAATTCAACGAGCCAGAGTAATATGCCTTACTTGTAATTCGGCGGGATCGGCAATGTGTCCTCCGATTGCGGACATAAAGTGATCCACACGAGTAGCCAGAGAGAGCGCGCTCCCGCATGGCGGAAAAAAAGTTTCACTTGGGGTGTCGCGTCGCGGCAATGATATCGAGCGCTTTTTGAATGTCGACATCGTGCGGCTTGAGCGACTTGGCGATCTGGAGATCCTTTTCTCCGTTGTCGATGTCGCCAGACTTGCACTCAATCAAGCCCAGATCTTTGTGGAGATCCGCTTTCGACTGACAATCTCCACACTGATTCAAAGCCTCGTGAAATTGGGAAACCGCCTGCGAATAGTCGCCTCGTTTTGCGGAGGCTAGAGCGAAGTTTCCTAAGGTGTCCGCCTCCGTCAACAGCTGCTTTTGCTGCTGTAGGGCGACCAACCGGTCACGGTATTCCTTCGCTTTGGCCGGACTCGTATTTAAGAGCGCTCGCGACAGGTTGTAGAGAACTTCCGTACCGCTAGGATCGATCTCGACAGCCTTCTTCCAAGCCTCGATCGCCTCATCTGTCTTATTGAGTTTCTGGTAGCTTTGCCCCAGCAGGAACAAAGCGTCAGCATTCCGGGGCTGCAGAGCGATCAACTTTTCGAGCGCATTCACAGCTTCTTCATAGTGAGTTAATTTGCTCTCGTTCAAGCCGAGAAAATAAAGTGCCGCCGGGTAGGACGGCGCCAGCTGGCAGGCACTCTTCAACTCAGCCACAGCCTCATCAAAGTGGCGCAAATCGTAGTAGGCGCGGCCCAGGTTATAATGTGGTGCCGCACTGCCCGGGGCTAACTGGACAGCTCTTCGGAACTCTTCGAGCGCTCGGTCACTGCGATAGTTATCTGCGAGCGCGATGCCGAGGTTCAAATGAGCCTCTGAAGAGTTGGGCTGCAAGTCGGCAGCACGTTGTAAGATCGCCACGCTGTCGGCTCCACGATCGAGTTTCTTCTGAAGCATGCCGAGCGCTGTGAGGGCTTTTGCATTTTTCGGATCGATATCGAGGGTCTTTTCGAGATCGCGTGCCGCGTCCGCGAACCGGGACTGACTCGCCTCAATCAAGCCGAGATTCAAGAACGCCTCCGGCAGCCGTGGGTTATTTTCGGCCGCCTTGTGAAACAACACTTCGGCGTCGTGAAGACGGCCCATGCCACCGTACAGTACGCCAAGGTTGCTCTGGGCATCGGCAAACTGTGGATCTTCTTCAATGGCCTTTTTGAAGTGTTTCTCCGCTGCGGCGGTTTTGCCCTCGGCCGCATCGAGCAGGCCCAGCTGGTTTTGCGCCAACGTGAGTTTCGGATCGAGTGAGACGGCCTTCTCGAGGGCCTCTCGCTGCCCGGATTTATTACGCATTTCATCCAGAGCGATCGAAAGATTGAACCAGGTTTTCGCATCGTTGGGATCGTGCTCCAATGCCTCGCGGTATTTTGCCGCCGCCTGCGCCGCATCTCCCTTTAGCAGAAGCTGGTTCGCGCCGCCGCCGGCTGCTTGGGCAATGCTTTCTTCCACGCCCCGCTGCTTCGAGTTGCGGAAGATCTCGAGCTCTTTTTGGGACTCCTCGGTCCTTTGCAAGGCCTTCAGGACATTGGCCAGCTGAAAGTGCGTCTCCTCCGAATCGGGCCGCAGTTCCAGCGCCTTCCGCAGGTGAGGAAGGGCCTCCTGCGGCTTTTCTTCGCGCGCCAGCACAAAGCCTAACTGGTACTGCACACCGTATTCGGCGGACCCCTTTCGTGACGCTTGGGTGAGTTCTCGCTCAGCCTCACCGTATCGGCCAAGACCACGGTATGCGCTCCCGAGGATATAGTGCCCTTCCCAATCCGCCGGCTTCCGCTTCACATAGTCACTGGCCTCCGCGAGCGCTTCTTGATAGTTGGCAGATTCGGCGTAGGCTTTTGCGAGCGCCAGGCGGGTCACGTCGTTGTCCGGCTCCAGCTTCAGCGCCGCCGCATATTCATCGGCAGCTTCTTGAAACCGTTTATCGCCGGCGTAGATTGTTCCGAGGTTGAAGTGAGCGTTCGCCAGACTCGGGGCGTCCTGGACCACGTTTTTGAGAATGTCGATCGCTCGTTCGGAGTCCTTGTTTTGCGCATACGCGACAGCTAGCTCAATCTTAATGTCGGGATCGGACGGAGAAAGCCGGGCTGCTACCGTCCACCTCTCGATGGCGGCAGCAAACCGGCGTTGGGCGGCATAGGCCTGCGCTAAATGATCGAGCAAATAGGCCGACTGGGAGTCAATGGCGAGCGCGGCTTCCAGTTGAGATTCGGCCTCGTCCAACTGGCCCGACCCCTGCAACGCGACTCCCAGTGCTCCGTGCGCCGGTGCATCGGATGGCTTCAGTTTCACGGCCACTCGCAAAGCGGACACCGCTCGCCCCGGCTCGTTGGATTGCAAAAGGGCAAGGCCAAGATTGAAGTGACTGGGAAACGACGCCGGGTCTAACCTGGCGGCTTCCGTGAAGGCTGACACCGCGCAGGCTGGTTGGCGGTGCTCCGCGAACCAACCGCCTAATGCGTTGTAGACATCCGCAGAGGGCTTTGCCTTAATCTGGCGATCGAGATCAGGCGGACGGATGCATTGGGCAGCAAAACCAGATTGCGCAAAAATGGGCGTAAGGAGAAATAGCGAAGATCTAAGCCACATTCAATTTGAAACCCGAGCGAGGAGACTCCGCATGAATGTGTCTCCGGGAAACAGCCCGACATACTCTTCCATGGCGTGTCTAGCCTCAGTGTAATGTTTCAGCTTGA
>JBEKJJ010000229.1:0-12221 GCA_050011295.1 Bryobacteraceae bacterium
CGAGCCAAAGTCTCGATGGTCGGATTGTCGAAAAAATCGACCCTTGCCGGCAGCTCGCTGCTCGTTCGTAGCGCTCGCTGCGCTTCGGTTAGCATAACCGCAGCGGCCAGCGAGTCACCGCCGAGATCGAAAAAATCGTCGAAGATGTCAATCTGTTCGACGCCCAGAATTCGACGCCAGATATCGATCAGCGCGCCCTCCACGGGTTCAAGTGAATGGCCTCGCGACGTGCAGTGCAACGGGCTGCGCAACTGTTCAGCCAGCACCGCTCGCTTTGGCTTGCCCGTGGAAGTGCGCGGGATGGATTCAATTAGTACGATGCGGCGCGGGACTTTGAACGGAGCGATCTGGGAGGCCGCGAACTGGCGCAGTTCAGGCTCCGAGGCGCAGGTTCCAGGACGAAGAACCACCGCCGCAAAAATATCCTCGCCAAGAGTTGCGTGGGGAATTGCGCAAGCGGCTGCTTCGGCAACCGCGGGATGACTCATTAGCGCTGCTTCCACTTCTTGCGGGGCAATTTTCTTGCCGCCCCGGTTGATCATTTCCTTCAGCCGCCCCGTGATGAACAGGAAACCTTCGCGGTCCAGCCGGCCAAGATCGCCGGTTCGGAACCAGCCGTTGCGGAAAGCGGACTGAATGGCTTCCGGATTATCAAGGTATCCGGAAGTGACGGAGGGTCCGCGGACGACGATCTCGCCTTCACATTCTGGAGGCAGAATGTTCCCAGATGGATCGGCGATAGCCAGCTCGAGGCCGCTCGAACGGCCCACCGATCCGGGCTTGCGATCGTCCAGCGTATTGCGAGCGACGCCGCCAGTCTCAGTGAGTCCATAGCCGTTGAGAACGGGAACGCCGGTGGCTTCCTCCAGCAGAGTGAGGAGCTGGGGCTCCGATGGCGCCGTCGCGCTGCGAACGAAGCGCAGCGGAGCGTCGCGAAAGATCTCGGGATGTTCGCGCGCCACAGCGAGAATCGCGCGGTTGAGAGGTGGGCTCGAGGTAAACCAGGTTGGGCGCAATTCCGTGAGCCATGTAGGAAAGTTGCTTGCGTCAAAACCGGGAGTGCAGATCGCACTTCCTCCGCAGGATAGTTGCGTCAACACAGTGGCCAGACCATGCAGGTGAAATAGCGGCATGAGGCTCAATAGGCGGTCAGAAGCGCTTAACTGCAGGGCTCGCGAATCGTGCATGGACAGCGCTTGAATGTTCCACCATGTCATTGGAACAAGCTTCGGCGAATCCGTGGTGGCAGATGTAAAAAGCAGGAGTGCTGCGTCCGTTGTTCGTCCGGGTGCGCGGCCCGCTTCGCCCCACAACTCGAAGACGCCTGCGGGCTGGTCCGCTGCCCGGTGCATTGTCAGAACCCGCATCTTCAAGGATTGCGCCGCGCGAGCCGCGGGTCCTGGCACATCAGCGGGGGCGACCAGAGTTCGTGCGCCCAGGCGGCTCAGGTAGAAATGGCACTCGCTCTCAGTGAGCGAAGGGTCCAGGGGCGCGCACGCTCCGGTAGCTGCCACGGCCAGAAACGCAGTGATCAATTCCGGGCCACCCGGTAGTACTAGGGCCGTGACCTCTCCTGGAGAGACGCCAAGCGTGTGTTGCAAGGATTGGACGTGATTCCAAAGTCGGCGATATGTGAGCGGATCGCGTCCTGGAGCTAGCAGAGCTATCGCGTCCGGCGTCTCGGAAGCTCGGTGACGAAGTCCCAGGAAATCCTCCGAGCCGGGTTTGCAGGATAACCCTTGCGACATTTTATCGTTCGATTGTAACTCAGATACAGATTCGCGGCCAGAACAAGCGGCACAGTCGGCCAGGAAGTCCTCAGCCAAATCGCAAAGCCACCCACGAAATCGCGCGATCCGGCGTCCGCCAATCGTGAAACTCTCTATCGCACAGGCGGATCCAGCACCATCTCAAGTGACGTGGAACAAATCCTCGCGCGCAAGCCCATCGCCTTCAAGCAATTCGCGCGCGACTATTCTTCCCGCCTTCAGCCCTCCCGAGACCGGCTCAACCACTCCCGCGCCGCCTGATCCGATTCGAACAACTTGAAATATCCCGCGTGCCCTTCCTCCGCCGCCATCTCGCCAAACCGGCTGCTGAATCGAACGTTCTCCGGACTGTACACCACGGCAATCCGGATCCTATAGGTCCGCAGCTTCTGCAAAATAGCCCCCGCCTCGCCCGAGCTCAGGTCAAAGAAGTTCGCCGTGAGATTCTCCGCGTACAGCAGAGCAGAGTCCACGCCGTTCGAATAGCATCCTTCAATCACCAGACTCGCGTCATCCACTTTCCGCATCAACCCCTCGCCCGGCCGCCACTCCTTGAGTTTCATGCTACGATTCTACGCAAATATGTCTTTTCCAAACGAACCCACTCGCCGCAACTTGTTGGCACTAGCCCCCGCCGTGCTCCTCGCGCAACACAAGCTGGACCCAGCCACGCTAGTCCCACCGTATCCGGAAACCGGATTTCAATCCATCTTCGACGGCAAAACGCTCACCGGTTGGGACACCGACCCCGATTTCTGGCGCGTCGAAAATGGCGCCATCGTGGGCGAAACCAGCCCCACGCATCAACCCAAGCAAAACACGTTCTGCATCTGGCGCGGCGCGCAACCCGCCGATTTCGATTTCCGCGCGCAATATCGCCTCACCGGCGGATCCGCGGGCAACAGCGGTTTCCAATACCGCAGCGTCGAGCGCCCCGACGTTGCGAAATGGGTAATGCAAGGCTATCAGGCCGACATCGACGCCCAGCAAATGTTCACCGGGCAGCTCTACGAAGAACGCGCCCGTGGATTCCTGGCTCTGCGCGGCATGCTCGCGTACGCAGGCGACGGAAAAAAAGCCGGGATGCTAGGCAGCGTAGGCGACTCCGATCAATTGAAAAGCTACATCAAGATCGAAGACTGGAACGATATCCAAGTGCTCGCGCGCGGCAATTCGCTGGCCCATCTATGGAACGGCCACGTAATGTGCGTATTCATTGACGACGACTCAGCCCACCGCAAAGCCGAAGGCCTGATCGGCATTCAACTCCACGTAACCCCCACCGGCATGAAAATTGAAACGCGCAACATCCGCATCAAGACTCTTTGACGTGGCGCACGCACTCTTGCGTGCGCGTCGGCACTCATGCCGACGCCTCTTGCTATTCCTTCAACCCAAACGCATACACCGTGGAATCGTACGTAGTGACATAAATCCTCCCACCTGAAATCGCGATCCCACTAAAATGCGTCCAACCCGGCATCGTGTTCCCACTCGAAAACAATTCTTTCCCCGTGCTCGAATCAAATGCATAGAGCACCGCGTTGCCGGTATGCATCGCTGCCCGCTCCTTGGAATTGAACAAACCGCCCTCCGGCTTCCACTGCCGATTGAACTCGCCGGTGGAAACCGCGTACACCACGCCATTGGCGACAATCGGCGGATCAGGAGCATTCATGTCGCGCGAATTCCACGCCGGCGTCAGCATCGGCTTTCCATCTTTATCCTCCACATGGAACCCCATGATGCTACCGTTGGGAGCCGGACCATTCACATGCGCGAACGGCGGAGCTTTGGTGGACGCCGCACCCAGCGCCGGCGCATACAACCACCTCTCGCCGGCTTCATCCTGCCACGTCGCGAAAGCTCCCCAAAATCCCCGTCCCGCGAAGTCCGCTTCTTCATTCACCCACAACGGACTACGATACAGCGGCGTCTTGTGATCGCCTCCGCCAATAGCCTTCGCGTCCAGCAGCGCAATCACGCCTTCCTTCCCGCCCGACCCCAGCAGCTCCCAATCCTTGAATTTGAAATACACCGCGCTCATGCTGCCCGCGTCCAGATCCTTGCGCGTCAAGTAGCTGTGATTCGACGGCGTGTAGTAATCCACCAGTTTCAAATCGCGCGTGGATAGTTGCAAAATCGTATCCGGCAGTTTGCCTGCGCTTTCGTTGTATTCGCCATCTCCCGTCTGCGCGTACACAAAACCTGTGGGACCGATCACTGCACCTGCCCGCCCCCAAACGCCGGCTCCATTCGGGCTCGATTGGAAAAATGCAATCTTCTTTTCCGGACTGCCCAGATCCATCGCATACACGCCCGATTTCGCTCCGTTGCAGCCTTGCGAAGTGGTCGTGTATAAAACGTTGTGATACAAACCCAGGCTCCAGTTCTTCGAAAAAGCCGGCACGAACTGAATCGGCGGCGCTTTATCTTCGCCATTGTGGATGTCCAGCGCGTGCAGCTTTCCATCGCTCGAAATCGTGTACACCATAACATCCAAACCGCGCTTGGCGATCAGCGGCGTCGCATTCAGCGCGTTGGGGCACAGCCAGAACGGCGATTGTTTCGGTTTCGAATCCGGAGTGAACGTTTTCTTCCACAGCAGCTTGCCCGTCTCGGCATCCAGCGCGAACAAATTATCGGACGCCCCGCCCACCACCACAATCTCTTTCATGCCTTGCGGCGTCACCACCCATTCGGCCGCCACCGGCGCCGTCAGCGAATTGAGCTCGCGCGGTTCGTTCTCGAGCGACGCCTTCCACAACAACGTCAGATTCTTCGCGTTCTCGCGATTGATGTCCTTCTCGCCCTGCGCCCACCCAGTCCGCTGCGGATCGCCCCCAAACGACAACCAATCCGAAGCGTATCCCGGCGCAACCACACAGAGTGCAAACCACAGCAATCCATTTCGCAAAAGCATGAGTTCATTGTAAACGTAGCGCACGCACTCCTGCGTGCAGCGTCGGCACTCATGCCGACGTTACAAAGTTACCGCCGACCCGTCAGCAGGGTCACCTCAGCATGCAAGCCCCGAACTACGTCGATGGCTTTCACCGCAGATTCCCATTCAACGTCCCGGTCGGCTTCCACATACACAGGCCAACTCGGCGGGCGTCTGAGGAGCCCAGTCTGCAACACCTTGCCGAGATCCTCCCATGCCACCGATTGCGAGTCCACAAGAAGATTCGGACGATGATTGTCTCCCCGCCATTCCAGCCGCACATACAACGGCTGTATCCCTCCAACAGCCTGTAAGCGCGGCTCCCGCTTCAAAAGATGCACCCTCAATCCACGGGGAGAGTAAAATACCCAGGATTGGAAAACATCATCGTCAACATCACGAACATGTAGATGCTCCCCGCCACCAGCCCGAACGAAGGAATCCCCACCGGCGTCCGCCTCCGCGCGACTCTTGGGACTAAACGATAACGTCCGCCGCCAGTCCCCCCATAAGCGAGATCCGCTACCGCCCCCGGCGCCTTACGGAATCGATCGCTAGCCGCGATCACCACCAGACTTGCGCCCACCCCGGCGCAAATAAGGCTCAGCCACAAAAGCACCGGTGCGTATCCCGCGTAAGCGCTGGAATCCGCGCTGATCTCAAGCCTCGGATGCGAGGAACCCTGACAGCTCGCGTCGCTCAGGAACTCTAAATCGAGATCATAAATCCCGCTCCCGACGCGAAACTCATCGAGATATTCGACGGAATCCGACCTGGCGGCCACCCGCCCACCCGTGTAAAGAATCCAACGCACCGGCCCGCTGCAATTGGAGGTATATCGGCGCCAATCCCAACCCAGCGAGATCCAGTATGTAGATCTCAGATTGATTGGAAAAGGACCAGTCCTGAAGTGGCCGCCCTTAAAAGTCACAGGCATATCGACGGGGACCAAAATTCGCGTCGCCATCCAAAGATACCCGCCAATCCCCGCCACCATTAGAACCACCCCGGCCAACGCGGATCGTCGCATCATTCAATTAGACCCCAATAAGATGCGCAAAGTGCCGGCTATAAAAAGCGATACAACCCTTAAGAGGAAGCTACGCCGGAAGATCAAAAAAACCAACCATCCAACGACATCGCCCACGGCGACTTTGTAGCGCTCTCCGTGAGCGCAGGCCTTTCCGTTACAGCAAGCTCGGCAGCAGCAGCCGCCGACATTATTGAAACCGAAGTCGAAATCAAAACTCCCGGCGGAACGTGCGAGGACAAGCCTCCGACTTGTCAACTTATTGGTGCAGGCACCACGCGAAACCTCCGCTTCCCCTCAATGCGGTAAGTTTCGAAATCCGCATGATCAACGGTCAGAATCGTCGCGATCGACTCCCGCCTCGCCAGAAACACCAATGTGGCATCGGAAAAATCCATCGGCCGATCCCAATAGCGTGACATGAGAACCTGCAGTTGCCCCAATTCCGTGCCCTCGATGCTCCCCAGCTCCAATGCTCCGGAACGCACGAATTTCCAGGCCGCCTCCACTTCCCGCCGCGAATCGCCGACCAGATGGAACAGCTCGGTCAGTACTGATTCCGACGTCAACAGTGGGAGACAAGCTGCCGGATTGCGGCCGCACACCGGGAATGCCAGCGGTCGTTCCTGTCGAGCAGCGCCAGAATAGCTCCCGTATCAATGAGTGCGTTAGCGGGCATGACGCCGGGCCAGCCGTTTTCGAATCGCCTCACGCGCTGTCTCGGCCCGCCGCGGATTGCGCCCCGCCAGAACGCCCACCGAGCTCGCTACCTCAGCCTGCAGTCTGCCCTGCACCTCTTCGTCAGCAGTCTCCGTTCGCCCATTCTGCAGCCAATCGCGGACAGCCATTTCCAGGATCGCCGATGTCGACACATTCCTTAAGCGTGCAGCGCGTTCCAGGTCCGACTTGAGTTCCGCCGAGAGCCGCCAACTGTAGACTTCGGTCCTCATGTACTACACTGTAGTGCACCGCCCTACGTTCCTGCCAACTCGATCCAAAGGCGATACAATTCTTAGAAGAACACCATGACCGAAGATCAAAAGAACCATCCATCCGGCGATATCGCCCGCCGTGACTTTGTAGCGCTCTCCGTGGGCGCGGGCCTTGCCGCATCAGCAACCTCGGCCGCGGCAGCCGCCGACGTAATTGAAACCGATGTCGAAATCAAAACTCCCGACGGAACCTGCGACGCCGCATTCATTCACCCCAAATCCGGCTCTCATCCGGGTGTCCTGCTCTGGCCCGACGCTTTCGGATTGCGCCCCTCCATGCGCGACATGGCCAAGCGTCTCGCCGCGTCAGGATATTCAGTGCTCGTGCCGAACCCGTTCTATCGCCTCACCAAAGCTCCTTTCACGGACGCCTCCAATTTCAATTTCCAGAATCCGGACGACCGTGCCAAGATCATGCCCCTCATGGCGTCAGTAGGCGCGGCCGGCGCGGCCGAGAAGGACGCAATCGCATACGTCGGCTTCCTCGATGCGCAAAAGCAAGTGAACCCGTCGAAGAAAATCGGCACCCAGGGTTACTGCATGGGCGGACCGCTAGTCGTCAGAACCTCAGCCACCCTGCCCGATCGCATCGGTGCCGGCGCATCCTTCCACGGCGGCGGCTTGGTCAGTGATAAACCCGACAGCCCGCACCTGCTAGCCCCGAAAATAAAGGCCCACATGTATTTCGGCATCGCATCCGATGACGACGCGAAACAGCCCGATGCCAAAGACAAGCTGAAGGAAGCTTTCCCCTCGGCCGAAATCGAAGTCTACGCCGGATGCCTGCACGGCTGGTGCGTTCCGGATATGCCAATGCGAGACGGCAAGCCGCTCTACAGCAAGCCCGAAGCCGAGCGCGCCTGGACCAAGCTCCTGGCTCTCTACAAATCCTCCCTAGCCTAGGTTTTGTGGCGCAGGCACTCTTGCCTGCAGCGTCGGCACTCATGCCGACGCAGTTTCATAGGGGGACAAAATGACCTTGAGGCTATCCTTACTTCTTCTCCCCGTCATGGTCGCCCCCCTCTCCGGACAAAACCCCGCACCGCTTAAGGCCGGCGATCACGCGCCACCCATCATTTGGACCCGTATCCTGCAGCCTCTCACGAACCAAGCCCCTCCGCCCTTCCTCGGACGGACCACTGTGATCGGTTTCTTTCCGAACGTCTCCAGCAATGCATCGTCCGTTTCGCGTAGAAACAAGTTAATTGCACAGTTCGCCAATAAATCGGTAAATTTCATTTGGATCACCTCCGAATCCGAACTAACCCTCGTGCCGTGGCTCGTGGAACATCCCCTGAACGGCTGGCTGCTGCTGGACCCGACAGGAGAAACTACCCGCGTATATGGAGCGGAACTAACGGGCGCGGTGATCATCGATTCAAACGGCCGAATCGCCGGCTTCACCTTCATGGATCCGGACCGTGAGCAAATCCAGGCCGTTCTGGATGGACGCGCCCTCGCTATCGACGGTGATGCCACCGATGCCCAACTGGACGAAATCCTCGCTGGCCGCGCGGTCCGTCTAGACGCCGCGCCCTACCACGCACCGGACGCCGGGACGAAACCCGATATCCCGCCATCCTATGAAGTTCATATTTCTCCCACCACTACGCGCGGCACCACCAGCTCTGCCGGACCGGGTTTCTGCGTGCTACGGGGCTATGATCTAAGAACGATCCTCTCAGTAGTAACAGGGAAGGACTCCACCCGCATCCTCCTGCCTGCTTCTCTGGAAGACAACCGCGGATACGTTTTCGTCTTAGTTCTTCCGCGCGCAGAAGATCAGACCACCGTCCATCGCATCCTGCAACATGGCATTGAAAAGTATTTTCAAGTTTCGATCACGCTCGAGGAAAGAACCATGGACGTATACGTAATGACCGCGCTCGAAGGCAAGACTCCAAAAGAAGCACACGGCGGCGGCTCTTTCATTTCGTCGAGCCAATGGGTGGAGATCCCTCCCGCCGGCGACGCTCGATTTCCGACGACGCAGGAAATCCGCAAGGCCATCAGCACCGGAACCGTCGGAATCTCAGCGTACAGCGACACGATAGGCGAATTCCGCCGCACGCTGGAAGACGCGCTGAGTGCCCTATCGTTGACAAGACGAATCTCCAAGGGACCTATGCCCTCGCAGTCGATGCCAAAGCGCGCAACACGACCGACTTTCTCCAATCGCTTCGCGACGACCTTGGCCTAGTCCTTACCCCAACTCAGCGTCGTGTAGAAATACTAGTAGTGAAACCGCTGTAGGGCAGGATGCCATCCAAATGTCACTTAGTTTTTGGGCACGCTCGGCAAAGTACTGAATCCATCGTGGCGCAGGCACTCCTGCCTGCCGCGTCGACACTCGTGTCGACGCTTGGCATATCCGTTCGCCGTTTTGGAAAAATGTACGACCCCTCCGCCAACAACATAAGCTCTTTAAAATGTTCGGACAATCAAAAACTAAGTGACATTGGGATGCCATCCTGCGGCGGGTTCCCAACCCGCAACAGTGGGGCAGGGCCATGCCCTGCCGCTAGCAAAACCGAACAGCGCCGGCCCTCCACCCTACGCCAGACACCAAGCTCCACCGCTCCAACGACAGCATCCGCGGATCGCTAGAACCTCGAGTCTTCTTAACCTCTGGTGCCAGGAAATTGGACAGCAGCGGAGGTGCCTCCATCAAACGTTTATCACGAGACAAAGTAACACGGAGCTAAGCCGCGATTCGGAAAAATACCACGAGTTGGCAGACCAACCTCCGTCTACCGAACCTCAACCCCGAACCCGTGCTCGTGCCGGTACCTGAAGTACTCCTGCCGATGCCGAACGCTCACCCTCACAAACGGAACATACACGCGGTGCTGTTCCACCAGGTACGCGCGATACCGGCCATCTTCGTCGGCGTTCCAATAGTGATAATCGTGATGATCCCGATCGTAATAGCGCCTTTCACCATGATGATCGTCAGCCATCACCGTCATTGGCGCAACCAAGGCCGCGGACATCAATAACCCGCCAAGAATCAGAAAGTGTTTCAAGTGGTTTCTCCTGCCACCATACAGGCACGTCCCGAGCCATTCGTCCACGCTGTCGCGGACGGACATCCCAGCCTCCGAAGCCAGCACCATTGACCGCATTTGATCGAGTGACGCCACGCGGTCACTCCGGCCCGGCGGTCACACCCCACCCCCAACTCAATCTCCCCCACCCACCACAACTTCCGCTCACCACCCACCTCCCACCGTCCGCCGCTCGTTTATCCTCCAACCGGAGACCCAACCATGTCTACTTCCCCCGCCCGTCTCGCGGCCAACGCCGCTAATGCGCAATTTTCCACCGGACCCCGCACCCCCGAAGGAAAATCGCGCTCTTCCCGGAACGCCTCGAAACACGGCCTCACTGCCCGCGAAGTCGTCATCGCATCCGGCGAGCAAGAGATATTCGACAACCTGCTCGCCGATCTTGAAGCCGACGTCAAACCCCAGGGCGCCATCCAACAAACATTATTCAATGAACTGGTCGCCTCCGCCTGGAACCTGCGCCGGGTTCGCCTTTTGGAAGCCGACCCGCGCCATCAGGACAACCCCACCGAGCTCGACCGTCTCGCGCGCCACCACACCCGCATTGAGCGATCCTTCCATCGTTGCCTCAAGGAGCTCAAGGCAATGCAAACCAACGCCTTTATTCAGGCCAGCCTCATCGCGCCGCTTCGCAAATGCGCTCCGTCCCTCGCCTCCGCTAGCGAAATTGCAAAACGAACCCAATACCTCGAGCAGCGTGATCCGCTCATGATTCGAGATCTTTTGAAGGCATTACAAGGCATCCCACCTGCGCAGGCTGCTAAAATCGAACCAGATCTTCACCTGACCGCGAATGCAATTTGAATTCACGCCGGAACAAATCCAGCTACGCAAAACAGTACGCGAGTTTGCCGAAGCCGAAATCCTTCCCCATGTCCTCGAGTGGGATGAAGAGCAGATCTTCCCCCTCGAAGCCGTTAAGCACTTGGGGCGCCTCGGCTTTCTCGGCTCCATTTTCCCGGAAGAACTCGGCGGCGCGGGACTCGGCTACATCGATTACGCCATCATCATCGAAGAACTCGCGCGCGTCGATCCCTCCGTCGGCCTCATCGTAGCCGCGCACACCTCGCTCTGCACCAATCATATTTTTCTCGCCGCCAATGATGAACAGCGCGCCAGGTACATTCCCAAACTTACTTCCGGCGAATGGATCGGAAGCTGGGCGCTCACCGAACCCGAATCCGGCTCCGACGCGGGCTCCATGCGCACCAAAGCCGTCAAGCACGGCGAGTGCTGGGTCCTGGACGGCTCCAAAACTTTCATCACCAATGCGCAATATGCCGACATTGTTGTAACCATGGCCATCACGGATCGCGCCGCGTCGCAGCACGGCGTCTCAGCATTCCTCGTCGAAAAACACGTCCCCGGATTCCGCGTCGGCAAGAAGGAAAACAAACTGGGCATGCGCGCCAGCGCCACCGGCGAGCTGGTATTCACCAACTGCCGTCTGCCTGAATCGCAACTGCTCGGCAAACCCGGCGAAGGATTCGTCGATAGCCTGCGCATCCTCGATGGTGGACGCATCTCCATCGCAGCTCTGGCCGTCGGCACCGCGCAAGGCGCCTACGACGCCGCGCTCAAATATTCCATGCAGCGCAAACAGTTTGGACGGCCCATCTCGGAATTCCAATCCATCCAGAACAAACTCGCCGACATGGCCACCGAAATCGACGCCGCCCGCCTTCTCACCTATCGCGCCGGCTGGATGAAGGATCAAGGCCAACGCGTCACCAAGGAATCTGCCATGGCCAAGCTATTCTCCTCCGAAATCGCCGTGCGCGTCACCAACGAAGCCGTCCAGATCCACGGCGGCTACGGCTTCATCAAGGATTACCCAGTCGAAAAATTCTATCGCGACGTCAAACTCTGCACCATCGGCGAAGGCACCAGCGAAATCCAGCGCCTGGTAATCGCCCGCCAACTCCTAAAATCCTGACACATGCCATTTCATCCGCAGAGCCGTAGCGCACGCACTCCTGCGTGCCGCGTCCCCACTCCTGGGGACGCCGTTAAATAAAATGTCCCCCTGGTCCCAACAAATCCTCTCCGGCGACCTCCGCGCCCTGGCCCGCGCCGCAACCGCCATCGAAAACCGCAACAGCCAAGCCGACGCATTGCTAAGAGAACTCTTCCCCCACACCGGCCATGCAATCACCATAGACAAACTAACCCACGCCCTCCGCCAGGAAAACAAATCCGTCGGCGTAATCGCAGTCGACCCCACCAGCCCCTACACCGGTGGTGCCATCCTTGGCGATCGCATCCGCATGCTGGATCATCATGCCGACCCGCAAGTGTTCATACGGTCCATGGCCACGCGCGGCTGGCTGGGTGGAGTAGCCGCCGCAACCACCGACATGGCCGTATTGTTGGACGCCGCCGGAAAAGACGTCGTCCTCATCGAAACGGTGGGTGTCG
>JBEKJJ010000230.1:0-11934 GCA_050011295.1 Bryobacteraceae bacterium
CTGGCGCAACACGCGCGACCGAAGTCCGGTTGGTCCGGTAGCTTCATCGTCGGTGGCGCCAAAAATTGCAACCGTTGGCACGCCCAGCGCGGAGGCGATATGCATGGCGCCGGAATCGTTCGTCAGGAACAGCTCGCAGCGGGCGGCCAGTTCGATGAATTGCTCAAGCGTGGTCTTCCCGGCATAATTTGTGACATCGTGACCATCCAACATCCGAGCGATTTGTTCGCACAGATCGTGCTCGGCGCGCGATCCAAAGAGGGCAAGCGAGGCACCGCGAGCGGAGGCGATGGCGCCCGCAGCTTGTGCAAAGCGCTCCGGAAGCCAGCGCTTGGCGGTTCCGTAAGCTGCGCCGGGGCTGATCCCGATGATCCTCTTTGTCCCGCGGACCGAAGTCTGTGGCACGATTCTGATGGCATCGGCTGGCGTTGTTTCGACCAGACCTGCCCTGCGCAGCAGTTCCAAATAGTAGAACCTCTCGTGGCGCGGTATTTCGCCGCGCTTCGGAACCTTCACCGCGCGCGTTAAGAGAAATCCCCGGCCATCGCGATTGTAGCCGATTCGCGTCGGAATCCCGGCCAGGCACGCCACCCAGGCAGCTCCAAAAGCGTTCTGCAGCAGAATCGCACAGTCGAAATGATGGCGGCGCAATTCCAGGGCTAGCTTCCACCATGACTTCGCGTCATGGATGAGTATTTGATTTGTAAATGATTCCTGTGCATAGAGATCTGCAACCCAAGACTTGGCGAGAATCGTGATATGCGCCTCCGGAAACCGCTTCCGAATAGCGTGCAGCGCCGGCAGACACATCACGGCGTCCCCCACCCAGTTCGTCGCCCGGATCAGTATGTTCGAATAGTTCACTCGACTGCGATTGTAGCCGTGTTCGATGTGACTCCGCCAATCGTGAGGACCATCGGGACCGCAGAACCACTGGGAGCACCTGATGGAATTTGGATGTTCACCTGGTACAAGCCCGCAAATCCTGGCGCGAGACCTGAGAACGTCACCGAGACTCGCTGGCCGCCCAGTGTGACGATGGGCGTGCCTATGGTATGCGACAACGGGTCGGATAAGGCGGGAGCGCCCGGGATCGGCGCGTTCGTAACGTTGCCGAGGCCGGTGCAGAAAACCGAAACGGTTTCGCCGGGTTGCGCTGGGCGCGATCCGGGAAAGGCGCCTGTGGGAGCAGCCAGCGAACCTCCCACCAAAGCGGTAGCCTGTCCCGTTCCTTGAGAACTTGTTGTGAATAGCGCTGGGGCGTATGGAACCAGCGTGATATTCAGCGTATTGCTGAGCTCGCCCTGGGTGACAGTGAGCGTGGTCGGGGTAGATCCAAAAAATTGATTGAAAGGAACCTGGAAATTGATCTGCAACGGCGAGACATAGAACAACGCGATGGGAGCGAGACCGGGAATCGTCAAGGTTGCTCCTCCCAGTGTGAACGGAAGCGGCGGTGCGCTGTCCGCTCTGGCCGTGACGCCCACCAGATTGGTTCCGTATAGCGACGCGATACTCCCTGGCGCCAATCCCTGCCCGCTGCTGGCCGCGTTGACCGCCGCAAGAGGCTTCGGCGCGGGACCAATGTTGAACCCCAGGGCGTTCGAAGCGCCGCCCCCGGTGGACGGGCTGAACACGTCGATGTCAGCCACGCCGACTGCAGCGATATCGCTTGCAGGAATTTGCGCCGTGAGATGTTGGCTATCCCCAACCTTGCTCGATCGGCTCAGCCCATTCCAGCGCAGCGTGGTTCCGTTTGCAAAATTTGCTCCGGTCACGGAGAGCGAAAACTCGGCGCCACCAGCGTCAGCGGTATTTGGCGACAAGGACTGGATGCTTGGATTGCTGGACGCTGACGTGGAAGACAAGGGGATCAGAAGGTCCCACACGCCTCGGCCATGGGTGCCGGCGCGCAGGGTTCGAGTCGGCCGGTGCAGCACCACTGACAGCACAACCACGCGCGGCAGGCCGCTTCCGAGGCTTGCCCAGGACACTCCGCCGTTGGTTGTTACCATTACGCCGGCATCGGTCCCGATGTAGAGGGTATCGGGAAGATCGGGATCGACCGCGAGGCTGTTCACCGGCAGATCGGGCAGATTGCCGCTAATATCGGTCCACTGAGCGCCCGCGTCCGTGGTCTTGAAAACGTGCGTGCTGGGCTGAACGTTCGAATTCAGGAAGCCGGAGTAAGTGACGTAGGCCGTGCTCGAATCGATGGGGTCCACGGTTATGCTGGTCACCGTTCTAGCTGCCAGGCCGGCGCTGCGATCGTTCCAGGACGCGTTCACTCCGTCCAGGGCATTATTGGTTACTTGAACTTTTCCGTCGGAAGTGCCTGCATAGACTATACTTGGATCGCTGAGCGCTGCCGCGATGGCTTGGATGGTGGCGCCATTGCCGGCCGTCAAATCCGGTGAGATCGCAAACCAGCTTCCGGCACCGTCGCGCGTCTGCCAGATGCGGAATGTGCCGAAATAGAGCGTTCGCGAGTTGGATGGGTCAATTACGAGGGGCGGGACAAACTGGACGCGATCCTGCGGGTTGATGCCGTATTCGCTGGGGATCCAAGAGTTCCCGCCGTCGGTCGTAAAATTCACTATGTCGCTGTCCTCAATGTTGCCCGCCACGCAAGCGGTAAAAGCGGTGGACGGCACAATCCGGTCGATTGCGGAGTAACCTCCATCGCCGCAATTGACATAATCCCAACTCGGATTTCCGTCGTAGCGCTGCAGCCCGTTGTCCTGGGTGCCCGCCAGAGCCATCTTGATGTTGGATGGGTGGATGGCGACGCCTGGATAAAACTGCGTGATGGAGAGTGTGTCGTTAAGCTCGGTCCAGTTGACTTGCAGGTTGGTAACGTCGGTGGTGGTGTACATGCCGCCGTCATTGGCGAGATAAAGCGTCGAGCCGTCCGGAGTGAACTGCAGGTCATGGAAGTCGGCGTGAATGGCCTGTTGACTAAAGCCATCGGAGGTTACGTCCACCCAGGTGGCGCCACCGTCGATGCTCTCGATAATGGAGGTCTGGCCGCCTGCAAACACCACATTTGGATTGGTGGGGCTCACACGCACCGTCATGTCATACCAGCACTGTCCGGAGGCCGCGCAAATGTTGGGAGCATTGGTGGGATTCCATAGATTGCCGCCGTCAGTGGTCTTAAAAATATCCATGAGACTGCCGTCCGTATAGTTGTGATAGGCGGCAAAAAGCGTCGATGGGGATGAGGGAGAGATGGCGAGCGAAATTCTGCCGACATCGGTTATGGGCAGGGCATTGGCGCCGCCGCCCCGGATGCTGTGCCAGGTCTGCCCGCCATCGGTCGATTTATACACGCCATTCTCAAAGGCCCCGAACGGCGTGCCCAAGGCCCCGTAGGCGATCTGGCCGTTGGTAGGGTCGAACAAGACGGCGGTCCCAGTGCCGCTGAGCACCAGGGTCCAGGTAGCCGCGCCGTCCGTCGATTGCCAGATTCCCATGTCGGAAGAGCACAACAGCACTTGGCTGTTGGTAGGACTCACCGCCATCCCTCCGATATAGGCGTGCAGGAACGGACCGACAGTATTCGTCCAGGTTGCGCCGGCGTCAGTGGATTTGAGGATGCCCGCACCGTAGTAGCTATCAATCGCGAAATTTTCTTCTCCGGTTCCGACGTAGACAGTGTCGGGATTAGACGGGTCCAGCGCAATGGCTCCGTTGGCCATGGATGGTTGCGCGTCGGTAAGGGCTTTCCATGTAGTGCCCCCATCCGTGGATTTCCAGACTCCGCCCTCGGCCGCGCCCGCGTAAAGAGTGTTGTTGTTGCGAGGGTCGATGGCGATTGAATTTATCCTGCCGGCCGTGACAAAGTTGGTTCCAGCGCTGGTGGGCTGAGGACCAATGGATGTCCAGCTACCAACTTCCAAGGCTCTTGGCGCCATGAAGTTGGCGGACCCCGCGGGCAGTTGCCGTTGCGCCTGCGCTTGGGCATCGATACGCTCGATTTCGGCGATGCCTTTCAGCCGTGCTCCGGTTGGAATGCGTCCCAGGGGGTAGGCGCGCTGCGAGTAGAACCACTGTTCGCGCTCGGCCTGTTGGTCGTCAACTTCCTTAGGCTTTCGGGTTTGTGCGAAGGAAATGCCGGAAGATACAATCAGACCGATAGCAACGAACCGGTGCTTCATGCGGGTCCTCAGAAGTGCTGCGCAGAATATTCTTGATTTTAACAGCAACTCCGATACCGTAGCACCAGAGTTCTTCGATTCCGCCAAACCGAGCCCCGACCGGAAGGGAGTGATACCACGGGTGCCGCTAGTTGTGCTTTCGTTGTAGCGCTCTTAAGGAACTCGCGCAAAACGGAGTGCGGCGCGGGCCGGTTCCTGGTCCGTTTGGCGGTGCGCGCCGCACCCTTTGCGCTTCCTCCCTGTCACGGCTCGGTTTTGCGGCGCGCGCAAAACTTGCCGTGTGGGTAGCGTAACCTGAAGACAGTAGGGCCAATCCGAATTCTGGCCCATGTGTACTGGTCGTCAATACCCCCAAAAGAGTACCTAAAACCACTCATCAGTACTATAGAAAAGAATCCTGTAAGACCCAATAATTACCTTTACCTTGTACAAGGGTTAGGAGAACTCATGGACTTGTTTGTCACTGAGAATCGGCCGGAAAGCTGTTCAGCTCTCGGCCTTGACTGCGGTACCTGCACTCGCAGGGCGGCGTCCAGTGTTGCCAGTATCTGTGGCGGCCTCGATCCCCAAGGTGTCGAGCAGATCTTTTTTCAACTTTATTCTTCTCCAGGCTGCCGTCCTATGGCCCAGGCCTTCGAGTTGGCCTACCTGGAAGCTACCGTTCCTATCCAGATAGCCGCCATGGCGACCGCTGCGGCGGCGTAGAGGCAGTTTTGTCCCCTTGCTCACGCGCGGGGCTACATTGCCGGATATTTGATCGCATCAGAAGGTAGCCCCGCGCGTCAGCAAGGGGACAACTTAGCTAGAATAACTAACGTATGGTGGTAGAGATCGAAGGGGTAACTCTTCATCTGGCGCATCCCGACGAACTAACAGTCACGTGGGTGGGCCAGGAAGAAGTAATGCGACAGTTGTTGGCCGCCTGGCTGGTAGTGGATCCCCAGGACGTCCCCATGAATCCGCGCCTGCTGGGCAAACCAGGCGTCGGCAAAACCACGCTGGCCTACGCGGCGGCCAAGCGCCTGCAACGCGAAGTCTACATCATGCAGGCCACCGTGGATACGCGGCCGGAGGATTTGCTGGTGACCCCGGTGATCGAGGGCCAGTCGAAACTGCGTTACGTGGCATCGCCGCTGCTCACGGCCATGATCCGTGGCGGCGTGGCAATTCTGGACGAGGGCAACCGCATGAGCGAGAAAAGCTGGGCCAGCCTTGCGCCTCTCTTGGATAATCGCCGCTACGCTGAATCCATCGTGGCCGGAATCAAGATCAAGGCGCATCCGCTGTTCCGGCTGGTGGCCACCATGAATGACGACGCTTCCACGTTCGATCTGCCTGAGTACATCCACTCGCGGCTGCAACCCCAGATCACCATCGATTTTCCAGAGCGGCACGAAGAGTACGCAATCTTGAAGGAAAATGTCCCATTCGGCGACGAACACATTCTCAACTACGTCACCGAGTTCCTGCAACAGGCCCACTCGGCCGACGAACGCTACACCGTCCGGGATGGCATCAACATCGCGCGGTTCGTGATGAAGCTCAAGGGCATGGAAAACAGCCTGGGGCTAACGAACCAGAGCGAAGAGCGATTTCTGATGCGCACGGCAATCCTCGAAACTTTGGGGGACGAAGCGTTGCGGTATGTCCCGCGAACCTAGCATTTCCGAAGATTCTGCCAGCCTGCGGCGCGGGAATTTCACTTATTTCCCCGTCGTACCGGGGCGCCTCGAATTCAGCGCCGCACTACGCCGTGCCATTTTCGAGCAGAGGCCACGACTGGTCGCGGTCGAGCTGCCCGGATCGCTCGAAGATACCTACCTGCAGGCCCTGGCCCGGTTGCCCGAAATGTCGGTGATCCTCTATCCCGATCCGCAGGATGAGGAGCGTGGCGTCTATGTTCCCGTGGAGCCCTGCGATCCGTTCACCGAAGCGGTCCGCACGGGCTTGGAAGTGGACGCGGAAGTGATTTTCATCGAGCCTGACTCAGGCGATCGGCCGCACCTTCCCGATACCTATCCCGATCCCTATTCGATCAAGCATATCGGCATAGAAAAATACATTGAGGCCTATCGGGTTTATCCGCAGGAGCGCAATGATGAGATCGCCGCCCACGCCGCTGGCATGGCCTGGAAGTTGCAAGGCGCGGATCCGTTGGCGCAGGTTTTCGTGGTGGTGTCTTTGAATCTGTTGGATCCCCTGCTGGACGCCATGGAAACTCCGCAAGAACCCCCCAGCCGCCGACGCCCGCCCGAGATCCGATTGCTCAATCCGCATCCGGATTGCCTGGCCGAGATTACGCTGGAATATCCGTATCTGCAGGACCGTTATGAGAAGTTCCGGCCGGAAATGACGCCTGACGAGCTGATTGACCGGCCCAAAGTGCAATTCGAGTTGCTGCGGGAATCGGAAAAAGAATACGTCAAAAACACCGGCGATAAAATCGAATATTGGCAGCGCCGGATGCTCGCGCGCTTCACTCGGAACCTGGCATCTATGAGCGGCGACCTGCTGGCCGGCGTGTTCGATCTCACCGTGGCGGCGCGCTCGGTGGTGGACGACAACTACGCCTACGAAGTCTGGCAGATGGCCAATCGCTATCCGGCGCAGAAACCTGTCAGCGAACTGCTGGAAACGGTGAATCTATCGGGCGACGAGATTTGGTTCAATACCCGCAAGATCCGCCTGCGCCGCCGGCTGCCGCGTCCCAAACAGCGGATTCTGCCACGGCATCTCAAGGAGCGCAAGAAAGAAAAATTCGAGGGCGAGTGGGCGCGGCAGACCGATGGAACGGCCATCTGTTCTTACCCGCCCGAGGACTTGTTGATTGAGGACTACGGCCGTTTCTTAAAAACGAAAGCCAAGAGCGTGCTCTCGAGCGAACGCAGCCGCACGGAGCCGTTCACTACATCGATTCTCGACGGCATCGATCTGCGCGAGACCATCCGTAACTGGCACGAGAACAAGATCTACGTGAAGCAGCTCGACCGGATTGCGGGCGAAGTGGGCGCCACTATCGTGATTTTTGACGAGGATAATGATGACCGCTATCCTTATCTGACCACCTGGTTGGGCGAGCACCAAAACGAATCCGACATGGCGTTTTATTCCACGCCGCCCTTCGATCATCTGGTGGGGCCCGGGATCGGCCGCGCCGAATACGGCGGATTCCTGATGACGCTTCCGCCGCGCCGCTTGATCGATGTATGGTCGGACTCCGATTACGATTTCGCGCAGAGCAAGCCAGAGCGGCTATTATTAGCAGGCTTGGATTATTCCACGCAGCGCTATGTCGTATACGTGGCGGCCAAGCCTCCGCGCTCGGTGTTCCGATCCATCGCGGGACATTTGAACCGCCGCATTGTGTATATTCCCATCGGCGCGCTGAATCCCGCCAAATTGAAGAAGATCCGCGTAGTGCACGTTCTGGACAGTTATGAGCGCCGCGACGGGGCCAAGGAATTTATTTGGTAGGTAGATCGAAACTCTACCGTTCCAACTAACTCCCCGAACTTCCAGAAGTGCTAGAGGCCGTCATAGTACTGGCAACTTTACTGAAAATCTTGCTGATGCTGGTTGCCACGCCGGGCATAATCGCGCCCGCTGAGACTGCCACAAAACCGGCCATCAAGGCATATTCGATTAGATCCTGTCCATGCTCATCAGTCCAGATTCTCAGCTTCCACAATAGATTCATCACTCTCTCCATCCGTCTCCTCCAGTAACCAAGCTTTCATCATGATTATCTCCCTTGAATCCTGTAGGGCAAATCGGGCTAATCGCCTAGAGGATCGGTGAATTCTTCTTAGCGAACTACTGCCTTGGGTTGGGACAATCTACTTCCTCGGTACCTTTGGGGCAGTGGGGCAGGATGCCATGCCAATTCACTTTTCCCAAAATCGAATACTCCGGGCGCACGTGGGGCAGGTCCCCGACAGTCCCCGACCTGCCAGCCCTCAAACCTTCGAGTCTCGGAAAACTAAGTGACATTGGGATGGCATCCTGCAGCGGCTTGCTAAACGCGCGCGGTTTTGCGCAAGGTGGTACCGTGAACGGCTACGTTGCGCGGCTCTTCGTGCGTAGCCGCGACGTCCAGTCCACAATCAGCTTCACGCCTAGCAGGGCTCCGGACGCAGCCAGGCTCACTTCCAGCGGCGGCTTATGTTCGGCTACCAAAGAAAAAGCTGTCAGGCCGAGAGAAGCGAAAAACACGATGTTGCTAACAACTGAGAAACCCTTGGATCTCTGCCCCGGCACCGAGCTCACCCACTTGGGTACCTTGTCTCCGCAGCTATAGCAAATCCGGTCCGTCTTGGTCAGAATTCCATTGCAGTTTAAGCAGCGCGACGCCATGACTAATTAAACCCTGAAAGTTGTTTCATGTCGATGGAGCACGTGTACCGTTACGAGAGATCCAAGTACTCGATTCGCCCGGATACTGTTCCTTTGGAGCTATGATGGACTTCGGAATATAGTGACGCACTCCGGCTTAACACGGCGCGATGTTTTACGGCAGGGGACGGCCGCGGCCCTGGGGATTTTCGCCGGGTACGGGCGAGCGGCAGGTACCGCCAAGTCCGATTTGCTGTCGCAATTCGAGTATGGAGATGTCCAATTCGCGTCCGGTCCTCTCGCGCGGCAACTCGACCAGAATCGCGAGCTCCTGCTCAATTTGAGTGAAGACAGTCTGCTGCGGCCCTATCGGCTACGCGAGGGCCTGGCTGCTCCGGGTCAGGACCTGGGCGGCTGGTACGACACCGATGCTTTCGCGCCCGGCTTCACCTATGGCCAGTGGATGTCCGCGCTAGCGCGTTACTACGCCGCAACGGGAGACCCGGCGTGCCGCGAAAAAGTGAACCGCATGATTCGCGGCTACGCGGCCACTATTCATCCGGAGGGCAGGTTTTACATCGAGAATCGCTTCCCCGCCTACATCTACGACAAACTAGTCTGCGGTCTCATCGACGCGCATACATATGCGAAAGATCCCCTGGCGCTGGATGTGCTTAGCCGCGCAACAAATGCGGTCTGGAAATATCTCCCGGCCAAAGCCATGCCGCATTGGGAAGCGCCCGTGAACAATCGCGAGGATTTCACGCTGCACGCCTGGGATGAAAGCTACACACTTCCCGAGAATCAATTTCTCGCGTACCAGCGCAGCGGAAACGCCCGCTACCTTGAATTGGCGAAGCGTTTACTCTTCAATGAAGAGTTCTTCGACCCGCTTGCGAAAGGTGAGAATGTTCTGCCAGGCAAGCACGCCTACAGTCACGTAAACTCGCTGAGCTCGGCCGCGCAGGCATATCTGGTGCTGGGAGATCCGAAGTATCTTCAAACCATAAAGAACGGTTTCGATTTTGTGCGCCAGCAAAGCTACGCCACGGGCGGCTGGGGGCCGGATGAGCATTTCGTTGTTCCCGGCAGCGGAAAGTTAGCCGAGAGTCTGACAACCACGCACTCCACGTTCGAAACTCCCTGCGGCGCGTATGCCCACTTCAAGCTCACGCGCTACTTGCTGCGAATCACGCGCAACCCGCTCTACGGCGACAGCATGGAGCGCGTTCTCTACAACACCGTGCTGGGCGCCACGCCGATTCAGCAGGACGGATCATCCTTCTACTATTCCGACTACAATTTCGAAGGACGCAAGGCTGTCTTCGGGGACAAATGGCCATGCTGCTCAGGCACGCTGCCGCAGATCGCGGCCGATTACCGGATCAGCGCGTATTTTCGTGACGCCCGAGGCGTCTATGTGAATCTGTACACGCCATCTACTGCCACTTGGACCAACCCCGGCGCGCGTTTTGCGCTGCGGCAGATTACCGAATATCCCTATGACAGCGTAATTCGGTTGGACGTTAGCTCTTCCCGCCCCGAGACGTTCTCTGTGTTCCTGCGTATTCCGGAATGGGCGGAAGGAGCCAGCCTGACCGTCAGCGGAACGCGCGACACCCGAAAGCTTCAGCCGGGCACGTTCGCTGAAATCCGCCGTGAATGGAAAAGCGGCGATCGCATCGAGTTGGACCTTCCCCTTAAGATGCGCCTGGAGCCAGTGGATGCCCAGCATCCCGATACTGTCGCGCTGGTCTCAGGTCCACTCGCGCTCATGGCGTTGGGTGGGGCAAGCCTCCGGCTTGCCAAGGCCGAGCTACTAGCCGCCGAACCCGAATTTCCAGGCTCGCGAACGTGGAGAGCCGGGGATTTGAAGCTCAGATCCTTCCCCGATATCAACGACGAGCCGTATAGCACCTACCTGCGCGTCACCGGCTGATCAGCGCGCGTAATATCCGGTCTTGGCTCGGACCGTGAATAACGGATTCCTGGATCGAATCACAATTCTGCGAAAATATCCGTCGCGCTCGGTATTGGTGGAATTGTAAGCCAATTCGTAAGAAGAGCGCAGCTCCTCGCCGATCTCGCGGAACGATTCTTTGAGATCCTTCTTTTCGGCATCAAAATCTTCGCCGCCGGATTCCTTGGCGATCCGCGCCATCACACTGGTTCCATATTTGTTCCGCGCCGTGATCTTTCCGTGCCTGCCGTGCTGGGTGTACCGGACACAGAACAACGGGACGTTTTCGATTTGCGCTTCTTCAATCGCGTCCAGCATGTGATGCGCGCTGGAGTTGTCCTCTCCATCGCTGAAGATGATCAGCGCCTTGCGCCCACTGGTCCCATCTGACAACTTTTCAGAAGCCGCGTAGTAAATTGCATCATAAAAGGCCGTTCCGCCCTCGCGATCCTCGTCCGTGGGTCCGACTTCGTCGAAATGTCCCGACTCGTGCTCATAGCGCTTGAGGTCGTCCAGAATCTCGCTGCTGGAAGCCGTGAAATCAGAGACCAGCCGGATGTGGTTTCCAAATCCCATCAAGAATGCCCGGTCGTTGGGCTGAAGGACACCCTTCAAGAATGACTCGAGATCGTGGTGGTGCGCCTTGACGAAATGCTCCTGGCTCCCGCTAGCATCCACAATCAAGCCCAGCGTCAAAGGAAGATCGGCGCTGCGGGAGAAAAACGAAACATTCTGCGGCACGCCATCTTCGAAGACCTCGAAATCGCTCTTGGTGAGGTTGGCGGGCGAAAGGCCGGCATCATTCCGCACGCTGAACGTGACATTGACCAGGTGAACATTGACCTTAATGTGCGGTGGTTCCTGCGCCACGCACACGAAGGCCAGTAGCGGAATGCATCGGTATCCAACCATGCTTTCTAACCGTACTACGCACCAGAAGTAGCATCGAACGCATCCCTTTGTAGGGCAGGATGCCATCCTGCAGCGGGTTGTCAACCCGCCCCACATCTGCGAAACTTGCGCTATGTCCAAAAAAGTCCGCTGGGGCGTTCTGGGTGTCGCTAAGATCGCCACCCACAAGGTGATCCCAGCCATGCAACAAGGCGAATGGTCTGAAATAACCGGTATCGCATCTCGCGATCTGGCGAAAGCGCAACACGCCGCAGCCGATCTGAAGATTCCGAAAGCCTACGGCTCCTACGAAGCGATGCTGGCCGATCCAGAAATCGAAGCCATTTACAATCCCTTGCCGAATCACCTGCACGTGCCCTGGTCCATTCGCGCGGCCGAGACCGGCAAGCACGTATTGTGCGAAAAACCAATCTCGCTGACGGTTGCGGAATGCCGCACCCTGATCGACGCTCGCGACCGCACCGGCGTGAAGGTCGGCGAAGCGTTCATGGTACGCACTCATCCGCAGTGGCTGCGCGCCCGCGATATCGTGCGCTCCGGCCAGATCGGCGACCTGCGCGCCATCATGTG
>JBEKJJ010000231.1:0-11888 GCA_050011295.1 Bryobacteraceae bacterium
GCGCCACAACTACGAAATCCGCTCGGCACCCTGCGATGGCCGGACCTGATAAAACGCCGGCTGTATCCCGAACTTCTCCCGATATTCTCTTCCCAACGTCGCCTTGAATCGCTCTACCGCCTCAGGCTCAACCAGATTTAAAGTGCAGCCCCCGAATCCACCGCCCGTCATCCGGGCGCCGAACGTCCCATCGATCTCCATCGCCCGATACACCAGAAAATCCAGCTCCGCGCAAGTCACTTCGTAATCGTGTTCCAGGCTCCGGTGGGATTCCACCAGCACCCGGCCCATCTCACGCAAATCGCCCTTGCGGCTGGCTTCCACAAAATCCAGAACCCTTTGGTTTTCGCTAAGAACGTGCCGCGCGCGCCTCCGGGCGATAGGATCGCGGATCAATTCCAACTGCTCCGGCCGCGCATCGCGTAAGCTCTCCACCCCGATATCCCTCGACGCCGATGCACATTCCGCCACCCTTCTCCGGTAAGCCGATTGGCCCAGCTCATGTTTCACCATGGTGTTCACCGCAACAATGGCAACGTCGTCCGGCAGAGCAACCGCGCGACTTTCCAGGGTCCGGCAATCGATCAGCAGCGCGGCGTTTCGTTCTCCGAACACTGCGGCATACTGATCCATGATTCCGGATGGCAGGCCGATAAACTCGTTTTCAGCACGTCGTGCGAGTTTCGCAAGTTCAATGCTCGGCAGATCCCCCTCCCAACCTAGCGCCAGCGCCGTGGCTACTTCCAACGCGGCTGAGGAGCTGAGGCCGGAGCCTAGCGGGACGTTGCTGTGGATCAACACATCGCGGCCCCGCCCCAGCGGCAGTTGCCGCGCAATGCCGATCACATAATCGCTCCAATCTCGGGCGGCGCCGAGCCCCGGGATCTGCTCGATCTGCCACTCGCGGCTTTGATCCAGATTCTCGGAATGAATTCGCAGCGCTCCCAGACGATTGGGCGCCGACGCCACATAGCAATCCAGATCGATGGCCACCGGCAGCACCAGCCCGAGATTGTAATCGGTATGCTCGCCGATTAGGTTCACGCGTCCAGGCGCGCGAGCCACGTCCGGCGTGCTGTGGTAGCGCGCCTCGAACGCCTCGATCAGGATCTGCGCCGGGCCAACCACAACATTACGCCTCCGAATATCAGAATCGAAACGCCGCAGTAAAGATTCACGTTGGCCGTTTCGAGCGGGGCACGATTTTCCGTTACCACGCCCGTCACTGCTAGGATGACGCCAGCCAGCGTAAAGAACAACCCGATGGGTGTGCGAAGGTCGCGCATATCACCAGAACAGAAAATTCAAAATCACCAGCGCCACGATTACCACTCCCGCCAACGGAAGCGGCCGCTTGTACCACGGCGGAGCGGGATCATGCGGAATTTCGGTGAGCCCGTAAACCAGATTGTGCAGCTCCGGCTCCGGCTTCGGTTGGGACAAAAAGCTCACCAGCACGGTCACCACCATACAGGTGGACCACGCAAAGATTGCGATCCAGAAATTCTGCGCCATGGTTGAGGGAAAGCTATGAACCACGGTGCCCAGCCAGCCTCCTTTGTTTTCCGCGAGCGTCAGACCGTGCGTAGCAGCAGCCGCCAGCGTACCCGCTAGAAGCCCAGTGAAAGCGCCATGTCCGGTGGCGCGCTTCCAGAACATTCCGAGCAAAAATGTCGCAAATAGCGGAGCATTTACGAATCCGAAAACCAGTTGCAAAAAATCCATGATGTTGTTGAAGTGGCTGGCCAGGTATGCGGTCCCGAGCGACAGCGCCACTCCCACCACCGTTGTGATGCGCCCCACCAGAAGGTAATGCGAGTCCGGAGCGCGCTTGCGGATGTAGCCTTGATACAGATCGTAGGTCCACACGGTATTAAAGGCCGTGACGTTGCCGGCCATCCCCGACATGAAGGACGCCATCAGCGCAGTGAGCCCCAGGCCGAGCATGCCGGAGGGATAAAACTGCGCCATTAGAGTGGTCATGGTCTGATCGTAATCGGGTCCGCCATCGGGCTTGAGCGGAATGGCGTAACCAACTGCCATTTTCGACAGAGCAATCGCGGCAATACCCGGCACAATCACGATAAACGGCATGATCATCTTCGGAAACGCCGCGATCAACGGTGTGCGCCGCGCGGCCGACATGGATTCCGCCGCCATGGCGCGCTGCACCACCAGAAAATCCGTACACCAGTATCCGAACGAAAGGACGAAAGCGAGCCCGGCCACCAACCCGAAAACCTCGACGCCCATCGGATTCTGCGACGGCTCTTTTAAATAGGACCACGCGTGCGTCATAACCGGCGGCAGCCGCCGGGACATCCCGTGCCATCCGCCCGCTTTGAGAACCGACATGATCGCTAGCGGCGCGAAGCCCAGCACGATCAGGAAAAATTGCAAAACTTCGTTGTAGATGGCGCTCGTGAGGCCGCCGAGGAAGGTGTAGATCAGAACGATGGCGGCCGAAAGCAGTACCGATGCCGTGAAGCTCCAGCCCAGAACCAGTTGGAACAGCAATCCCAATGCATACATCGAAATTCCGGACGAGAAAACCGTCATTACGGCGAAGGTGCATGCGTTTAACGCTCGCGTTTTCTCATCGAAACGCAGCTTCAGGTATTCTGGCACGCTGCGCGCGCGGCTTCCATAATAGAAAGGCATCATGAAGACGCCCACGAACAGCATGGCCGGCACCGCGCCAATCCAGTAGAAATGCGCGGTCATGATGCCGTATTTCGCTCCGGACGCGCACATGCCGATCACTTCCTGCGCGCCAAGATTAGCAGCGATGAACGCTAAACTCGTGATCCACACCGGAACGGACCGGCCGGAAGTTAGAAAATCCTCACTGGTGGAGACTTTGCGCTTTACCAGCCAGCCGATGCCCAGCACGAATGCGAAGTACAGCGACAGGATTAGGTAGTCGACTGGGGCTAGCGTCAAGTCGAGAGTCTATCAGCTTGTGAGGCGGGATGGCAGGCTCTCAACCTGTCCACTGTGCGATTATGACTCCTTGCTCTACGCCGCCACCATTTTTATGAGCGCGTTTCTGCTGTTCGAAGTGCAGCCGATGATAGGCAAAATCATCCTGCCCTGGTTCGGCGGATCGGCCTCCGTCTGGAACACCTGTCTGCTATTTTTCCAGGCATCTCTGCTGGCCGGATACTTGTACGCGCACTTCTCCACGCGCTACCTGAAACCCCGGCAACAGGCCCTGCTGCATATCGCACTGCTGGCCCTGAGCATCGCGCTGCTTCCCATTCTTCCTTCCCCGGATTGGAAGCCCGCGCATCCGGGCGACCCCTCCGGCCGCATCCTGCTGCTTCTCACCGCAACCATCGGCCTGCCCTACATTCTGCTGTCCACCACTAGTCCCCTGCTGCAAGCCTGGTATGTGGCAGCGAAACCCGGTGCGCTACCATATCGCCTGTTTGCGCTTTCGAATCTCGGATCGCTGCTGGCCCTGTTTAGCTTTCCGCTGGTCGTGGAACCGCTGGCCACCACACACACACAAGCGTACGGATGGTCCGGCATCTACGTGTTATTCGTGGTTCTTTGCGCGACTCTAGGTTGGAATGCGCGCGCCCCCGCAGCCGCGAGCGAAGCATCGCCCTACGGCGATCCGCCACGCTGGGTCCAACAAGCGCTTTGGATCGCCCTCGCCGCCTGCGGCTCCGCGCTGCTGCTTTCCATTACCACTCATCTGAGTACGAATGTCGCGCCAATCCCGTTGCTCTGGGTCGCGACGCTCGGAACTTACCTCATCACCTTCATCCTCTGTTTTGAGCGCGAAAAAATTTATCACCGCGCGGTCTTCCTTCCTCTGCTAACGATCGCCCTAACGGCGGCCGCATTCGCGCTGTATTACCTCAAAGGCAATCTGAACATCAAGTGGTCCATTCCAACATTCATCGCGGCGTTGTTCATTTGCTGTATGGCCTGTCACGGCGAACTGGTGCGGCTCAAGCCCGATCCGCGGCATTTGACCAGCTTTTATTTGATGATCGCGCTAGGCGGCGCACTCGGCGGACTTTTCGTCGCTGTCGGCGCGCCTCATCTGTTCGACACTTACGCCGAGCTGCCGTTGTCATTAGTGGCCTGCGCAGCATTAGTAACCACCGTGCTGTGGATCGCTCCCGGCCATTGGCCGCGCAGGTTCGTTCTGCCAACCGTACGGATAGCGATGATCGCATTCACGGTCGCACTGGCAGTCTACATCGGTTACTACAAGCACCTGGATGACCAACGCTTCGAGCGCTCGGTGCGCAACTATTACGGCGTGCTGCGCGTGTACGACTTCGAAGACAACGCAAATCAAACCGGTTCACGCCGTCTGATTCACGGCACCATCAATCACGGAACGCAACTCTCGGACCCCGAGGATCGCGATACACCCACCAGCTACTACGGACCGAAATCGGGACTGGGGCGCGCAATCCGGTATTTCGAACGCGAGCGGCCTTCCGTTCGCGTCGGCATGATCGGCCTTGGCGCCGGAGTGACCGCCGCTTATGGCCGGCATGGCGATTTTTTCCGTTTCTACGAAATCAATCCGCTCGATCTCAACATCGCAACCACCTGGTTCACCTTCTTGAAAGATTGCAAGGCGGATCATCAAGTGCTGCTCGGCGATGCGCGGCTGACGCTAGAGCGCGAACCGAGCCAGCAGTTCGATGTACTCGGCGTGGACGCATTTTCGAGCGATGCCATCCCCGTCCACTTGCTCACTCGCGAAGCTTTTCTGCTCTACTTCCGCCATCTGAATCGCGGCGGAATTTTGGCTGTGCATGTATCCAACCGCTATCTCGCGCTGGAGCCCGTGGCCGCCCGAAACGCACTGGACCTCGGGAAGGCCGCCATCGAAGTGAATGACGATGGCGAGGATGAGGACTATCTGTCGGAAAGCGATTGGGTGCTGATAACGTCAGATCGCGCGCCTTTCACCGACAGCCTCTTCCACGCTTCCGGAATCAAGCCCGCCCAGCCGCGCCCCGGTCTGCGCCCCTGGACCGACGACTACAGCAATCTGATTCAAATCCTGAAGTAACGCGCGGTAAACTGAAATCAAGGAGGCACCGTGTTCAGAACGATTACGATTTCACTCGGCCTGTTGGGCGCCATTTTGAGCGCTCAGGAATTCAAGCTTGGCTCGAAAGTCACGGACTTCAATATCCAGGATCTGGACGGCAAGCCAGTAGCATTCTCCGCTCTCCGCGGCCCTGTCACCGTAGTAACTTTCATCGCCACGCAGTGCCCAGTTTCGAACTCCTACAATCAGCGCATGAATGCCGTCTACCAGGATTATTCAAGCAAGGGCGTGAAGTTCATCTTCGTGAACGCGAACCGTACAGAGCCCGCCAGCGAAGTGCGGGAGCACGCGAAACGAGTGGGATTCACCTTTCCGGTTTACAAGGATCCCGACAACTTGCTGGCGGATCGCTTCGACGCGCAAGTGACTCCCGAAAGTTACGTGATCGATAGCGCCGGGATCATCCGCTATCACGGCTCCATCGATGACAGCCAGAACGAAAGCCACATACGAACCCAACGCTTGCGCCTGGCCCTGGACGCAGTGCTGGCCGGCAAGCCCGTGGATCAATCCGAGACCAAGGCCTTCGGATGCGGTATCAAGCGCGTCCACAAATCCATCTAAACCAGATGAAGCTTGCGGCGCTCTTCTTATCCATCCCGCTCTTCGCCGCGCTTGTCCCAGTGGATGAGACGGCCTTCCAGAAACTGGTGAGCGATCACAAAGGGAAGGTAATGCTCTACGATTTTTGGGCCACCTGGTGCGATTCCTGCCGCGCCGAGTTGCCGCAACTGGTTCGCCTGGAGGCCAAGTTGCGAGGGCAAGGTTTTGAGCTGGTAACGATTTCGGCAGACGAACCAGAGGCCGCTGCGGACGCCGAAAAAGTCCTGAAGCAGTTCACGGTGCAGGGCACAGCGTACCTCAAGCAGGCAAGCGACGATGAACACTTCATTGATTCCATCGATAAGAGATGGAGCGGCGCCCTACCGGCCATGTTCCTCTACGACAAGCGCGGCCGTCAGATTCAATCTTTCATAGGCGAGACCGATATCGCCGTGATCGAAGCAGCCATCCACAAGCTCCTTTAGTGGGACTAGGGGCTGGGGACTGGGGGCTACTGAAGCTGTCGACAGCTCCTAACGAGAAACGAGAAACGAGAAACGAGAAACGAAAACCAGAAACCAGAAACCAGAAACCAGAAACTTTTATACTCAATCATGCCCGGCTATGCCCTCCGCATCCTAGCCAAAGATTTCGGATTCTCGGCTATAGCGATTCTCACGCTCGCTCTCGGGATCGGAGCCAACACCGCGATCTTCACCGTTGTGAATGCAGTGCTTCTGCGCCCTCTGCCCTACCCCGAATCCGATCGTCTGTTGTTCCTCTATAACACCAATCTCAAGCGAGCCTCCGGCCGCGGCCCTTTTTCGCTCACCCGCTGGGATCAATTGCGCACCGAAGCCCAATCCTTTTCGAAGCTCGCTGGCTTCTGCAACGAAACCTTCAATCTGTCTGGCGTCGATCAACCTGAACAACTGCCAGCCGCGCGCGTCTCCGCCGATTTCCTCCAGACGTTCGGCGTGCATCCCCTGCTCGGCCGCGATTTTCTGCCCGAAGAGGATCGCGAGGGCGCCAAGCCCGTAGTGTTGCTGAGTTACGGCCTTTGGCAGCGGCGCTTCGGCGGGAATCCAAAAATTGTCGGTAGTTCGCTTACGCTCGATTCCCAGCCGCACACCATCATCGGCGTGCTCCCACCAGGTCTCGATCAACCAGCGCCTCATCTCGACCTGCTCGCCACAAACCTGGCTGCCTTCAGCGTATTCACTCGCGATCAGATCCGCCTCGGCGCGGGCTACATCTCCGTTATCGCTCGATTGCGGCCAGGCATCAGCCCTCGCGAGGCTCAGGCGGAACTGGACGTCCTCAACCGCCGGTATATCGCGCAGCACGCAAGCATGGTGGATGCGGATCCGGACGCTGGCCTGGTAGCGAGTCCGTTGCACGCAATCCTGGTGGACAACGTGAAACCAGCGCTGTTGGTGTTGTGCGCGGCCATCGGTGCGGTCTTGCTGATCGCTTGCGCCAACGTCGCCAGCCTTATGTTGGCGAGAGCCACCAGCCGCCGCAAGGAGTTCGCGGTGCGTGCAGCGCTGGGCGCGAGCCGAGGCGATCTGATTCGCCAATTATTAGCCGAGAGCCTGGTGCTATCCGTCTTGAGCGGCGCTCTCGGACTCGCGCTCGCATTCGCCGCCACGCGCCTGGCAGGCCGAGTCGACCAACTCAATCTCCCTCGCTCCGGGGAAATCCACATCGATTGGCAAACGCTCGCGTTCACCTTATTGGTCTCCATCGTTACCGCTGTTTTCTTCGGACTCATACCCTCGTTCCACGTCTCCAATCCCGATCTCAACGTCATCTTGCGCGAATCCGGGCGCGGCGCGACCGGCAATCTGCGGCGCAGCCGGACCCGAGGACTCCTGGTGATTGGCCAAGTGGCCATTTCGATGATCCTGCTCATCGCCGCCAGCCTGCTGATGCGCAGCTTTCTGGCCCTTGAGCGTGTAGACCCAGGCTTCGACCCCCGCAACGTCCTCACCATGCAGGTGACGTTGCCTAACGCCAAATACGCTACCAATCCCCAGAAGAACGCCTTCTTTCGCGAAGCCCTTCGTCGGATCTCCACCACCCCAGGCGTGATCTCCGCCAGCGCGACACTCCGGTTGCCCCTGAACGCCAGCGTGTTGGTGCCCATTCAAGTAGTCGGCGACGCCGTGCTTCCGTTCGGCAAACGCCCGCTCGCCTTCTGGCAATCCGTCACGCCGGATTATCTTCGAACCTTCGGAGTTCGCCTGGTGCGCGGCCGTTTCTTCTCCGAGCACGATAATGAGTTGAGCGCGGGCGCGGCCATCGTCAATGAATCCCTGGCGCGGCGATTCTGGCCCAATCAGGACCCCATTGGAAAGCAGCTCATTGTGGCGCGGGCGGAACTGCATGAGCAAGTGGTGGGAGTAGTGGCCGATGTCAAAACCTCCGCCCTGGATGCTGACGCAGGCGGCGAACTCTATTCCCCCTACGCGCAACGTCCTTGGCCGGGCATGACCATTGCCGTGAAAACTTCCGGAAATCCTCTTTCCTTGGCCAGCGCAGTGCGAAGACAGATCGCACAGGTGGATCCGGATCTTCCGGTGACGGCCATTCGCAGCATGCAGGACATCGTCTCCGAATCCTTCGGACAACGGCAAATCACCCTGTGGCTGTTGGGTGCGTTTGCGGCCATCGCGCTGCTGCTGGCAGCCATCGGAATCTACGGATTGCTGGCTTATTCGGTGGAGCAGCGCCGTCAGGAAATGGGCATCCGCCGCGCTCTGGGCGCGCAGCCGGCCGACATACTCAGCCTGGTACTGCGCGAGGGCCTGGGGCTCACGCTGGCCGGAATCGTCGCCGGTCTCGCAGGCGCATTCGCCATCAGCCGGGCGCTGGCCGCGCTCCTCTATCACGTAAGCCCCACCGATCCCGGCATTTTTGTTGGAACAGCCCTGCTCTTTATAGCCGTCGCCCTGATCGCCAGCTATCTGCCGGCCCGCCGCGCCCTGCAAGTGGACCCGCTGGTAGCCATTCGCGAATAAATAAATGCAACTTTTAGGACCCGACCTGCGTTAAACTTGCCAAGTATAGTAGTGCGAAAAGGAGCACGTATGAAAAGTATTCTCTTGAGCCTGCTGCTCGCGGCCGCCTGGACCCTCAGTGGCGCTGATTTGACCGGCAAATGGGCCGGAACCGTGGACATGAAACAGGATGGCGAAGCCCAGACCATCCCTGTGGTCATGATCGTGAAGCAGGAAGGCAATAAGCTGACCGGTACCGCCGGTCCCGAGGAAGACCAGCATACCATTCAAAAGGGAGTGGTGGACGGCGACACGGTCACCTTGGAAGTGGATGGCGGCGAAGCCATTTACTATCTGGAATTGAAGGTGGACGGCGATCAGATCTCAGGCGCGGTAAAGCAAGGCACCGACGGCGAGAAAATGAAGATCGCGCTAAAGCGCGTGAAGCAGGATACCTAAAAGTGGCGCAGGCACTCTTGCCTGCGAGGCTGAAAGGTGCGTTGAGCCATTACAGGGACCGGATTCTTGCCGATGCTTGGGTTTGAGAAAAATCGGCGTGCGCACGGGGTTGGTAGACGAAAGCAAAGCGTCTGCCCCACATTGACGCACAAGGATTTACGATTGGGTGGCGCAGACACTCGTGTCTGCCGCGCCGAGACTCATCTCGGCGCTTTTTGTTTGCGAACCGATTTTTCCTCAAGCGACGGACTGAAACGTTACGCTGACGAAGGCAGTTCTTCAATCAAAGCTTGAGGCGTCTGCGCCGTGCGCTGGGAGCCACGGGTGTCGCGAAGCGCTGCGGCCGATTCCGGCTGCACCTTGCTGGAGAGATCCTTCCACGCTCCGTATGCCGGAGACGCACAACTGGCACACTCAAGAACTGGCAGCGCGCAGTTCTCGCTGGGCATCCACGTCTCGCTTCTCTCGGCTATGATCTGCTCCCATGGAACGATGACGCAGTTCCACTGAGGCAGCACCTCGGCGTAGGCAACGCGGCAGAGCCGGTCGAACTCACTGTAGCCGTGCTCATAGTAGCGGGTGATTAGCTCGGAAAGCGGGGCGTCTTGGATCTTGCCGAGCGAGTATCGGCGGTTCAAGTTCGGGACCTCGGGCAGAACGGTCCCGTCCTCCCGTACCACTACCTTCTTAATCTCCTTGTCCACACCCCGGTGACAACCGCTTCCATTGCAGACGTACGCCCCACACGGATGTTGGAGTAGGAATTTCCGGTTGGCACCGATCACTTGACATTCCAGATTCCGGTTTCGAGAATAATTGGCCAGATCGGAAAGTCGTAGGATCAGCCGGTTTATGTCGTCAAAAGTAAGGCAATCCCCAGCGATATGCGTGCCCCGGCCGAGATTCAGCAGCGGCTGCGCAAAGAACCGCTCGGCTCCCACCGCAGTCGCCCAGTCCACCATGAACTCCAGCGAATCGAGGTTGGCTTTGGAAAAAGTAGTGATGATAGTCACCGGCACGCCGGCATCTACTGCTTGGTGCACGCCCCGCTCCGCGGAGCGAAAAGAGCCCGCCAGTTTCCGGAAACGATCGTGGAACTCCGCACGCCCGTCAATGCTGATATTGACCCGAACCCCCATTTCTCCAAACCGCGAGGCACGGCTTGGGGAAAGTAGCGTACCGTTCGTCGAGACAATTGTCTTGAGATCAGCGTTCCCTGCCGCGGCCCTAAGCGCTTCATCGAGGCCAGGATAAAGCAGCGGCTCTCCGCCGGTTAGGACGAGTGTACGGATGCCGAGCGCCTTCGATTCCCCGATCGCTCCCACAACGGAATCCACGGGCAACTGCTCCCGGCGATGAGGCGAGCCTTCCATATAACAGTGAAGGCATTCTAAATTACAGCGGCCGAGCAGATGCAACATCAGCACGCTGGAAGAGCCGTTATGTGGTTCCATACAACACTCCGCTAAACGGGCCGGTTCAGAAGCTCGCGCTAATTCGCGCGAATGCTCCGCCCTTCAAAATTTCACGATGGGAGGTCTTGGTCCAGGAGGATGAGTGCCAAAGCCGGGCTCACCATCGGAGAAGACGTAACGAACGTCGACGGATATTGCGCCCTTCATGCCATCCGCATTCACCGCGCCTTCCGCGATGTGCTGTACCAGTTGTGCATTTATCTGGTTGGCCGCCTGAATAGCGGCGATGTGGGCGAATTCCGCCAATCGGCCACTGGAAATGATCTTGCGCAGTGCGGCAGGTTCGACGGTTAATTTGAGAGTCGCGATTTGTTCGTCCATGATGTGCCTCCTTTTTCGTTACGACGCCGATACAGTATACACCCGGTTTGCTCGTGCAGAGCCGCTTAATTAAAAGAAATTGACCACCTTCATGTTGTGGGATTGCTGACATACAAGTAGTCCGCGAGGTTGTTGCTAACGGCGGCCGTTAGAACCTGGTTACACTGAATTTCACGGTCAATGCGCAGCCCTGCGGTACGGTGAGCGGAGAGGACACAAATCCGCCGGGGATGGCCACGGGAACGGAGTTGTTCGCCACCTGGATCGAAGTGCTTGTGGACATCGCCAAAATCGATCCCAGGCTAAGCGCGGCAGCGGACGCGAGTTTTTGAGCCTGCGCCGTAGCGTCTGCGATTAACCCAGCATTGTTGCACGCCTGCGATTGCAGCAGGCTGGTGGAAATTTGCGCGCCCTGCACCGAAAAAGAGAGCGTGAATCCGCTGTTGGCTTGCATGATGCTCTGCTGGAGGTTGGTAAGCGCGGTGACCGTGGCCTTCATTTGCGCGAATGGCACCGGTAATCCAAAAGCCCATTGCTCCGTCGGTGCTGGCAAGTTCCCAGTAACAACGACGGTTTGACCCGAGCCCGCGCTGTTCACCCCAGAAAAATTAGCGCTGGTAATCCCCGCTCCTTTCAGCGCAGCCAGCACGTCATCCAGACTTGCAGTGAGCGGCGTGGTGACATAAACCGCGAACAACGCCTGGTCCGGCTGCACATTCATACTCTGGCTCGCGGTGACGGTATTCGAATCAAGCTGTCCGAACAAAAGCGAAGCTGACATCCCAAAGCTCAAAATCAACAGGCATTTGTGCATGCTTGCAGTATACTGTCTGACCTCAGAATCTGGTCACAGCAAACTTCACCGTCAACGCGCAGTTCTGCGGTACGGTGATCTGAGAGCTAAATGCCCCGCTGATGGTCTCAAACACTGCACCCGAACTAGCGCCCGCGCTCGACATCGCCACAATCGATCCAAGATTCAGCCCGGCCGCAGACGCG
>JBEKJJ010000232.1:0-11874 GCA_050011295.1 Bryobacteraceae bacterium
GCTACCATGGTCACCGCGGGCATTTACATGATCGCGCGATCGGCAGCATTTTTCACGCACGCGCCCATTGCGATGGATTGGGTGGCGATCATCGGCCTCGCGACGGCATTCGTAGCCGCGACAATTGGTCTGGCACAGACCGACATCAAGAAAGTTTTCGCGTATTCCACAGTCTCGCAACTCGGCTACATGTTCGTCGGCTTAGGCGTGGGAGCATTCTCGGCTGGGATTTTCCACTTGATGACGCACGCGTTCTTCAAAGCGCTGCTGTTCCTGGGAGCGGGCGCGGTGATCCACGGATTGCACGGCGAGCAGGACCTTCGGCAAATGGGCGGTCTGTTCAAGCACATGAGGATTACGGCCATTACGTTACTGTGTGCTTCGTTCGCCATCTCCGGCTTCCCCTTCACTTCTGGATTCTTCAGCAAAGACGCGATTCTGGTGGCTGCCTATGAGCGCGCGCCGTGGATGTACTGGGTGGGTGTTCTCACCGCCGGTATGACGGCTTTCTATGTTTTTCGCGCCTGGTTTCTGGCATTCACGGGCGAATATCGAGGCCACGCGCATCCGCACGAATCCCCGCTGGTGATGACTGGGCCACTCATGTTGCTGGCCGGTCTCTCCCTCGTCGGCGGCTTCATCAACATCCCGCACTGGTTGGAGCCGATGTTTGGCGAGAAGCCTGAGAATCAGATGCTAGCCTGGATTTCCGCCGGCGTTGGCGTGGGCGGCATCTTGCTGGCCTACTTGTTCTACGTCGCGCAGCGCGGCTTGGCGGATTCCTTCGCGAAGGCCATGAATGGCTTCTACACGCTGGTCTATAACAAATACTACGTCGATGAGTTCTACAACGCCGTAGTGGTTCGACCGTTGGTGGCCATCTCCCGAACCGTTTTGTGGCGTGGTGTGGATGCCGGCTTGATCGACGGAACGGTGAATGGAGTGGGCGAGCGCTCGCGCGGCATCGGCAGCATTTTGCGATTGCTGCAATCCGGAAATATTCGTACCTACGCGGCTTGGGTGGTGCTAGGCTCTATCGTTGTGCTGATCGCGATCGGGTTCGCGGGAGGCAGCCGATGACGCTGCTCGATCTAGTAATCTTCCTGCCGCTGGCGGCGTTCCTGCTCATTCTTTTTCTGCCCAAGGAACATGTCGACGGAATCCGGCGCTTCAGCCTGGTTGCTTCGCTCGCAATCTTTGTAGCGTCACTCGGCTTGATCGGGCCGTATTGGTTCGGTAATCCCGGAAAATATGTTTTCGAGACAGATCTGCCCTGGGTCAACTCGCCGGCCATCCGGTATCACGTTGCTATCGACGGAATCAGCCTGTGGCTGGTGCTGCTCACCACGCTGCTCACACCACTGTGCGTGCTGGTGTCTTGGAAATCCGTCCAAAAACGCGTCAAGGAATTCTTTGCTTTCCTGCTGCTGCTTGAATTCGGTTTGATCGGCGTCTTCTGCGCGTTCGACCTCTTCCTGTTTTTCGTTTTCTGGGAAGTTTCGCTGGTCCCGATGTACTTCCTGATCGGCGTCTGGGGACACGAACGCCGAATTTACGCTGCGGTCAAGTTCTTCGTATACACCATGGCGGGATCGATGTTGATGCTGGTGGGCATCACCTATCTCTACAACCAGGCCGGAACGTTCGACTACGCGAAAATCATGGCCGGCCTACAGAACGGCTCCATCGCGCCCACTTATCAGGAGCAGTTGTGGCTGTTCCTGGCCTTCTTCATCGCGTTTGCCATCAAAGTTCCACTGTTCCCGCTGCACACTTGGCTGCCGGATGCGCATGTGGAAGCTCCCACAGCCGGTTCCGTGATGCTGGCATCCGTGATGTTGAAAATGGGCACTTACGGATTGCTGCGCTTCTGCGTCCCGATGTTCCCCGTGGCCGCACGAAACTGTTCCGGCTGGATTGTAACGCTGGCCATTATCGGAATCATCTATGGAGCGCTGGTGGCCATGGTGCAACCCAACATGAAGAAGCTGGTGGCCTATTCGTCGGTCAGCCATCTTGGATTCGTGGTGCTTGGAATATTCAGTTTCACCCAGCAGGGATTCGATGGCGCGGTGTACCAGATGCTGAATCACGGCGTCTCCACCGGCGCACTTTTCATCATGGTGGGATTTCTCTATGATCGACGGCATTCGCTCGAAATCGATGCTTACGGCGGCGTGGCCACACCGCTTCCGAAGCTGGCCACGGTATTCATGATCACCATGCTGGCCAGCATCGGCCTCCCGATGCTCAACAACTTCGTGGGCGAATTTCTGGTTCTGCAAGGGACGGCGCTAGTCAATTTCTGGTGGGCCAGTTTCGCCGCAATCGGCGTCATCCTGTCGGCTTGTTATATGTTGTGGCTCTACCAGCGCGTTTTCTTCGGGAAAGCTTCCGCGGAGGTGAGCTTACTCAAAGACCTGGATCTTCGCGAATACGCCATCAGTGTTCCGCTGATCATCCTGATGGTCTGGATGGGCACGTTCACGCAAAGCTTCATCCCGTCCATTTCTACATCCACTGCCGTGATCCTCGGGCCGGTAGACGCCAAGCGCGACGTTCACGTCCACAACGCATTGCCTGCCTCGCTCCACGCGCAACAGAGCGCCCTAGCGAAGGAGCCCGTGGATGCCCGCTAACTTCGCGCCGACGGCGATCGACTATCTTCGCATCCTTCCCGAAATTCTCATGATCATCACCGGAACACTGATCATGGTGCTGGAGCCGCTGATTGGCGGAAACAAGCGTAACGCCTTCAGTTCCGTGACGCTGGTGGGATTTATTGCGGCGCTAGTGGCCGCTGTCGCGGCCAACGATTATCCCGGCTTGTCGTTTTCGAATATGTTGATCGTGGATGGCTTCGCGACATACTTCCGGGTTCTGGTGATCGGCGTCGGCATTTTCACGGTTCTCAGCTCTGCTCAATATCTGCGGCGCGAGCATGCGGCTTCGGCTGAATACTACGCCCTGCTGCTGTTTTCCGTAGCCGGCCAATGCGTGATGGCTACCGCCAATGAGCTGATCATGATCTTCATTGGCCTCGAAATCTCGTCCATCGCGACTTATATATTAGCCGGATACCTGCGCGACGACAAACGCAACAATGAAGCCGCGTTGAAGTATTTCCTGCTGGGTTCGTTCGCCACGGCGTTCCTGCTGTATGGCATCGCCTGGATTTACGGGACCACGGGATCCACCAACTTGGGTGAGATCCGCAGTTTTCTGATGAACGGTGGAGGCGCTCGCAACCTGACGCTGGCAGGCACCGCCGCCGCGCTCATGTTCGTAGGATTTGCATTTAAGGTTTCCGCCGCGCCATTCCAGATCTGGGCGCCGGATGTTTATCAGGGAGCGCCTGCGCCAGTAACGCTGTTCATGTCGGCGGGACCCAAGGCTGCGGCTTTCGCGGTTTTCATGCGTGTGTTTATAGTCGCATTCGGTCCCATCACCAATCGTTGGGAACCGTTTGTGTGGTCATCGGCGCTGCTTACCATGGTGATCGGAAATTTTGCCGCGCTGCTTCAAACCAATATCAAGCGCCTGATGGCCTATAGTTCCATCGCGCACGCCGGATACGTGATGGTGGCCATTGCCGCGCACAATCAGGTGGGCGTGGCCGCGGCGATGTTCTACCTGGCTGCCTACGCGTTCATGAATATCGGCGCGTTCGCGGTGATTACGCATTTTTCGCGGCAGGGTGAGAAATACGTGAACGTCGAAGATTTGGCTGGCCTGGGATGGAAGCAGCCGGTCACGGCCGCGTTGTTCTCCATCTTTCTGCTGTCTTTGATTGGTGTTCCCCTTACCGGCGGATTCTTCGGAAAGTTCTACATCTTCAAAGCCGCTTTGGATGCGAACCTGGTTTGGCTCTCGATTCTGGGCCTGTTGAACAGCGCCGTTGCGGCGTATTACTATTTGCGCATCTTGGTCGTAATGTATATGCATGAGCCGGGCGAGTCGACACTGACGCTTGAGCCGCTTAGCCCGGGTATCCGGACTACGCTCTGGGCAGCCGCCCTGGGGACGCTGATTCTAGGCATTTTTCCTTCTCTGCTGCTGAATTTCGCCGCCAATTCCAGCTCCCTCGGGAAATAGCCCGTCCCACCGGAAATTGTTTTAGCATAGACTGGAAGCTAGGATAGATGCACCTTGATTCCAGGACAGTAGTGATTGTCGCTACTTTCGTGGCAGTGGTTCCGGTTCTGGTTACCGCTGCCGTTTGGTTTACAAAGCCAACTTCTCCCGGTTTCGGACGCTGGACTCTGGGAACTCTGCTGGGCGCGTTTGCGCTGGTTTTCCTCGGTCTCCGAGGGGTTGCGCCGGATTGGGCTAGCATTGTCCTCGCAAATATGTTGGCGGTCGGTGCGGCGATCCTGTACTTCCAAGGTGTTCGGATGTTCTGCGGGCTGCGGGTCTACGGCTGGCCTGAGTATCTGGTGGGCGTACTTGCGATTGCCGTGCTTATTTACTTCCGGTATGTGACCAATAATATCGATTTCCGGACTTTTGCGCTGAGCTTGGTGATGGGAATCTTCGGCATTGTCAACGGGATCACTTTATTACGCGCAGCGCCTGTTGGACGCGGGTTCAGCACGGTATTCACTGTGATCATCTTTCTGCTGGCCGGAGCCCTCCATATTTCTCGCGGAATCTACGTGTGTACGGTCGCGCCCAACGTTGACCTGTTTGCTCCTTCGCCGGTGAACGCGGCCTTTTTTACGGCAGCGTCGCTGGGTGTGGTTTGTTGGTCCTTTGGGTTCATTCTGATGGCCGGCGAGCGCCAGCCCAGCGCAATGCACGGCTGCCCCTTAATGGGAAGAGCCGTGGCTGAGGAAGAGGTTCTCCAACAAGTGCAGCGGATCGTCATCAGCGATGGTTTTCGCAGATCCCCACGCATGGAGCGATTCTTGAAGCAGGCAGTGGATTGCACGCTCCAGGGGCGTCCTGAGGATTTGAAAGAATATGCCCTGGGCCGCGACGTTTTCAATCGTGGCGAACAGTACGACCCCCGTGAGGACTCCATTGTTCGCGTGGAAGCTCAGCGACTCCGGCGGAAGTTGCGAGAGTACTACGATACCTCGGGCAAGGGCGATTCCGTGATCGTTGAATTCCATGCGGGAAGCTACGTGCCCACCTTTCGTTACGCCAAGCGTAGCGAATTGCATCTTACAATCTCGAAGGCCGCGGGACGTTACTAACTGTTAGTTAACATCTGCTAGCCTTGCAGACCGAACCTGGGAAGACCTAGGCTATCCTTTACATAATTAGCCCAGTAGCCTTTGGGGGGATGTCTTTGCTGGGCTGGGTTGTGCCGTGCAAATTCTCGCTTGAACCAAAGAAAGGTAGTCAGCCGGAGTGTATCTTCATTATTCGTGCGAGGTGCGGCTCCCATGAGGAAGATTCTCATTTTGGGCGCCCATCAAGTTGTCCGCGAGGGTCTTAAATATTTCATCGATTGTCACCTTGGTGGAAATGTTTTTGGGGAAGCCAGCACGGCAATGGACGCCCTTCAGCTAGCCAGAGACCAGAATTGGAACGTAGCGATACTCGATTCCACAATCGAGGAGCCTTGCGGCCTGAATTTCCTGAACGAACTGAAGCAGATCCAGCCACGGATTCCCGTCCTCATCATCAGCATGCACCGGGACGTGGAATACGCCCTGGCGGCGTTCCAGGCAGGCGCGGCAGGCTACATTCCCAAGGACAGCCCGCGCGAGGAGCTGGTGAGAGCCGTCAATAACCTGATCGGAGGGGGCCGGTACGTCAGCCCAGCCATCGCGGAAAAGCTGGCTACAGGTATCGAAGGCGCCCTCGGCCGGTCGCTTCACCAGGCTCTTTCCTACCGTGAATCGGAGGTGCTGTGCCTGATCGCGTCTGGCAACACTTTGGGCGAGATCGCGAGGCAGCTCGGTCTGAGTGTTAAGACCGTCAGCACTTATCGGGCGCGCCTCCTGAAGAAATCGGGAATGAGAACCAACGCCGATATCATTCGCTACGCCATCCACAACGACTTGGGCGATTTTCCGAGCCGGGAGTCGCAGCGCCCAACACGCCCGCTTCGGACACTAACTTCTCAAGCTGGCCGCTCCGAATCGTGCATAGCTCTCTCGCAGGTGGCCGGCCAATCCGCCTAGCCTGCCGGTTTTTTTCGGGATTGACTGCTTACACGGCAGCAGGACGCGCTGACAAGCATCAGTAGCGTGGGAGTATAATTGTCTTGTGAGAGTCAAGACATCGGTCACCTTGCCCAAGCAACTGCTGGGACGCCTGGATCGGGTGGACAAGAATCGGTCCGCGATCCTGGAGCGAGCTGCTGTGGCCTACCTAGCACGCCTGGAACGAGAGGCACGTGACAACAAAGACATCGAGATCATCGAGCGCAATGCGAAGCGTCTGAATCGCGAAGCTATGGATGCCTTGAAATATCAGCAAATCCCGTGAAGCGAGGCGAGTTGTACCTGGTCCGTAGACCAGGCTCACGAGATCCGCGCAAGCAGCGTGTTTTTGTCATTGTGAGCCGCCAGGTCCTAATTGAGTCGCGATTTTCGACAGTAATCTGCGCGCCAGTTTACTCCAAGCATGATGGCGTCAGCACCCAGGTCTTGGCTGGCACAGCGGAAGGCCTAAAAAGGGAATCGAGCGTACACTGCGATGAATTGGTGAGCCTTCCAAAGTCCGTGCTCACGCATTATGTCGGGTCTCTCAAACGCGACGGGTTACGGGAACTGGATAAAGCGCTGACTGTGGCTTTGGGCCTGGAAGACTCCGAGGCCGTGCCATTCCTAAATTAATAAAATTCTCCCATTGACTATCACTCATTTATGTTCTACTATGCAGAACATAGATGGCATCACGCGAGCATCTGGGTGAATTTGAGCAGATTGTACTGCTGGCCGTTCTTCGGCTGGGCGAGAACGCCTACGGCGTACCGGTTCGCCGGGAAATTGAGAAACGAACCCAACGCTCGCTGACCGTCGGCGCCCTTTACCGGACGCTCGACCGTCTTGAAAACAAGGGTTATGTCGCATCCTGGTTCAGCGATCCGATCCCGGAGCGCGGCGGACGTTCCAAGCGATATTTTCGGGTCGAGCCGTTGGGCGTTCGCGCCCTGCGCCAAAGCCGGCAGGAGCTGGCCGCCATGTGGGAAGGCGTGGAGTTGCCGAAGGCGATGCATGGCTCCTAAATTTCCTTGGCCCATCGTGCTGCTGTTTCGGCTGCGATTCCGCCGCTCCGCCGAATCCGCTCTAGGTGACCTGATGGAAGAATGGAGCGCCGGCAACGGATCGCCGCGTTGGCTATGGCGCCAAGCTGTCAGCATGCTATGGCCCGGAACAGGCGGGTCTCACGTTGCGTATCCACAAAAGGAAAACGATATGAACATGCTTTCGACCTTTTGGAGTGACCTTCGTTACGCAGCGCGCACTTTGCGCAAGAATCCGGGTTTCACCACGGTCGCGGTGCTGGCCATCTCGCTTGGTATAGGTGTCAACACAGGCATTTTCACGGTGTTGAACGGAGTGGCATTGCGCCCTCTGCCGTTGCCGGGCGCGAGCGATATCGTCAGTGTCTACCAGAGCATTCGCGGATTGAAGAGCCGCAACGTGCATGGCGCCCCAAGTTTTTTCTCCTGGCCGGAATACAAGAGCTACCGCGACGATAATCACGTTCTCTCCGGACTGGCTGCCTATTCGCCATTCCTGGCCGTGACGCTCGGTGGCCAGCAGCCTCAACAGCTCTTCGGACAGCTCGCCTCCTGCAACTATTTCGAGGTGTTGAACGAACCGCCCGCGTTGGGGCGCGCATTCTCGGCATCCGATTGCGCGGTGGCGCATGAAGGGGCCGTGGTGGTGCTGAGCGATAATTTGTGGCGTACCACCTTTGCAGCTGATCCCGCGATCGTCGGCACAAGCATCGTATTAAATCGCCAGCCCTTCATGGTCATCGGTGTCGCGCCCGCGGGTTTTCAAGGCACCGAGCCGATACCTGCGGCATTTTGGGCTCCTGTGACCATGCAGGCCTTGCTGGAACGAGGCACGGATTGGTTCGAAGAACCGAACATGAGTTGGCTGGTGCTTCTGGGCCGCACGAAATCCGGCGTTTCCCGCTCCCAGGTGCGCGCCGACATGGCGGTAATCGCCGGTCGAATTGATCAACTGACTCCGGGCCGCAAGACCAAGCTTCAGATCGAGACCGGCACATTCCTTTCCATGCCCGAAGCCCGGAAGTACATCACCATCGTGGGAGTTGTACTCTTGGCCGCGGTTGGAATGGTGCTGCTGATCGCCTGCGCCAATGTCGCGAATTTATTGTTGGCGCGCGCCGCAAGCCGCCAGAAAGAAATCGCCATCCGTCTATCGGTGGGTGCGAGTCGTGGGCGGTTGATCCGGCAGTTGCTGACGGAGAGCATGCTGATTGCCTTGCTGGGCGGCGCGTTGGGGTCGCTGATCGCAGTCTGGTCGTTCGAGGCGATCATGGACTTTATCCTCTCGCATCTTCCGCATGGAACTCCGCCGCTTGCGGTTGGCGTTGGTCCGGATATCCGAGTTCTTGGCTACGCTCTGCTTCTCACGCTAATCACGGGAATTGTTTTTGGCTTGGTCCCCGCATGGCAGGCTTCGAGGCCGGACGTAAACACCGCGCTCAAACAATCGGGAATCGGTGGAAAATCCGCGGATGGTTTCCTGCGTCACGCGTTGGTCGGCACGCAAGTTGCGGTTTCCATGGTGTTGTTAATAGCGGCGGGATTGTTACTGCGTGGACTTTACCAGGCCCAGACCATCGACCCGGGTTTCGAGATGAAGAACGTAGCCGTGGTTTCCTTTGATCTCCGCGGCCAAGGCTACGACGACGCACGTGCGGGCCTTTTCCAGCGGCAGGCACTGGACCGGCTGGCAGCCCTGCCGGGGGTGGATACCGTAGCCGAGGCCGGGAACTCGCCGCTCAGCGATAGTCATCGCGGCACCGTGTTTTCGCTTCCGGGTCAGCCAGGAGATTATCAAGTGGAGCTCAATGAGGTTTCGCCCGAATTCTTCTCGCTGCTGGGCATTCCGATTGTGCGCGGGCGCAACCTCACTGGAACCGAAGCGCGCACCGGTGCGCCTGTCACGATCGTCACGGAGTCCACCGCCCGGCGATTCTGGCCGAATCAGGACCCTATCGGTAAGATCGTCCGCATGGATGACAAGAGTGACATGCAGGTGATCGGCGTAGCGAAAGACGCGCAGGTATCGCATCTGGCCAGATCCAACGAGACCTTCTTGTATCTGCCCGCCGGTCCCAAGCAGCAAGTACGGATGCAGTTGTTGGTGCATGGCGTCGATGGATTCGCTTCAATGGCGGCGGGCATTCGCGCGGCGATTCATTCCATCGATCCCGGCCTGGTGGTGGACGTCGCCAGGTTGGAAGACAATCTCGAGTTCTGGCGCGGCCCCTCGCGCATTGCCGCGATTCTCGCCGGAGCGTTGGGCGCGCTAGGCATGCTGCTCGCCTGTGTCGGTGTGTACGGCGTGGTCTCCTACGCGGTCAGCCGCCGCGTCCGTGAGATCGGCATACGCATGACATTAGGCGCCGATGCGCACGAAGTGAGGAGCTTGATTCTGCGGCAAGCTATGCGGCCGGTGGCGATTGGCGCTCTGGTCGGGATTGCCGGATGCGCAGCGGTCTCGCAAATTCTGAGCGGCATGCTGTTCGGTTTGAGCTCGCACGATCCGGTGGCATTCGTGGTTGTACCGCTGGTCTTATTGTCGGTAGCACTTGCGGCGAGCTATATTCCTGCACGCCGGGCCACTCAGGTGGATCCGATGATCGCTCTCCGCTACGAGTAGGGGATGCATGACGCGTAAATTTCCGCGGCTCATTTTGCTCCTGTTTCGCTTGCGATTCCTGCGCTCGGCCGAGTTTGTGTTGGGCGACCTGATGGAGGAGTACAGCACCGGAACGCGCTCACGCCGCTGGTTGTGGCGCCAGGCATTCAGCATGTTCTGGCCGCGAGAAGAGTCCCGGCATCTCGAACGGAGGAACAGCATGAATTTCACCTTTTCCTTTTGGAACGACGTTCGCTATTCTGCGCGAACCTTACGCAAGAACCCAGGGTTCACCGCTGTTGCGGTGCTCGCCATCGCACTCGGCATCGGCCTCAATACGGGCATCTTCTCCGTGTTGAACAGCGCTGCGTTTCGATCGCTTCCGGTCCCCTATGCTACTCAGGTGGTCAGCGTTTTCCAGTTCACTCGCGGATTGCACAATCTCCACGTGCACGAAAGCGAGAACTATTTTTCTTGGGCCGACTACCAGACCTACCGCAACAACAATCATGTGTTCTCAGGGCTCCTGGCCTACGAACCATTCCTACGAGTAACGCTCGGAGGCGACCGGCCTCAGCCACTTTTCGGCCAGCTCGCTTCTTGCAATTACTTCGATGTATTGAACGAGCCACCTATGCTCGGGAGAGCGTTCGCCGCATCGGATTGCGCGCACGAAGGCGCTGGCGCGGTAGTGGTACTGAGCCACGACTTCTGGCGGGATCATTTCGGGGGCGATTCCGCCGTTCTTGGACGGACAGTAGTTCTGAATCGGCTGCCTTTTACGGTGATCGGAGTAGCTTCCCCAGGTTTTCGAGGTACTGAGCTGCTTCCTGCGTTCTTCTGGGCGCCTCTAACCGTGCAGCCCGCTCTGCAACGGGATTCCAACTATCTCCCGAGCGCGAACACGCTCTGGTTGGCGCTGCTGGGACGCACCAAGCCCGGGATCTCGTCGAATCAGGCGAGGGCCGATCTGGAAGTAATCGCAGCGCGGATCGATCAACTGGCTCCGCCGCGCAAGACCTCGATTCAGATCCGTCCTGCCACCGTCCTCTCTATGCCGGACGAGCTCAACTTCGTGGCTACAGTCGGTGCCGTCTTGTTAGCCGCCGTCGGTATGGTGTTGTTGATCGCATGCGCCAATGTTGCCAATCTCCTTCTGGCGCGGGCCGCTGGGCGCCGCAAGGAAATTGCGATTCGTCTGTCGGTAGGCGCAAGCCGCGGCCGTTTGATTTGCCAGTTGCTGACCGAGAGCCTGCTGATCGCGCTGCTGGGGGGCACGCTCGGATCGCTGCTGGCGATGTGGTCGTTCCAAGGGATCATCCGGTTCGTAATCGCGCATCTGCCACGCGAGATGTCGCATCTCACTTTGAACGTAGGCCCCGACCTGCATGTTCTCGGATACGCGCTGGCGCTGACGTCCCTTACTGGCCTGATTTTCGGATTGGCACCGGCTCTCCAGGCGTCGCGTCCAGACTTGAATACCGCTCTTAAGGATGCCGTTCAAAGCTCCATGGAAACTCATTCGGGCGGGTTCCTGCGTCAGACCCTGGTTGGCGTGCAAGTTGCGGTCTCGATGGTGCTATTGATCGCCGCGGGGTTGCTGCTGCGGGGTCTGGTGGTGGCCCAAACCATAGATCCGGGCTTTGAAACGCAGAATATCGCATCGGTCTCTTTCGAACTACGAGATGCCGGTTACAACGACCAGCGCGCGGCAATGCTGCAGCAGGATCTCCTCAATCGCGTGTCAGCGCTGCCCGGCGTGGACTCCGTGGTGCAAGCGGCCGAAATTCCACTTGAGGATGACCATAGCGGCGCGTCCTTCTCAGTTCCCGGCCGACCCGGCAATTTTGGCGTCGAATACAACTTAGTCTCACCGGGATTCTTTCCTCTGTTAAAGATGCCCATCGTGCTCGGGCGAAATTTCACTGAAGCCGAAAATAGAATAGGCGCTCCCGTCGCGATTCTCACTGAAACCACTGCGCACCGGGTGTGGCCGGATCAGAATCCCCTCGGGAAAGTGATTCGTTGGGAAGGCGGCGGCAACGTGGAGGTGATCGGTGTTGTGAAGGAT
>JBEKJJ010000233.1:0-11826 GCA_050011295.1 Bryobacteraceae bacterium
GCCGCGACCGGAAGGGAGTTTCCATGGGCCTGCTGGCCCACCAAAGTCCATGAAGACGCCGTGGCGCACGCACTCTTGCGTGCTGCGCCGAGACTCGTCTCGGCGTCGGGCGGACATCGACATGAGTGTCGATGCAGCACGCCAGAGTGCGTGCGCCACGGGTGTCTTCAACGGAGCGTTACGGGGATGGTCTTTGGCTCCCGGCCGCGGCTCGGTTTCGCGCAGCGGCGTACAATGGTCCTAGGAGATTGGATGACGATCGACGAGCGGTTGGAAAAGCTGACGGAGCGTCACGAAGCCTTGACACAGTCCGTCGAACTGCTGCGAATCGCGCAGGAAGAAACTGATAGGCGCTCTAAGGAAACCGAGAAGCGCTTCCAGGAAACCGACAAGAAGTTCAGGCAAACAGCCGACCTCTTCCAGCAAACGGACGGGTTCATCAACGAGCTTGCCCGCATTGCAAGATCACACGAAAACCGCCTGGATGACCTGGAGCGCAGCAACCCGAAACAGCAGCCCCTCTAATCCGTTGGATTGCGCGGGAATTTGATGTACGGCAACCGCACACCCTGATCGAATACCTGATCGGCGCGTATCGCTGCAGGTGCTTGAAAATTTGCAGCGCCGCCGGCCGTAGCAAAATCGTCTTGGTCCACGCCGTCGCCGCTCACGCCGAGTCCGCCCACTAGGACACCGTTCTTATACAGCGGCAGCGCTCCGGGGAAGAAGACAATTCCGTTTTGATTTTTGTTGGACGCTTGCGATCCCTGCGTACATGGATGCAGCGTGTCGTATTGGTAGAGATCGAAGAACGGCCCGGGCGTCGAATAATCGATTCCCGGCGGAAAGAACGGCTGCGCCCCGAAGCCGATGGTCCGGTTGGTCACCGCGGTGCCCATGGGAACTCCGGGCAGATCGCCGGGCGTGCGATGCGGCCCGCTGAAGTAGATTACGTTGCGCGATTTGGCGACCGCAACATCCAGACTGAAAACGGTAGCGTCCGGCATGCGATGCAAGGCCAGCAGAGTGCCGTCCAGATCCGCCACGGCGATGGCGAAACGGGCACGCGATCCCAGCGGCAATCGAATGATCGCGCGAGTCAGGTTGCCCGTCGCGACCGTCAAATTCACGATGCTCTCGACTTCTTCGAGGGTAAGTCCACCGATCTTACCCGCCTGCGGCGCAATCAAATCGCCTTCGGGCGCTGGACCAGGGCTACTCTCGGGCTTCACGATGTAACTGCCATTGGCCGAACCTGCCTGATATCCGCTAGGCATGGTCGTTTGGTTGACGAATGGCAGCGCGATACCGTCGATGAAAACTACGCCGGGCGAAGGCACGACGGGGCCGAATCCCGTTTCGCCGGAAAACGCCGCGAACTCCGCGACATTGGGATCCACGCCGGCCACGCCGACGCCTCCCACCAGAATCCCGCTCTTGAACAATGGAACTCCGCCAGGATTTACGGCCGTGGGGTCGCTATCGTTGAGATTGGCTTTGCCGGTGAGGATTCCTAATCCCGGTTTCGTTCCGTCGATGGAGCGCGCAGGCGGCACTGACTGGCCGGGCAGGAATTCCGTATTAAAACCGCACCCTCGATTGGTGTTTTCGATTCCGTAGAGCGCGGCGTTCCCAGTAAAAGGGATGCCCGGAGGAAAATGGATGCCGCTGATATAGCGCACGGTGCGTGAAGAAAGCGGCGCCTGGCTATTGCTGAAGAAGCTCGCGGTGCGCGCCAGCGCGACTGCAACCTCGTTCGTGTCAGCTTGCGCACCGAAATTCGCGAGCGTCGTGGCAGGTGCTCCAGGCTTGCGGTACACCGCCAGGATGTCTCCCTGCCGGTCGGTGACAGCAATCACCATGGGCACGTTCACGGCTGCCGCGGTATGCTCCACCACCGTCTGGACATCGCTCTCGCTCAGCGTGGGTAAAGCCGTGGAAGCGCCCCTCGATCCAACGGAAAACAGCGCGACAACCGCGCCCACTCCGGCCAACGCGATCTTGGGTTGCTTGCCGATCATTAGAAAAGGGCGTTCAAGCTCTTCATCGCCTGTGCGAACTTTAAGCCATTGTATGCGGAGGGGTCCTCCACTTGCTGGAAAAGGCCATGGATGGCCGCCCGGATCTGCGCGTCGTTCGCCAGATGATCATTCGCCGTGTAGGCGATGAACAAAGAATCCAGCGCCATGGTGACTTGCTCGGCCGATCGTTCGCCTTGCTCGGCAATGTCATTGGCGTCGAAGGAAATGCCTTTCAACAGGCGCAAAGTCGTGGGTTGGTCGAAATGCATAGCGGCCAACCGTTGTGCCAGACCGTCCGCCACTTGCGCTGCGCTCGCAGCCTGCGCTGCAATCTGTTTTCGATCGGAGCCGAGAGCGGTAACCAACGCATAGACGCTGTCCACCGAGGAGCGCAATTGGTCGGACGCTTGCGGGTCTGCTTCCTGAATTACGCGGCGGAAAACAACATAGCGCGAGAGATTCCAGGGCGGATTGCCAGGACGGCGCCCGGGGTATCCGCGCTCCTGCCTCCAACTGTCCTTCGCGGCAGTGAGGTTGTGGTGGCAGGCGAAACAATCCAGCTCCGCGTATTCGGGCCAGATGCCGGATTGCGATTCCCGCGCGACACGCTTCAGTTGTTCGCGCAATTGCACCGCTTGTCCCACGCCGAGCGATCGAACTCCCAGCCACGGATCTTTGTCGAAATCTTTCCAATGCGGCGGCATCACGGACATGAAGGAATCCAGCTCAAAATAGAGATCCGGATGCCCAGCCGCGATCAATTCATGATCCACGAATTTTTCCGATGTTCCCAGGTGGCAGGAGAGGCACTTCTCACTGCGCTTGATCAGATCCCGCGTGTTGTACATGCCGAGATCGAGCGACTTGTCGTACTTCCAATCGCGCGTGGTGTGTGGCCCGAGCCATGCGGACGCTGGTCCATGGCAATTCTCGCAGCCCACGCCGTCGGTGAGATCGAAGGTGCGGGCGCGCATGTCCACCGGGACATCGAGAGCGTGGCAGGAGAGGCACCTGGCTGCTGTGTCGGGCTTCGGCAGGCCCATGATTTTCGCCATCCGAGTGCCAATGGGATTGGTGAGATTGATGAACGCGTGCGCGTGTTTGTCGCGCACCACCCAGGTGCTGTACTCGTTTTGCAGCACCGACGTTTCCTCGCGAGCTTGCACGCTGCCGTGACAAGCGGGCGAACTGCACGACCCCGGTCCCGTATATTTCGATGGTTCGGGGGCATCGGCGCCAAGCAGCAATCCGGTAATTGCCGCGAAGCCGAGGGCGTACGCAAAACGAATTTGCATTACTAGTTGTCAATTTCACCATAATCGGGAGTAGCATCGCTAGTCGCGCGGGCACGTGCTTGTCTATAATGAAACCTCACGCGACGATGCGGCTGGAGGGCGGTTGATTTTCGACGATCTCAGAGCGATTCAAAGCCAATATGGTTACCTTCCGGGCGAGCAGTTGGAGGAGATGTCGAAGCGCACCCAGATCCCTCTGTACCGCATTCACGGCGTCGCTGATTTTTACCCGCACTTCCATCTCAAGCCGCCGCCCAAGGTGAGTCTGCGAGTCTGCTCCGACATGTCCTGCCATCTGCGCGGCGCCGATACGCTCGAGACCGGCTTGAAACAACGATTCCAGGGACTGAGCGCCAACGATGTTTTCGTTGGCGTATGCTCCTGTTTGGGACAATGCGACGGCGCGCCCGCGATTTCCATTAACGATCACATCTATCGCGGTGCGACACCGGCCCAAGCGGAAGCATTGGTGCTGACGGCGTTGGGCGGCAGCGAACTGCCGCAACTGGGAGCGAGCGAGACTGTCCACGGTCTGGCGTCCGATCCTTACCAGGGCGTGGAACGCTATGGCGCACTGCGGCGGCTGGCTCAAACGCGCGATTGGGACGGCGTGATCGGGCTGTTAAAGGCTAGCGGATTGCCTGGCCTGGGTGGCGCGGGCTTCGTGACCGGGTTGAAGTGGGAACTGGTGCGGAAGGCGCCGGGCCCGGAAAAATATGTAGTGTGCAATGCCGACGAGAGCGAGCCGGGCACTATCAAAGACCGCTTCATTCTGGAGAATCTGCCGAACTTGGTTATTGAGGGAATGATCATCGCAGGCTTGGTAACCGGCGCGCAAAAAGGTTTTCTCTACATCCGTTACGAGTATCAGGCGCAGGAGCATATCCTGCAACACGAGATCGAGAGATGCTACGAGGAGCGTCTCTTGGGCAGCGGGATTCTAGGAACGGATCTCGATTTTGAACTTGAGATCTTCGTGAGTCCCGGCGGTTACATTTGCGGCGAAGAGAGCGCATTGATCGAAGCAATCGAAGGGAAACGGGCTGAGCCGCGTAATAAGCCGCCGTTTCCGGTAATAAGCGGATTATTCAACAAGCCCACCGCGCTGAACAATGTGGAAACATTCGCAAACGTCCCACAGATCTTGATGAATGGCGTCGATTGGTATAAAGCGCAAGGGCAGGGCGGAGCGGCGGGCTTGAAGTTTGTCGGCGTCAGCGGGGACGTGCGCAATCCGGGAGTTTTCGAGATCCCCATGGGACTCATGATGTCGGAAGTGATTTATAATCGCGCCGGCGGAATCGTCGATGGAAAAGCTTTGAAAGCCTTCGCGCCCTCCGGCCCGTCGTCAGGCTATCTGCCCGCATCCATGGTGGACGTCCGGCTGGATTTCAAGTCGCTCGCCGCAGCCGGCTCCATGTTGGGATCGGGTGCCATTGTCGTATGCGCGGAAGGCCGCTGCATGCTGGACATGGCGCTGAACGCGGTGAAATTCTTCCGCAATGAATCCTGCGGGAAATGCGTGCCATGCCGCATGGGATCGCAAAAGATGGTGGACATTCTCACGGGCTGGACGCATGGAAAAGGGTCGCGCTCCGATATGGAATTGATTGACGAGCTCACCGACGCGCTGAAGCTGACGTCCATCTGCGGCCTGGGCCAGTTCGCGCATGCGCCGTTGAGTTCCGTGCTGCTGCATTTTCGTCCGGAGATCGAAGCGCATATTTTGCAAAAGCAGTGTCCCGAAGGTGTTTGCCCGATGCATTCCGAGCCGCGACCGGAAGGGAGCGTCGCAAACGCATGAGCGACGTCCAACTCACCATCGACGGCATCCCTGTCACAGTTCCCCAAGGCACCAGCGTCTTCGATGCCGCCCGCATGCAGGGGATCGCGATTCCCACATTGTGCCACCAGCAAAACGAGACGCCAGTGGGGGTGTGCCGCGTGTGCGTGGTGGATGTGCAAGGCGCGCGGGTGTTTCCGGCGTCCTGCGTGCGGCCGGCGGAAAACAAAATGGTGGTGTCCACCAATTCCCCAAAGGTTCTGCGCGCGCGGCGCACGCTGGTTGAATTGCTGATGGCGGATCATCCCAGCCCCTGCGCCCGCCAGCGGAATTCGGGCGATTGCGAGCTGGAAACGCTGGCGCGCCTGGAGGGTATATCCGAGCCGCGCTTTCCCCGCCGGCTCTCGCCGCGCGGCCAGGACAATTCGTCGCTGGTGATCGCCGTCGATCATGAAGCTTGCATCCTGTGCGACCGCTGCATTCGAGGATGCGACGAAATCCGCCACAACGATGTGCTGGGCCGCCGGGGTAAAGGCTTCCTGGCCGGCATCGCGTTCGATTACAACCTGCCCATGGGCAACTCCTCTTGCGTCTCGTGCGGGGAGTGCATGGTCTCCTGCCCCACCGGCGCGCTCACCAACAAGAGTGTCGTGAAAACCGTGCTGCCGGGCGAGCCGGTGAATGTCGAAGAGCTGCTGGATCTGCCTTATTTCCAGAAAGTCTCCGGAACGTTCTTGGAATTGAACAAGAGCGCGGTGGTTCGCCGTCATTTCAAGAAAGGCGAGATTGTTTGCCGGGAAGGCGAGTACGGTTCAACGGCGTTCTACATTCTAGAAGGCAGCGCCGAAGTTTATCTCTCGACCCCGATGGCGCACGTAAAATCCGAAGGTGGCGCGCTGGGCTTTTTCAGCAAACTCACCAGTCGCCTGGCGGGCCGCCGTGAGGAGCGGCGCGAAGGAGAAGGCCAGCGGCCCAGTATCCCCATCGACGGGCCCGTGGATTTGCCCTACGACAGTCCCGTGGCGACGTTGAACCCGGGCGATCTGTTCGGCGAAATGACGTGCATGAGCCTTTATCCGCGCTCGGCCACGGTGCGCGCGCTGACGGATTGCGTGATGCTGGAAATGCTGCGCAACGTGCTGGACATCATCCAGCGCAACAAAACGCTCAAGGCGCAATTGGATGCGGGCTATAAGAGGCGCGCCCTCGACGACCACTTGCGTAGCGTTCCGATGTTCGCGTCCCTGACGCCCGATTTCATCGATCTGCTGCGGACAAAAGTTGAACTCGTGCGCTACGGCAAGGGCGATATTATCTGCAACCAGGGCGATATCGCGGACAGCTTTTATCTGGTTCGTCTCGGGTTCGTGAAGGTCGCGGAACCGCATCCGGGCGGAGAGCTGGTGCTGGCGTATCTCGGCCGCGGCGGATATTTCGGCGAGATCGGGCTGCTGGGTGAAGGCCGCCGCACGGCCACTTGCACCGCGCTCGATCATGTGGAGCTGGTTCGCATACACGCCGAAGAATTCCATCAAATGGTGGATCAGTTCCCGGAGGTTCGCCGGAGCCTGGAGAGCCTGGCTCGCGAGCGTCAGGAGCAAAACCGGCAGCGCCTTTCGACGGCCACCAGCATGCCGCTAGATCATTTTCTGGCGCAAGGTTTGATGGAGGCACAGAGCCTCCTGGTATTGGATCTGGAGCGCTGCACGCGCTGCGACGCCTGCGTGCGCGCCTGTGCCGACGCGCACGACGGCGTGACTAGGTTGATCCGCGAAGGCCTACGCTTCGAGAAATATCTGGTGGCCACTTCCTGCCGGCAGTGCCGCGACCCGTTGTGCATGGTGGGCTGTCCGGTGGGCGCCATCCGGCGCCGCAATTCGCTCGAAGTGATCATCGAAAACTGGTGCATTGGATGCGGCCTGTGCGCCAAGAACTGCCCGTACGGAAATATCAACATGCATCCGTTCGAGGTGCTGCAGAGCGACCCCAGTGCGCCTGGCCGCGAGATCGCCGTTAAGAAACAGAAAGCCACGTCCTGCGATTTGTGCACCGAGCATGCCGAACCGAGCTGTGTGTACGCTTGTCCGCACGACGCCGCACATCGCGTGGAACCGAACGAGTTTTTCCGCTGGCTGGGGACGCCGCTCGAGACGGAGGCGAGGCAGTAGCGGCGCATCATGCGAATCGATAAAACCCACCGGCCGTGGATGCTTTGGACGCTGGCCGTGCTCGCCGCGAGCTTGGTGATGTACATCCTCTTCGCCGTCCGCGCCCCCGGCGGACCACGTGGAGGCAGCGCGCTGGGGCTCACGTTCGGCATCGCGGGCTACGCGCTGATGCTATACGCGGGGCTTCTGGGCGCTCGCAAGAAAGTGCCGGTCTGGCGCCTCGGCCGGGCCCAAACCTGGATGCGGGGCCACATCTGGCTGGGCCTGCTCAGCCTGCCTCTCATCCTGTTCCACGGCGGCTTCGCGTTTCGCGGTCCGCTGACGGCCGTTCTGATGTGGCTATTCTTTATCGTGATCGCGAGCGGCGTGGCGGGTGCTTTGGTGCAGCATTATGTTCCCCGGATGATGACTTCGCGCGTGCCGATGGAAACCATCTACGAGGAGATTCCGAACGTGCGCGCGCAGCTTCGCGAAGAAGCGGATCAACTGGTGGCGACGGTATGTGGGCCCATTGGCCAGGTTCCCGCCGCCCAGCTTCTCGAGGGCCAGGCCCTCGCCGAGCAGCTTTTTCCGGGTGAACCATCCGCCGCCGCGGTGAGCTTGTTGGTGGAGATCGAGCAGGAGGACCGCGCGCGGTTTCGTGAAATATACCTGACCAAAGTTCGGCCGTTTCTCTCTGATCCGGACGCGAAGCAAATGGAGCTTGCCGATCCCCGCCGCGCCGCGGATGTTTTCGAATCGCTGCGCAGGCTGCTGGTGACTTCCGTGCATCCCGTGCTGAACGATCTCGAAAACATCTGCGACGAAGAGCATCAACTGAGCAGCCAGATCCGCATCTATCGTTGGCTGCACGCCTGGCTGCTGGTACATGTTCCGCTTTCAATCGCACTGCTGGCTTTAGGAGCGGTACACGCTGTGATGGCATTGCGTTACTGAGGGAGCATGTCGGGACGAACACGCACCACCAAAAAGCTGGCGCAGCGAATCAATCTTGATTACTTCAAGACGCTCGGTGGAATTCCACGCTGGCGCCGAATCCTCTCGGTTGTGCTTACCGTGGTTGGTCTGGGCTGGTTAGGCTGGCATGGTTTGCGCGGGAGTCCCACACCCTACAATGCCGGACCCGTGGCGCACTCGCACGCCTTGCTCGGGCACAAATGCTCCGCCTGCCACGTCTCCACCGCCGGATTCCAGCGGACTGTGACCGATCAGGCTTGCCTGGCTTGCCACGACGGGCCCATCCATCATGGAGAGCAGACGTTTGCGCCGGCTTGTTCGGACTGCCACGTGGAGCACAAAGGCGTGCTGCGCCTGGCCAGCACCAGCGACCGCGCTTGTGCGCAGTGCCATGCCGATCTCGCCGCCAAGGACAAGAACGCTCCGCCGAGATTCGTGGCCGAAATCACCGATTTCGATCGCAACCATCCGGAATTTGCGCCGCTGCGGAGCGGCCAAAAAGATCCGGGCACCATCAAGTTCAACCATCAGGTGCATCTCAAGAAAGAATTGCGTGGACCGCGCGGCACCGTCCAGCTAAAGTGCGCGGATTGCCATCGAGCGCCGGGAACGGAAGAAGCATGGCCGTATGGCGAGGCGGAAGTGACTCCAGCTACTTTCACGCCCGGGCTGAACTTAACGTTGCCCAGCCGTGCGTACATGTCGCCAGTGAATTATAGGAAGCACTGCTCGGCCTGCCACACGTTGCAGTTCGACCGGCGCTTTCGGGAATCCGTGCCCCATAAAGAGCCCAAGGTGGTTTACGAATTTGTGGTGGATAAGCTGACGGAATTTATCGCCGCGCATCCGGATCAAATTCATACCGTCGACGAACCGGATAAACGCCTGCCGGCGCGTCCAGTGCCTCCTATTCCACGTAATGCCGAGGAATGGATTGCTCAGCGATTGGCCGACGCGCAGTTGTTGCTGTGGCGCAAAGCCTGCAAGGAATGCCACGCGCTGAGCTATCCAGCCGGCCCCGATTCGCTTCCGGTAGTTGCGAAGGCCGCCATCACTGCGCGTTGGTTGCCGCACGCAACCTTTGATCACGAAGCGCACCAACTGCTGGCCTGCGCGTCCTGCCATACGCGAGCGAACAACAGCCAGGAAACTTCGGACGTGCTGATACCGGGCATCCAGGTGTGCCGCGAGTGTCACCGCAGCGGCGGGAATGCGGCCGAGGCGCGCTGCTTTGAGTGCCACGTTTATCACGACTGGAGCAAGGAAAAACGCATGAACGCCGGGTATACCGTGCCGCAGTTAGTCGAATAAACTGCTCTACATCTCACTCAACGCCGCCACCAACGCGCCCCGGGCCGTCGAATGTTGCGGGCTTGCTCCCAAACGCACCTCCGAAATCGCCACCGGCAGCTCAGTTTCGCGCAGGATCTTTTCGAATCGGTCGCGGAAGCCGGCCGCGAGCACGCTGCCGCCGCTCAAGACCAGCGGGATGGGCCGTGTAAGCTTGGGCATGTTGTGAGCGCCGGCGAATGCGTCGCGGATGGCCGCGACCAGCGCCTGCAGCATATCTTCGTAGTACGTATTGAGGGCCTGATGGATCTTGTTCGCGAAGTGGCCGTTCAGGTGGAACGATTCTTCCTTGATGGTTCGGATACGCGTGGCCGGCTCGCCGCGTTGATTGGCAACGCTAGCGTCAATGAAATCGCCGGCTTTGCCGATGGAAAAGCTGAACACCGGGACCGACAAGTACGCCAGACACACGTTGCACAATCCTCCTCCGCAACTGACGCCGATACCGGTATAGTTGGAGTTTTCCATCTCGCCGTAGACCACCGCCAGGCCTTCCTCGATGCTGGTGGCTTCGTAGCCTAGATCGTCCAGCATCCGTTTCAAATCGGCTTCGTGCGCGTTCACTTCCTGAGTCGCGCCCAAGGGAGCCGCTGGAACGCTGAAACAGAGCTTTTGGCCCTGCCCGGGCGACTCAGCGGTGAGCAGCACCACGATCTCCCGCACCAGTTTCAGGCTGTTGGATTCCTCCGGATTCAAGACGCCGCGCAACATGGGCCGGCGCGTTTCTCTGTGGAACAGATTGGCGAAGCGCTCCGATTCGTCGCCGTACACGGTGAGCTCAGAGCCTTGCACCAGATGCGGGATGCGCTCTTTCTTAAGAACACCCTGAGTTAATTTCGAAAACGGAAGCGTTACGAAGGCGTTGAGTTGAGCCTGGTATTGCGTGGTCTTGTCCAGGCGTTGGGCGGTGACGATGCGACTGGTGCCAACGTCGAGCCCGACGGCGGAAGTGTTCGACTTACTGCTGGTATTTGACATTTGTTTGTCTCCCCACTGACGCGATGGCGTCTTTGTATCTTCTTTGAAGAATTTCCCGGTAACGTGCCAGCGGTATGCTGCGAGCGGCCGCATCCCGCCCGATCAGGTCCTCGGCCGCCTGAACAGCCGGGCCAAGCGCACCGCTGGAGCGCAGTTCGTCGTCGGCAGTGAAACCGAACAAGACTAGGCTAGGCAGCGGACGCTGGTAGTTGTCGCTCAGCCCCAGGTCGTGGAACGGCAGATTCGCGGCCCAGTCGGTGTGATAACCAGCGCGCCGATTCGACGGATTGATGGAAACCTGTGCGTGCGCCACGCAGTTTCCCGCCGCGATCATGTAACGCACCCGCAACATTTCCACTAAGATCCGCCCGGCGTGCACTTGGGCAGCATTCACGGGCGGCCCGTCCCCGGGCCGGCTGGTGGCTTCGAACGCCACGCCGAAGAAACTCTGGTTGAGATTGAGATAGACCCAGGTCTGATCGGCCCAAACGGAATGGCCGGCATGATTGGCATAATCGCCCTCCCGCACCACGCGGAAAACCCGTCCGAATCGATCGATTACGAAGTGATAGGCGTGTTTGCGGCGCACATACTCAAGCAGACCCTCGCCTGCTCGCCGCAAAGTTCCGTTCTGGTCCTCTTCGAAGGGAGCCATGTGGCTCTCGGTGGTATGGAAAACGATCCCGGCCGGGTCTAATCGCAACCTGGCCGGGCGCGTCTCCATGCCTTCGCGGGAAAGGGCCTCGCGAGAAAGAGATAGGTAAGCCCTGGGCTGGGTATTGGTTACAAATTGGTTCTCCACGCGAAGTCCATTGCTGTATAACTCAAAACGATCGTTCGCTTCCACCTGCCAAACACGCCCTGGAAGGCTATCGAGTTTCGGCGATGGGAGAGGAGAGGAGGCCGCAAAATGTGGCACGCGGGACGGCGCCCTGCTTCCGGCCGGTTGTACTAGTGAAGCGCTGGCCCAGGTGAGTCCCAGAAATGCGAGGCCCACCAGTGCTATGGCGATCGCTATTAGCGAAAATTTCCCCGTGTCACGTTCCGGGCTGGCGCGCGCACGTTGTAGGAACCGCAGGCGCTTAACGGGGTCAGACGTCCAGGCAGCACGCCACTCTAGCACGCGCGCGGAGATCCCACGTATTCCAACTGGGACTATTCCCACGAAGCAATAGTGGGCCGATGGGCCGAAGCTTCTCAGGAAAAATCCAGCTAATTCGTACTACCCAACTTCACTCATAACGCAAAGCTTCCATCGCATCCACGCGACTGGC
>JBEKJJ010000234.1:0-11825 GCA_050011295.1 Bryobacteraceae bacterium
CATGCTGCAGCGCCCGCAGCGCATCCGGGAGGATCAGCCGGCGCTGCCGGTGCGCATGGCGCCACTACGACTTCTCACGGCCCGACTACAACTTCGCATGGTGCAACCACAAGCTCACCGAAGGCTGGCGGCGCAACCACAACCACGCACGCTACTACAGGCGGAGCGAAGCCGGGCGGCGCTGCGGGTACGCCGGGCAAGGCTTCAACGGGCAATACAGCCAAGCCGGCAGCGGGCGGAGCCGCGGGGCATACCACTCCTGCAGGCGCGGGTCACACCAATCCTGCAGGCGCGGGCGCCGCTGGCAAGAGCGGCACGGCTGCCGCATCGCATGGATGGAGCTCAGGCAAGGCCCCCAAGGGCGCCACCTCTACCACTGCGAAGAACGGCGCTACGGTGAACAAGCGTGCGAATGGGTCCGTAGCGTCCCTGCATGACTCCAAGCGGAACATGGACGTCCATCACGGGTTGAACGGAAATCGCCGCGTGTCCGTCGAACGCGCCGATCATTCCCGCGTTGTGGTGGATCGCCGCGGGCGTGGCTATGTGGAACGTGGTTATGGTTATCATGGCCATGACTACAGGGCCAGGAGCTATTATTACGGCGGCCGCGGCTACAACCGTTACTACGGGAACTATTATTATCACGGGATGTATGTAAACCCGTATTATCCGGGCTTTTATTACGCGCCGGCTTACTATGGCTGGGCTTATAATCCGTGGGTCGCGCCCGTGCCCTACGCGTGGGGTTGGGGCGGCAATCCTTGGTATGGCTATTATGGCGCTTACTTCACGCCTTATCCCGTATATCCAAGCGCAGCGTTTTGGTTGACCGACTATATCGTTGCGCAATCGCTGCAAGCGGCCTATGTGGCGCAGGCGGCGGCTCTGTCCAATGTCGCTCCGATGACGCCGGATGTTAAGCAAATGGTCGCCGATGAAGTGAAGCGCCAACTCGCGCTCGAGAATCAGGAAGCACAAGGTGCGGCCAAAGGCGCCGATCCAGACCCCGCTTCGAGCAGCATTCAACGGTTGTTGACCGATAACAACCCGCACGTCTTCGTCGCCGGACTGGACCTGGATGTAGTGGACTCGGCTGGATCAGAATGCGCCATCAGCGAAGGCGATGCGCTGCAACTGACCGGCCAGACGGCGCCTGACGCCACGGCCGCGAACCTCACCGTGCTGGCCAGCAAGGGCGGTAAGGAATGCCCGAAGGGCGATCTGGTATCGGTGGGGCTCCAAGATCTGCAAGACATGCAGAACCACATGCGCGAAACCATCGGTCAAGGGATGCAGGAGCTGAAAGAAAAGGCCGGTAAGGGCGGACTGCCCGCAGCGCCGGCTGGATCCAACGCTACCACTCCCTCGGCCATGGCCTCCGCTGCGCCCCCGCCAGATCAGAACGTTCAGGCTGAACTGAACGAGCAACAGCAGCAAGCCGACCAGGCCGAAAAGGAAGCTGGCGAAACCCCGGCTGCTATAGCACCGCCGGCCGCGCCGCCATTTGAGGTTGCGGTGGGTCAGACGGTCGAACAAGTGGAAGCGGGGCTGGGGCAGCCCAAGAGTAAATCGACCGTAGGGCCGAAGAAAATTTACGTCTACGAAGGCATGAAGGTCATTTTCAAAGACGGCAAGGTGTCGGACGTTCAGTAGTTGTCATATCAGGCCCTGGCGCGAAAGTAAGGCAAGCTTCCTGCCAGGGCTCGGATCCCTAGCGCCAGCGCTATAAACGGCAGTGGATTCACGTACCGGTGGAAGTCCGTGATGGCGACGTAAAGCAGAAACAACATCGCGAGAACCACTATTGCAATCCCGCCCAGCTTTTTTGCCCAGGATCTCCGGAAAACCAAAAGAATTGCTTCAATAGCTGCCAGGAATAGAAAGGCAAATACGTAACTAAGCACGGGAGAGCCTTCATAATACCGGTCGTCCAGCAGCGCCTCTATGAAGTTCGCCTGCAGATACACCCCAGGAATCTGCCCTACCACGGTGCTTTTCATGTCTTGATCCCGGCTGATCTCTCCGATCACCACAATCTTTCCGCTCAATGCCGCGATCTCACTGGGTGATCCGGGACAGGCCGTGGCATCCTCACCCGCCTTTACTTCTCGGCCACAGAGTACAAAACCCGCCAGCAAGCGGTAGGGCTTAAACTGATCCAGGCTGAGGAAACTGATATAAGGGTGCCGTACTGGATTAAGAAGTTTCGCCAGGAGCGGATGTTCCAACTCGAGCTTGCCCTTCTCATAGGCCTGCGCGGCGGCCAATGCCAATGTTTCGCGCGAAACCATAGCGCGGTCATGGTCCTTATCATCCTTACTGCGAAAGACTTGCCATTTCAGCGGCAGCTTTCTGGTATCCGGATCGATGTTCACGATCGCGTCTCTGAGGCCCAACCCGCTCACCAGGGAGGGTTGCAAGTACGGTCCGTCGCCGATGCTGAGTCGACGGCCAACAACTACGGGGAGCTTAGCATTTACATCCGTCAGGGCCGCTATCAAAGCCGGGTTGATGTCGCCGGGGCATACAGATTCGCCGAAGAATTTATCGATTACAATCACGCTCGGCATGGCCGCGGCTATTCTTCTTATTAACACCGCCATCATTTGCCGCTGCCGGCACAGTTCCAGCAAGCTGACTGAACCCGGATCGCGCTCGGGATCGATTTCCACCACGGCCGTATAGCGAGGGATCGGATTGCGCGGAGCGGCCACGATCTTCTGGTAAAGACCGCTGAAAGTGTATGCAGCCTGCGCTATCCCGGCCGATTCTCCCGATTCAATCCCACGTTCCAACCACTGCTCGAAGCCAACGCTGAGCACGCAAGCTAACACAAAAGCCATCGCAAACAGGATCACTCGGCGGCCGAGCGGCATTCCGCTAGCGGATCGAGCGGACAGATTGGCGCGTGCAGCTTCTTCACTGGCCTCAAGGATAAGCTTCCTCGGGATTTCCGGATTTCCGACCGGCGCCTTCACCAGACTGTACAGGTGAATCTTCAACCCGTGCTTCACTTCGTGAACTCCGAGATCCTGGAGGCACTCCCGCCAATCGCTGAACTGTTCGAGAACCTCGGCTACGTTGCGTGACAGCAGGATGTGCCCGGCGTCGCCGCAGTCCATCACGCGCTGGGCAATATTAATTCCGCCGCCCACCACATTGACGTCCTCCCGAATGTCGGCATGGCGCTGCACCGGCCCCGTGTGTATGCCCATGCGCAGGCTGAGCGTCCGATTACGTTGCTGTGAGCTGGCGATTTCGAGCGCGCATTTCACGGGCGACAGAGGGTCGCGCAGAAAAACCAGGCCCATTCCATCGCCGGTGGGAAGCGAGATCAGCTCATTCTGGTCGCGCGCGCGCCGGAATTCGGCGCTTTCCCGCACTATTTTCTGAAGAAGGGTCAGTAGCTCAGTCTGCCGGTCGATGGGCTGCAGCGAGTAACCGATAATATCCACGAACAATACGTGGGCGATTTCGTAGGCAGCCGCGGAGTCCTCGGAAGGCATAGCGTGTTACCGGATGGTAGCAAACTGAGCCGCGACGGAAAGGGGCATGAGACCGGTCGTGGTAGCGCTTCCTGCCGGTCGCGGCTCGGAACGGACGGTTAATGCTTCGCCCGATTCAGGCCCAACGCGCGAATGCGTTTGTGCAGATTGGTCCGCTCCATGCCGAGCGATCGCGCAGCGCCGGAGACGTTCCAACTGGATTCTTCGAGTGCGCGCAGGATATGATCGCGCTCGGCCGATTCGCGCGCTTCTTTCAGATTCGATCGCGGCGAGAAATCCTGCGGCAGCCGGATCTCGACGGGCGCCGATTCGGCCGTCAAATGATCGCCCTTGGTGAGAATGGCCATGCGTTCCACGATGTTGCGCAGCTCGCGCGCGTTTCCCGGCCAGGAGTAGGATTCAAGGATTGGATACGTTTCGTCGGAAATCTGCTTCGAGTGGAAATTGTTACGTACGCAGAAATCGTCCAGAAAATACTCGGCCAGCGGCGCGATATCCTGCGGGCGCTCGCGCAAGGATGGCACCCGAATCGGCACCACGCATAGGCGGTAGTAGAGATCTTCGCGGAATTTCTGCTGTGTCACCAGGTCCGTCAGATTGCGGTTGGTGGCCGAAATAACTCTGACCGCTACGCGGATGGGCTGCTCACCGCCGACGCGATGAAACTCCCCCTCTTGCAGGACTCGCAGGAGTTTGGCTTGCGATGCGGCATGCAGGTCGCCTACTTCGTCCAGGAAGATGGTGCCGCCGTCGGCTAGCTCGAACTTGCCCTTGCGTGTAGAAATTGCCCCAGTGAAAGCGCCTTTCTCATGACCGAAGAGCTCGCTTTCGAGAAGATCGGAAGGGATGGCGGCGCAATTCACCTTGACGAACGGGCCGTTCAAAAACGGACTCTCGCGATGGATATGCGCGGCCAGCAGTTCCTTGCCCGTGCCCGATTCGCCCATGATGAGGATGCGGGCGTCCGAGCGCGCGGCGAGCGTGGCCTGTTCCACCACGCGTAGGAAAACGGGGCTGGATCCGATCATGCGCGACCCGGCGCCCACCAACTCCCGCAGCCGTTCGTTTTCCCGGCGCAAGTTCACCTGTTCGAGCGCGTTCTTTAGGGACAACAACACTTTGTCCCGGCTCAATGGCTTCTCGAGAAAATCAAACGCCCCGGTGCGAGTGGCGTCCACCGCGTCGCGGATAGTCGCGTGGCCGGAGATCATGATGATGGGCGCCGGGAAGTCGCGCTCGCGCAGTTGGCGCAACAGATCGATTCCGCTGCCGTCGGGAAGGCGTACATCCAGAAGAAGAGCGTCGGCGCGGCCGGCAACGGCTTTCGCGTCCGCAATGGTTCTGGTGACTGTGACCGCGTAGCCCTCGCGCTCCAGAATCATACGCAGCGAGTTGCCGATATTCGGTTCATCGTCGAGGATGAGAATGCGCTGAGCGGGCATATTAATTGTCCGTAGAATAGTAGCCGGGCCGGCTTCGAACCGTAAGTTCAGGCCGGTTTATCTCGACCCGAATTTTGTGGTAGCCCTGCTCTTGAATGTTGGACGGCGTGTAGGTCAACAGGTACTGTCCATGGATCTCTTCACCGATCTTGGTGACCGCTTCTTCGAAGGCATGCTGCTTAAAGAACCCGTATTGTAGGCCGCCGGTATAGCGCGTGAGGACTGAAAGCGGGTTCTCGACAATGACGGTTTTTATTCCGCTGTAGATTTCCTTGATCAGCGCCATGGGGTCTAAAGAAAGCCCCCCGGGGAAGATCTGGCCAGCAGCGTGAGCACGCGAGATGTTCATCGAATAGATGAGAATGTTGTTCACCTCAGCTTCCGCGACCGCATCGCGCAGCTTGCTCTCACTGCCTTGATCGCGAGTCTCCGAGATCAGCAGCAGAATGCGCCGGCGCTCGGGCGGCCGCGCGTTGAGCAGCCGGATGGATTCGAGTGTGGCATCGATCAGATGGCTCTTGCTGTATAAAGTGTCGATATGTTTCAGAGCCTGCGTGAGACGGCCGAGGTCGCCCGTGAAATCCTGAACCAGCACCACCTTCTGATTGAAGGTCAGGATGGCAGCCTCGCCGCCATCGCCCACCACCAGCGTGCCGAGCAGCGGCCCGAGTTGATGGATTTGCGGCAGGACGCCTTCCATGGCATTGTTGTCCTGGATAGCGACGGCTAGCGAGATCGGCAGAAAATCCGCATCTTCGTGGATCTGCTGCGGGACGTCGTTGTCGTAGAGGGTGAAGTCCTGCTCGGTCAGGCCGTTGATGAATCTGCCGCTTGCGTCAGTGACGGAAGTCGGGGCAATCACCAGGCGCACGGGGACGCGTGCGATGGGTGGTGGTTCCTGGGCGAGTAACGTCGCGTGGACACTGTAAAGAAGAAGCAAAGAGCGTCCACATGAGTGTGGACGCGGCAGGCAGGAGTGCCTGCGCCACATCTTGCGCTTAGGCAGCTGGCAATAGGACACGGAAGGCCGCTCCTCCCAGTTCGCCTTCTACTAATAAGATGTCGCCGCCGGAGAGCAGAGCGCTCTTGCGGGCGATGGAGAGTCCCAATCCCATGCCACCGCGTTTGAAAGAAATGGTTGGTTCGAACAACGTGGTGGACGCACTTACGCCTGGGCCGGAGTCGTGAACTTCGATAGCCACTTGGCCGCCCCCGGCGGCAGTAACGCCCAAGACCACACCACCGGATTCCACCGCCTGCGCTGCGTTTTCGAGCAGATTGGTGAGTACGCCCTTCACCAGATCTTCGTCGGCATAAACCTTGGGGCCTTCCGGCGCCAAGCGCGTGCTATAGACCACGTCCGGATGAGCAGCTCTCAAAAACGCGATACGTTCTTCGAGCATCACATTAATGTCGATTGGGCGGGGCGAAATAGGCGGCTCGCTGGCGAATTCGGAAAACGCGCGCACGCGGCGTTCCAGGCCCACGATCTCGTCCACCACAATTTGCGCGGCTTGTTCATAAAACTCACCGCCGGCGCCGTTCTGACGCGCCACAATTTCCTCCATGGTCAGCCGGATCGGCGTCAGCGAATTTTTCACCTCATGGGCCATCTTGCGCGCCAGGGCCTGCCAGCTTTCCAGGCGCGTGAGATACACCAACCGCTCCTGCGATTGCTTCAACTCCTCAGCCATCCGATTAAAAGCCTGGATGGCGGCGCCGATTTCATCGTCACGCGCCACGGCGACGCGATAATCTAGGTGACCTGCGGCGACTTCGGAAAGGCCCGTGGTGAGCTGCCGGATGGGACGGCTCATGCGGTGGGCGATATAGATCAGGGCACCGAACGCGACTATCCAGACCGTGGCGGCTAAGACCAGAAATCCGCGTCTGAGATCGCGGGCAGCACCGGCTGTCACTAACGCGCGGGCGTGCGCGTATTGCTCGGAAAGTTGATTCATCTTCACGCCATCGAGCGAAGTGGAATACACCCAAACTTCGTCGCCGTGGCGGACCAGGTAATCCATGCGGTCGCCTTGGTTACCATTCAGCCCGACATGATCCGGATCACCCGACGCAAAAAACTCCTGCACTGAGGCAGGCCACTGGCTTTTGGTGGTTGAGGTGAAGCGCTGGGGAGCCACGCGGCCCAGCTCGGCATCCTGCTTCAGGGACTGGCGCGTGCGCTGATACAACTCGCGCCCGGTTTTTTCGAGCGCCTTGGATACCTGATCCAACTCTCCGGTGGCGGCCAGCGAGAAACTGGGTTCGAGCAACGATACCGATATCCACGCGGTCACCAACAAGGGCGCGAGTGTGGCCAGGGCAAATACTACGATTAACCGATTGCGAAGGCGGTTCATTGCTTCAGATCGGCGAGGTGAAACGCAGCCGATTCCAGCGTCCAGTGGTCCTGCTGAGGACGCGGTGGACGGCTCAGTAGCTGAATTAGCGCCGGAATGCTGATCCCAGAGTCGGCAGTGGCGGACACCAGTTCCTTGGGCTCCACGGTGCGGACGTCGAGGCGCGCCCAGAGTTCCTTGTCCGCGGGTAGCCCTGCGGCGGGCACCAACAAATTCTCCAGACACCAGGATTCAGCGGCAACGGCGGAAAGACCGGCGGCGGATTTGCGGATATCGCGCAGCCGCACCACGCGAAACTTCTCCTCCCACACATCGTAGCTCACTGTAAATCGCTCAACTGCGGGACGCCCGATAAAGTTATTCTTAAAACCGGCTGCGATACTGAGTTGAAAATCAAATGGGACTGTGGCGCCATCTTTCAAGCGCTCCAGAGATTTGCCGGTAAGGAAATGCAAGCGCGGAGCAAGCACGCGGATCTGGTCGGCAAAACGGCGGACAAAGAGATCCTCACTGGACGCATTGAGGCCCAGGAGTTCCAAGCACAGCAGCGCCTGCACCAAAACCTGCGCTGCCAGCGACCGCTTTGTCGCGCCCGTCAAAAATTCATACCCGCGATAAAAACCGGTTCTGCGCGGCCTTGCCGGATGGGAAATGCCACCGCCAGCAGGACCGCTCCTTTCTGAAAGAGTCCCAGGCCGCTGGAGACGCCGACACCCACCGAGTGCCGTATCTCAGGCGTTGTTCCCTGGTCCCAAACCGCACCTGTATCATAAAACACCCGCACTATGCGGTACCCATAAGTGACGGAGCCGTGGACCATCCGGTTTCCGCCCAAGGGATCGATATCATACTTATCCCAGCCGCGTAGCGTGGTGTCGTCTCCCAACACAAATCGCTCAAACAGTGGCGCGCGCCCGAAAATCAGGCCCGCCACCAGCGCGAACTCGATAGTCTGATGGTCGTGCATCAGAGCGTACCGCACGTTTACAGCGTGACGGGTGTAGGCCAGGTCCGACCCGAGGGATCTGGTGGCCGCGCGCAGGTTGTAGCCTGCATCCAGCTCCTGGTTGGTATCATCCGAATCGATCCAACGCTGATGATAGCGCAGAGTATTTATCAGAGCGTTAGCCGATTCGGATGGCGCGGCCGAAAGTTGAGGCTGCAATTGTTCAAAGCTGAAGCCGATAGTGAGCGTCAACGGCGCGGCTAGAACAAAAGTGGCGCTGGGCTCAAAGTTCATTCTGGAACGATAAGCCCCAGCGCCAAGGGAAGAAGCATCTACACCACTCGCGAGGGCGCTCAGAGTGCCGCCGGCATACTGTTCGTGATATGCATCAAACTCGAAGCCCATGCTGACGCGATCGGAGCCCAGCGACAACCGTTCATACTTCGCTTGGATGCCGGTAGAACGCTCGACCAACGAGTCGCCATCGCTCAATCCGGCGAAGCTGAACGCGTTCTCACCGATTCTCGCGGTAGCTTGACCGACGCCGGTCCCGCCCTCCCGCGAGTTGTAGGCGAACTTCGGAATCGAGAGATCGAAATTGCTCTGAGCCGTTTCCACTTCGAAGAGAACCTTGACGGAATTGGGATTGCCACCGCGCAGCAGCTTGAAGGTAACCTCGTGCGCGCGCAGTTCGCCGCGGATCTTGCCGGCCAGCCGCTTCACCGCATCGTCGTTCAGCCGGGCACCGATCAGCCGATGCATTTCATCCAGGATGGATGTGCTGAGCCGGTAGTGATGCTGGTTGCTGAGGTCGACACTTTCCACCGTATAGCGGGAGTTAACGTTCAGGTCGGTGGCTTGCTCCTGGGTGTCGTCGGCAGGCTGCCCGCCTTGACCGAATACGGCCTGACCGAACAATACTGCGGCGGCCAGGAGCGGGATAAGGACAAGCTTCATGGCGACGAGTGGATGCAATTGGATTTCCATCGGTAAATTATTGTAGCAGTGGCGTTTACTTGCTTGTGAGGTGTGCGGTTGTAGCACAGGTGTAGTAACCACTCGGAAATTTTCTACATTGGCAGGTCGGGGACCTGCCCCACATCAGCTACGGAACCTTGGCCGCCCGCGTCCGCTGATCGGCCGCAGCCAGAACTCCGTCCACCGATGGCACAATCAACTGCCGGCGCCCCAGCTTGATTAGTCCACGGCGCGCTAGCGTGTTTAGCGTGGTGGAAGTGGTCTCGCGCGTGGCGCCGATCAGGCTGGCCAGCTCGCCTTGCGAGAGCGGAATTGAATGTTCCGCACCGTTCACTTTCACGCCGAAAGAACGCGCCAGCTCAGCCATGTAATAGAGGATGCGATATTCCACGTCGTGGAGGCACAGCAGCTCGATCTTTTTCTCCAATTGACGCTTGCGCACCGTCAGCACTCCTGAGATTTCACGCCAGAGGTCGGGCCGCTTTTCACATACACGCAGGAATATATCGCGCGGAATGACGTAAATCACTCCCTCTTGCAAGACTTCGGCTGCCATGGTCCGGCTGGACTCGGACCCCAAGCACTGTTCGCCGAACATTTCGCCGGCGCCTATGATCTGTAGAATGATCTCCTTGTTATCCGGACCGCGTTTATAAGTCTTAACCAGTCCCGACTCAATAAAGAAAATTATGTCCGCGGGACTACCTTCCGAGTAGACCGTGGCGAAACGCCGGTTCGGAGAGAACTTCGTCACTCCGTCCAGGCCGATCAAATCGCTGCGCACGACGGCGGCGAGAGATGAAGATTGCAAATCCATTGATCCTGTTAATTATAGTCCGAATGTCAAGCCCATTGTCACAAAAATGTACCCTCTAAGAAGAATCTCGCAACTGACCGGCAAACTTCGCGGCCCGTCGGAAATTTTCCTGCATCGGACCGTGTTCCAGGGCCTTGGAAAACTCCTCAAGCTTGGCAATGTAACTCCTAAGAGCCGCTCGAATGGCGTCCCCGTTGGTGGCCAGGATGTCGCCCCAGATATCGAAGGAACTAAGGGCCAGCCGGGTGCTATCTACCAGAGCCGGACCGAAGACGCGGGAGGCGGGCTCAGTACGGCCTTCCAACATCGAAGACAAAGCAGTGGAAGCCAGTTGCGGCAGATGCGAGGTGAAGGCCACGATCTGATCGTGCTCGGTGGGGCTCAAAATGACGGTGAATGCACCGATTTTCTCAATCCAGCTAATCAGATCCAGCGCTGGCGGGGTCTGGAGCTCGGCCTCCGACCGGGGCGTAAGGACGTAGGGGCGTCCACGGAACAACCCGGCCTCGGCAGCTTCCACACCCCGTTGCTCGCGGCCGGCCATGGGATGCCCACCCAGGAACTGGCATCGCGAGATGGCTCCGGCCCGCTCCACGATTGTAGTCTTTGTACTACCCGCATCCGTTACCAGGGCATCGGGGCGCACCCAGGCATCCAGCTCCGGAAGTATTTCGATGATCCGCAGGATGGGTTGCGCCAGATAAATAAGGTCCGCGGCGTGGGCTGCGTCTGAGGCCGGCATTCCTGCATCGATGACACCAAGTTCCAGGGCCTTGCGGATTGTCTCAGGCGAACTGACTCCGATAATGCGTCCGGAGAATCCCGCGGCTCGCAAGGCCAGCGCGAACGATCCACCAATGAGCCCCACTCCGAAGATGGCGACGCTATCCATGGGACCGCTAAACTGACCGGTCCACGGCTTTGGCGATAATCCGCAACTGGTCCATCAACTCGACGAATTGCTGCGGCCGCAGCGATTGAGCCCCGTCGCTGAGCGCGTGATCGGGATCTGGATGAACTTCTACCAGCAGCCCGTCGGCGCCGGCGGCCACGGCTGCACGCGCCATGGGCAAAACTTTGTCGCGGCGGCCGGTACCGTGCGATGGGTCCGCCACGATGGGCAAGTGCGAGAGCGATTTCACTACCGGGATAGCCGAGATGTCCATGGTGTTGCGCGTGGCGTTTTCGAAAGTGCGGATGCCGCGCTCGCACAGGATCACATCGTAATTGCCGCCCGCAAGAATATACTCGGCGCTCAGCAACAGCTCCTCAATAGTGGCGGAAATTCCGCGCTTCAGCAGAACAGGCTTGCGCAATTCACCCAGTTGCCGCAGCAGGTTGAAGTTTTGCATGTTGCGCGCGCCCACTTGCAGGATATCGGCGTAAGTGGCCAGCAGCGGGATCTGGGTTTGATCCATCACTTCGCTGACTACAAGAAGTTTATGGCGGTCGGCGGCCTCTCGCATCATCCGCAAGCCTTCTTCGCCCAAGCCCTGGAAACTGTACGGGGATGATCGCGGCTTAAAAGCACCGCCGCGGATTACTTTGGCGCCGCCGCGCGCCACTATTTCGGCCGCTTGTTCAATCTGGTCGCGATTCTCGACGCTGCAAGGGCCGGCCATCATGATCACCCGGTTGCCGCCGATTTCGACGCCATTCAGCTTTACGATGGTGCCGCCGGGGCGGAAATGCCGGCTCGCCAATTTGTAAGGCGACACAATGCGGTGGCATTCCTTGACTCCCTCCATCACTTCGAACTCGATCGGATCG
>JBEKJJ010000235.1:0-11790 GCA_050011295.1 Bryobacteraceae bacterium
CAAGCCTCTTACCTGGCCGATCTCGGCACGCATCCGCGCGGCGAACTCATGATCGGGCTGGCGGACGGCTACAGCCGCTCCGGCAATCAGGAGAAAGCACAAGTCTGGTTCGAGCGCATTCAGAAGGAGATGAAAGGCACGCCCTACGAGAAATCTGCCGGCATTTGGCTGGAAACGAAAACGCTGGCTCCGGCGCAGGCCGGGTGCCTGGGATGCCACACGCCGGCTACCGGCGGAAAGTAAGATGAAGCTGGTGACAGGCGATCGCAAATGGAACTGCAGACCACTGGTCAAGATTCTGCTCCTTAATACCGCGTTCGCCTTCGTCCCGCCCATTTTGCTGCTGTCGATGTCGGAGCATGTGCCCATCAGGAGGCTGCTGGTCACTTTCGGCTTCTCGCTGGTTTATGCCAATTGCATCGGCGGGCTAAACTTCGCCACCGTCCCTCAATTGTGGGGGGCGGTGCAAAAGTGGAAGCCATGGTTGCGTTGGCCGCTGCGTGTTGCGGCGATTTTTGGCAATACTGTGGTGGGAAGTTTGATCGCTTGCTTAATTCTCACCGCGTTCCGGTGGATGCCTCGCGAGCTGTTCTGGCCGGAGTTCTGGGGAAGCCTCAAGATCGCTACCTTCATCTCGATCCTGGCCGGCGTTGGCATCGGTATATATGAGACTTTCCAGTGGCGCCTGGAAGAAAGCTCCCTCCAACTGCGGACCAAGCAGCTAGAGCATGAACGCGCGCTGAAACTGGCGACGGCGGCTCAACTGGCGTCGCTCGAGTCGCGAATTCATCCGCACTTTCTGTTCAACACACTCAACTCCATTTCGTCGCTGATTCCAGAAGATCCAAAACGCGCCGAGCGGTTGGTGGAGCAGATGGCGGCGCTGCTGCGATTTTCGCTTGACGCGAATCAGGCCGGTCTGGTACCGCTGGCCTCTGAGATGAAGGTGGTGGCGGATTACCTGGAGATCGAGCGCGCCCGCTTCGGGGATCGGCTGCGCTATCAAATCGACATCGCGGGAGATATGGACGCCGCGCGAGTGCCGGCGCTCGCGGTGCAGACGCTAGTGGAGAACAGCGTGAAGTACGCCATAGCTCCGAATCGCGCGGGCGGCGATATCCGCATTGCGGGTTCGCGCGAGAATGGATGTTTGAGAATGGAGGTCACCGATCAGGGGCCACGATTCACGCTCGAGTCCGCGCCCGCCGGCCACGGACTGGACAACCTTAAGGATCGGCTGGTGAGTCTCTACGGCGGCCAGGCCGCACTTACGCTCGACCGGCGCGAGAGTCGGAACAGCATGATCCTGACGGTCCCCTACAATGGCAACCCGCATGCGCGCATTTCTGGTTGATGACGAGTCGCTGGCCCTGAAGCGTTTGTCCAGAATGTTGACGGCGACGGGCCGCGTGGAAATTGCAGGTAGCGCCACGGATCCGGTGGAAGCGGTGGAGGCGGTCCTTAACGCGAAACCCGATGTGCTCTTCCTCGACATCGAAATGCCCGGGATGACGGGTTTCGAGATGCTGGCCAAACTGGATCCGCAGCCGGTGATCGTCTTCACTACCGCTTATGATCGCTACGCGCTGCAAGCCTTCGGTGTCAATTCGATTGACTACCTGTTGAAGCCCATTGAGCAGGCACAACTGGACCGGGCGTTGGACAAGATTGAGCGCCTGCGCGGAGGCGCAGAGCCACGCCAGGAGATTCGCGAGTTGTTGGATCGCTTGAGCGCGGCCACAGTGGCGCAGCCGGATTATCCTACGCGCATTGCGTCGCGCATCGGCGAGCGCGTGGAATTTGTGGAGCTATCGCGCGTGACGCATTTCTTCGCCGCCGACAAGCTCACTTACGCCGCGACGCCAGCCAAGAATTATGTAGTGGACCACACCATCCAGGAGCTGGAGCAGAAGCTGGACCCACGGAGATTCATTCGAATCCACCGCGCGATATTGCTAAATCTCGACTACGTTTACGATCTGCACGCCATGTTCGCCGGCCGCATGCTAGTCCGGCTGAAAGACGAAAAGAAAACCGAGCTCACGGTGTCGCGCGACCGGGTGAAGGCGCTGAAGCAGCGGCTAGGGATCTAGGGACTCTTGGTATCCTGAAATCTGACGCGCTGCTATTAGCGAACGTGGCGGAACTGGCAGACGCACCAGACTTAGGATCTGGCGGCCGAAAGGCCATGGGAGTTCGACCCTCCCCGTTCGCACCACAATTAAATTGGGCGTTTCGAGCAAAACGTACTTCTCGCACAACCTGTGTTTTTTGGTGTGGCAGCAAATTTGGATGCAACCCGGCACAGGTTTGGCTCCAGGCGCCGCCCGTGCTAGTGATGCTGCGGCAAACGTGGAATCACTCTCGATTTCGGGTCCACGATTTCGACCATCTGCATCATGCCGCGGTCTTCATGATCGAGGATGTGGCAGTGCAACACGAACGTTCCCGGGAAATCCACGAACCGGCTGCGAATCCTCACGTAGCCTACATTGGGTTCCGCAATCGTGCCGGTCGATGCGGGAATCGCGATCGTGTCGCGCCAGACATACGGCGGCTTCATTTTCGTGAGCTGCGTCTCGGGCGGGTTATTGGGATCGAAGATCTCCAATATCTGAAACGGATTCACATGAATGTGAAACGGGTGGATGGAACTGTTCCAATAGTTCTCCAGTTTCCATTCCTCCCGTGTGTCGAGATCGACGACTTGCGCGGTATGGAGGGTACCGTCGAAGATCTTTCCGTCGATCGCCGGTTGGCCATTGTGAGGGCGAGTGTTGCCCTTAGGGTATTCGTACCAGTTGAATTGCAGCGTGCGGGCTTCCTTGATTGGATCGTTCTCGTTCCACTCGAGCCACGCGGGTAGATGCGGGAAGTTTTGGACGGTAGGGAAGCTCATGGCGGGGCTGATTGGATTTCCCTTGACGCTCAATTGCAATAGATAGGGATCGATGGTAGTCGTCGACTTGCAACCGGCCTGGGGCAAGTTGTGCACCGGCTTAAAGCCGAGCAGAGACTCTCCTTCTGTCGCGGGAGCCTGAACCAGAATATCGATTCGATTGGCGGGCGCGAGAGTAAACTGCTGCGCGAGGCCGAAGTCCGGGTCGTTGTATCTTTCGGGCGCGATTTGAATGCCGTCGTAGGCGATCTGCCGGATAGTGGGCACGTATCCAGAACCGTTCTTTCCGATAAAGCTGTAACTGAGATAAGAGACCTGCTGCATGGTGGCGTTGATGATTCGCCAGCGCTGAATCTCGCCTGGCTGCATCGTGATGGCGGGCTGCAGTTGGCCGTTGACCAGAGTGCGCGGATCGCCGCCCGCGCAGGTATTGAGCGGATCGCCGGGCTGGATCGAATTCGCCTGGGGCTGAATCGTGATTTGGTCGCCGATTTGTTGAATGACGAGGACCTTTTCGGTCCGCCGGAGGCCTGGCATGAGTTTTTCCAACTCATCGTCGAATTCGCCCTCAATGATAAAAGCGCCCGACATTCCATTCAGAAGCTGCAACGCGACAGAACCATGTTTGTGGGCGTGGTACCAATGTGTGCCGGGCGCCTGCCCCATCTGCATTTTTTTCGCGGGGTACACGGGGTTCGATGCCGGCGGCGGAAGCGGAATCCTAAAGTCGTTTGTATATTCAGAGAAGTTTGGAGGTTCGTCTGGAGGCGGCGGAGGCACGTGCCCCTTAGGATAAACGTCGATCATCACGTTGTCGCCGTGGCCGTTCGGCGTGACATGGGTGCCGTGAAAATGCAGATTTGTTGTATTGTCTCCATGAAAGCAAGAAGGCATTGTCTCGCCATGCGGATAGAGCGGAACGGGTTGGCCGGTGGTCGGGTCGATCACCGTTTGGGAATCGCAGGCCATCTCGTCGGGAGTTGTGTTGGGAAAGTCGCTCGGGTCGATTTCATTCGACAGGTGAATCCGAACACGATCTCCGACGCGCAGCCGGAAAGTGGGTCCCGGTCCCGGCAGGTCGGGACTCGCGGGCCATTTCGAGAGCGCGGGATTCGGAGCCCATTTCAAAGCGGAGTTGTTCGCGTAGCGCCCTTCGTAATAGCGCAGCTTCATGCGCTTGCACTGGGGCCCCTGACCCGAGATCGTGGTGACGTTCCGCCACGCCGCTTTGACGGTCATGTTGACGTCTAAATTGGCGTCTGACGGATTGGCCGCCGGGTGTCTGACGAACTCGGCGACGGGGACGAAGGGCTGAAATTGTGGCGTCGGCGTGCAAACCGATGTATCCTGCGGGGCCGCCTCCAATTGCTCCGGACTTATTACGTCCGCCAACGACACGCCCAGCGCCGTCAGCGCGGAGGCGCAGAAGTGCCGCCGCGAAGGATTGGTTCGAACGGCTTCGTTCTGATTGACAATCGCGTTTTCATTCATGATGTTTTCCTCTGGCAAGCCGGTCAAACAGATTCCGGCGGAACGGACCCAGGAGCGGTAGATATCTGTACCGTCAATGTCGCTTGAGAGTTTGGCGGCTCCTGCATCCCGTATATGTAAACATAGGGAGTCTTGGGAGGAACGCCCGGCCAACTAAATAGCACCGCGGAGGAATTCGCGTCCGGCTTGCCAACCTCGCCCAGTGTAGCCCACGGCGGCGGCGTAGGTGTGACGGGCTTGCCATTTATTTCCAAAAGGATCAGTGTGTATTTGGCGGGATCTTTGTTCATCCAGACCACCCAATCGCCCCACGCTATCGTCTTGTCCTCAATCTTGCCGCCCTGGATGTGGACTTCTTGAACGCTTCCCTGAGAGGGAGGGAAACCTCCCTTCTTAGGTTTGCCCATGGTGCTCCTTTCGGATTCGTTAGCGAAGATGTTATCCGAATCATCGCAGCGATGTCAAGGAGAATTATCCTGAATCGCAGGCAATTAAAGCAGGTAGCAACCGGCACATCGAGCGGGATCAAAAGCGCGTTTTCCAATCCGCAACTTCCGAATAAAAATAATTTTCTTCGCGATGTTCCGGGACGTCGGCGATCACGTCAAGCCGGCAGCGGTAAATCCTTTCGAGAAACAACAAGAGCCGCGCCGAGTAGATTGCCCCGTATAACCGGTGATGGAAAAATCCGCTGGCGTGGAAGCCCGGGTTGTACACGGTGTGGAATCCGCCGATATTCACTTCTATCACCGCGAAACGGCCGTCTTCGAGCAGCGCCACATCCCACGCCAGATGCGCGCCCGATGTGATGCCCGCAGGAAGCGCGTCGAGCATTCCCTGGACGTAACGATTGGGGATGTCTCTCTCCCCCGGTCTCAATTCACCATGGTGACGGTGTATCGTGAGATCATCGATGACACGGTCCTCAATCGTGTGAACGCGGTATTCGTGGTGTATGTTCTTCCGCTCCTGAACAACGAATTCTTCTTCCGTCAACGGCCCCCCGCCACGCATATGCCTTGCGCCACTCTCGATCCAGGAAAGGGCCGCTTCCGTAGGGTAATCGCAGTCGTCGCCGGAGCAGTCGCCCAGAGCGGGCTTGATGATAAAGCCCCGCGGAAATGTTTCACGCAGGGTGTTGCGCAGCTCGCGAACATCCACGCCCTGCCCCAGCCGGTCTAGCCCGCGCGTCTCCGGCAGACTGTCCGGGCAGTAATGCCGGAATACCAGCGCCTGCACAAGCTTATGTTCCAGCCGCCACGCGGTCAAGCGGCGTTCGTCGAATCCCAACGACAGCAGAACCTGTCTCAACGGCAAAGCCCGCGTGGTGGCCGCAAGCCGAGGCATGAGTGGGAGCGCGTCCGACAGACGAAGTTCAAGATCGCCGTCGACCGGCTCGCGCCGCCGGGGGCCCGTGAACGCGTCGATCTGGCGGATCAGCGGTGCGGCGAGCTCGCCTTCGGTGCGCTTATCGACATGTGCTATAGGGCGCGCGACGGCCAGCCCGCGATGCCGCATCTGCCAGTTCGCGACTTCGAGGTAGAAGCGGTTCTCTGCAGGATACTCCGGCGCGTCCGGTTCGGCCACCACTTCCACGCCGTCCATTCGGGCCACGTGGTTCAGCAGCCGCGCGGTGTCGCAAGCGCCCCACTTTGGGTCGTGGAAATATCCGCTGCAATGGAATCCGCGCTTGAACGCCGAGTGAAAGCCGCTGAAATTGACTTCGACGATCTTATATTCACCCGATGGTTCGAATGCAATGTCCCACGCCAGCAGGGATCCACCCACCAGGCCGCCGGGAAGACGGCGCAGCACCGATGTTACGAAGGCGTTCGGTCCATCGCGCTCGCCGGGTATGCTGCCGCCATGATACCGGCGAAAAGTGAGATCCTCGATGACATCTTCTTCGAGGCTGTGCACGCGGTACTCCATTGCGATCGCGATTCGTTGCTGGACGACGAACTCTTCATCCGATATCCGGCACTGCGGCCGCAAATCGCCGGATTCCAGCGCACCCAGCAACTCATTTTGTCCGCTGTGCGATTCGCCGGAGGAATCTCCCAAGGCGGCTTTCAGAATGTAACCGTCCGGAAAATCATCGGCGAGAAATTGCCGAACCCCGCGCGGACCGTGGCTGCAAACCAGAGATCCCAGTCCACAGGTGACCGGTATCAGCTCCGGCACCCAGCGCTGGAGAACGAGAGCCTGTACGAGTTTGTGCTCCATCCGCCATCGCAGATGGCGCGCCTCCTCAAAGCCCAGAGCTCGCAAAAGCTGCCGGACCGGCAGGGCCCGGCTACTCCCGCCCAGACCTTCGATCAGCCCCAGCCCCTCCGACAATCTGAGATCGAGCCGCGATGTCAACGGCGCGCGGCGGCGCTCCCGCCCGCAATTTGCGATCTCCGCCGTCACTGCCTCAATCTGGCGAATTTCTTCGGATATCCACTGCGGCAAGAGGTATTCTAACAGCCTGTGTCAAAAGTCCGCGGCCTATAGCGCGTCCAAATCCTTCCGCACGGGCCAAAGACGCTCGACCGTCCAGTCGTCCGTGCGGCGCACCGGACGCAGCGACGAATTTTCGATTTTCATCTCGCCGCGCTTGATGGCGTCGAAATCGCGCGTCCATTCGAAGTTCAGGCGGCGGCGCAGGGGATTATCGACAACTGTTTCGGGAGAATTAGTGAGCGACGCCGCATGACGCCTCCGAATGTACAGAAACTCGTCCACATTCCGGATGCTGGTGTAAGAAAAGGCGCGCAACAGGAACTGCGTGTCGCTCGCGATGGTCAGGTGCGTGGAAAGTCCGCCGGCGTGGAAGAATGAGCTCCGGTGCGTCATGAGGGTGGCGTGCAGGAGCGCATGGTTCGCACGGAGCTTGAGCGCCGCGCTGCCATCGAGGGGAAATCGCACCGGCTGGACCAGACCACGCATTTCGTCGAGGCAGAGCTCCTGCGACCCGATGATGCCGCAATCCGTTTCTGCCAGGGCCTCGCCGAGCACGGCGAAGCGGTCGTAACACGAAAGATCGTCGGAATCCTGCAAGGTCAGAAACGGCTCCCGCGACCGCTCTGCCAATTCCTGGCGAATCACATACGGGCCAACCGGCGCCGGGCTGAAATCGAAAAACTCCACGCCGGGATATTCTTCGGGAAATGCGGCGTACTCCGCGCGGTCTCCGACATCCAGGCCCACCCGCACCGCCGGCGGGCCGCCTGCCGATTTCCCGATGTATTCGAGCGCGGTCCGAAGAAACCCCGGGTCGCCGCGGTGCGGCAACACGAGAGCTTTGCCTGCCGTTTCCCGCGTATATGTGCGACGCTCCAAGAGCGGGATCTGCCGTACCAGCAGACGGTCCACCTCCTGAGCGCCATCCGCAATCGCCCCGAGTACCGCGAAGCAGAGCGATCTGCCCCAGTAAACGGCTCCCGGATCGAGGAAGCGGGCGAACACCGGGGAGCTGCAGAGGAACGATGAAATCGGAGTGCCGTAACTTGAATCGATTTCGGGCGCTGCCATGCGCGGAACCAGGGCGATGAACGATGTTTCGCCGGATGGTATTTCCGCCCAAAGAGCACCGATGGAATCGTCGATGTCACCGGCCAGGCTTTCGTCGAACACCACAACGGCGTCGGAATTGCCAGCCAGATCCTGCAGCGAATATGCGCAGCGCGGGGCTGTTCGAATAGACGCGGTATCGCCACGGACGAGGCCCGCTGCGAGCATGGGGGTTTCCCGGGGAGCTGGCAACTCAGTAAGAAGCATCGCGAGATCCTTACCATGTTAAACTGCGACGACAGATGCGGGTGCTCTACTACGTTTCCGATACGAATGTTCCCAGTTGGGGGATAGGGATGATCTACACCCACGTCCGGCTCTTGTGCGCCAACGGAATTGAAGCCGTGGTGCTGCACAATCGGCCTGGGTTTCGGCCGGCCTGGATGGGTTTCGACGCGCCGCGCCTGTATCGCCGCGATCGAATCTTCCGAGTCGGCCCGGACGATCTGCTGGTGGTGCCCGAAATTCATGCTGCCGAACAGGACGCTCTCAACCTGACCGGCAGGCGGATTGTATTTGTGCAGGCGAGTTCCTATATTGCGCCCGGGCTGGGTAATTCCAAAAGCTACGGCGAATTGGGATATCGAGGCGCCATCGCCATCATGCCGCATGTGCGCGAGATTGTGGAGCGGCACTACGGAATGGAAGCGCCTGTGATCCCCCCGTGCGTTGCGCCGTATTTTTTTGCGGACAGCTCAAAGCGTGCCCCGGCCCGCAAGCGTCAGGTGGTGCTCTGCCCCAAGGCGGGGTGCCGGGATTTCCCCATCGTCAGCCAGATGCTGCAGTCGCGTGCGAGCGCACTCGGCTGGCGCGTCGTGGAACTCGAGGACAGGCCGCATCGGTATGTGGCGCGGATCTTCAGGCAAGCGGCAATCCACGTCAATGTGAACTGCCAGGAGTCGTTCAATGCAACCGTTCCGGAGGCCATGGCGGCGGGCTGCATCCCCGTCTGCTACGAGGCCTTCGGTGGAAAGGATTACCTGCGGGACGGCGAAAACGCTTGCGTTGTGCCGACCCACCACGCGTATCCGCTGGTGGAACGCACTCTGGAACTGATGACCTCGTGGCACCCGAAAAATCCGCAATTAGGCAGGATTCGACGCGGGGGGCAGGCGACCGCACGGCGTTACACGGAAGAGCTGACGGAAAAAGCGCTGCTCGCCTTCTTTCGCCCGTTATGCCGTTGAGTGGTGAAGAACCGGCGCAACGTGCGTTCGGAATATTGAGGATGGCCCTTTACGCTGTGTATCAGTGCGTGTCTGCGCCGCAGCATGTCGCGAGGGTCGTACGCCAGGCCGCGATAGTTACTGCCGAAAGGCTCTCCAGGCAGCGAGAAATCGGTACACTCGAGTCCTGCGGTTCTCGTAAACATGCCCATCATGACGTCTTCGGGAACGGCGGCGGGCAGCCAGTCTTCGGGGTGGTCGAAGCAGCCTAGCGAGAACATGCGCTCCAACGTACGGAATGGCAACACGTAGACGCCCCCCTGGCAGTACTCTCTCCCCGCATATCCATTTCGGCGGGCAGCACGCAGGTAGGCATCGATTCGGGCGAAAGCCGGCGCGTGCGGCGGCAACGCCCGGAGTGCGGACACCACCTCGGACTCCGCTTTCTGATCGCGGCCATAGTGCGGCGACTCCCGGTAGCACGTAAGGCCGAGCGTTCCCAGCATGCCCGTCTCCGGATGCAGCGCAAGGAACCGGCTCACAGTGTCGCGGAACCGGCCCGTGATCAGCGCGTCAGTATCCGCGCGGAGAACGAAATCGAACGGTCCCGCGCGGCGAATGAAATCAAACCCAACCAGCAGGCTCGCCGATAGGCGCCCCAACAGCGGCTCTCCTTGTCCGTGAAAAGGAGCGTGCAGCGTAACAAACCTGCATGTGTGTTTGTCGCGCGGCGCCACATTTCGGGGATAGGGGGAACTGTCGATCGCGACGCACAGCCGCGCTGCTGGTTCGTAGTCCCATAGGCTGTCGATCAGAAAGTGGAATCGCTGCAACTCAGCCTTGCCCGGACCGATCGGCACCATCACCGCGAAGCTTTTCATTGCTCCATTGCCCGTGCGACGGCCGCGACTACGTCGGACCATTGGCCGGGTCTGGTCTGTCGGAACAAGCGCGTCGCCGGATACCAGGGCGTGTCGTCGCGATCCGCCATCCACCGGAAATCGGCATTGTACGGCAACATCAAAAAAGTGCGCTTGCCCAACGCGCCTGCCAAGTGGGCAATGGACGTATCGACAGTTACGACAAGATCCAGAGCTTCAATGATCGCGGCCGTGTTTGGAAAATCGGGCGCCAGGTCAATAGCGGGGAACGGAGGATTCGCGTCCAACAGTTCGGTTCGTCCTTCGCCGCACTGGAGACTGTAGAGCGTAACACCCCGTTTTGCTGCAAGCGGGCGAAGATCCGAGACGTGCATTGACCGGTAGCGGAAGCGGTCAAGTTTAAGTTTCGGTGACCCACACCACACGATGCCCACGTTGATTCCGGCAGTGGACATGATTCGTCTCCTCCACTGCTCGCGCAAATCGGCGGGCGCCTGAAGGTAAGGCCCCCGGCAGATCATCTCCTCCACGGGCACGGACATCTCCCACAACATCCAGAAAGCTACTGCCTCATAGTCGAGCGGCGGAGTGGGATCGTGCGGCGCCACCACCAAGTCCACACCGGCAACCGTGCTCAACAGGGACCGCAGGCGCTTGGGGGCCTGCAGGACAACGTGGGCGCCCGCTTCTTTTGCCTGGCGGGCGAAGCGCACATATTGCAGCGCGTCGCCGAAATAGCGGTCACCCCCGATCAGGCGCAGCGTCTTCCCGCGAAGATCCTGGCCTTGCCAGCGGCGAACGGCTGAACCCACCGGACTTCCGATGGGCTTGCCCAAATCGTGGGAATGATAAAGCTGCCGCGCGTGGTCGAAATCCCCGAGCCTCGAAAGATGCAGCAGGTAACAGATGACGGTCAAAGTATCGTTCCCGGCGGCCATGGCTTGCTCATACCAGGATTGTGCGCCGCGCCAGTCCCGCTGGGCTGTACACACCTCCGCGAGACCCCGCATGGACACTTGGTCGCCGGGCTGCTGACGCAGAACGCCGTGGAAAATCGGGACCGCGTCATCGTAACAGCCGATTTCGGTGAGGGCCAACGCCAATCCACGGTCCGCATTCAGCGGGTCCGCTCCCGGTGGCATCGCCTCGCGAAGTCGCGTAGCCGCCGCGCCGTGTCCACGACCGTTCAACATCGAGCGGGCTGCGGACTGGTGAATGAAGAGATTCTCATCAGGCCCGAGCTCGATCGCTCTAGCGTAGCAACGGAAGGCTTCCTCCGGCAGATCGAGAAGGTCACCGTACAACTGGCCCCGCGTTTGCCACGCCTCAGCGTGGCCCGGGTCGATACTCAGCGCCTTGTCGAGATACCATGCGGCGTCGTCGGCGCGGCCCAGCGTGAGCGCGGCGCTCCCGGAGTGAAAGAGATACTTCGCCTCTTCGGGTTGGTATGCCGCGGCCGCGCAATGACAGACAAAACTCCGCCGGAATTCGCCGCGCTCGGCAAGCATCACTCCTAAAGTGTGCAAAGATTCGGCGTCACCGCGATGGCATCGAACACGCTCGCGCACGTCCGGCAGGCTTTCGGGTAAGCAGTCCAAGCATTCGAGAGTAACACAGGAAACTCTCTGCGAAGGGCGGATTTCGTGCATAAACCGCCCATAAAGCCCGATAAACGCAAAACCAGACGCGTGCTTTGGTAACACCTGCTAAACCAACGCAGCCTCTCACGAGCCGCGGCCGTCAACAGACTTGCGCAAGCTGACTCGGGAGATCGCGCGTGACAATCCGGCCTGGGGCC
>JBEKJJ010000236.1:0-11781 GCA_050011295.1 Bryobacteraceae bacterium
GTCGTCCGCATGTGGTCCTTCGACGATATCGACGTCCCATCCTCAAACAACAGCTTCTACCTGCAATACTGGAACGGCAGCGCCCCAGCCTATAACGACAGCGCCACCACGGGACTCGCCAATGTCGACTACGCCATCTACCGCGCCGGCCAGCTCGGCATCAAATTAATCATCCCCTTCGTCAACAATTGGCCCGACTACGGCGGCATGGATCAATATGTCAACTGGCTCGGTGAAAAATATCACGATGAGTTCTACACCGACCCGACCATTCGCCAGTGGTACAAAAATTGGATCAGCCACGTCCTGAATCACGTGAACGCCTTGAACGGCCTGGCCTATAAAGACGACCCCACCATCATGATTTGGGAACTCGCCAATGAGCCTCGCTGCCAGGGCGAGGGCCTGCCGACCTCAGGTACCTGCACAACCTCGACAATCCAATCCTGGATTCAGGACGTCGCCGCTTACATCAAAAGCGTGGATTCGAATCATCTGGTCTCAGTAGGTGACGAAGGCTTCTTCTGCATTCCCACCGCTCCGCCCAGCGATTTTCTGGAAAACTGTTCCAGCGGCGTCGATACTCTCGCATTCGCCCAGACAGCGAACATCGACATCTTCGGATTTCACCTCTATCCCGAAAGCGTGGGCCAAACCGTCGCATGGGCCGACACCTTCCTCGATGAGCACTTCGCCGATTCCATGAAGCCCGTCAACAAGCCAGCGTATATGGGTGAATTCGGTCTGATGGCCGGCAACAGCCGCAACGCCGTATATAAGGATTGGACGGACCGCGTCTTCAACGATGGAGGCAGCGGCGCCCTCTTTTGGGATCTCCTGCCCGGCACTTCAATTTCCACCTCGGAATCCCCGGACGGATTCGACCTCGAAGCCGCCAGCCCCATCCTCGAGACGATGGGCAACTTCGAACAAGAAATGGCAGCGAATTCGATGTTGCCGTTCGCGCCGGTCGCGGGCGATCAATGGGCAACCGCGGCCTCGAACGTGGCCGTAACGTTGAGTCCGCTCGCGAACGATATCGCCTATGACGGCGCGACTATTGCCCCCTCGAGCATCAATCTCAAAACCTCAGGGACAGTCTACGGTGGCACTTTCACAGTAATGGGACAAAGCGTCCAATTCACGCCCTCCTTGGACTTCAACGGCAACACGCAAGTGTCCTACACTGTTGAAGACAGCAATCACAAGCTATCGAACGCCGCGTATTTGTTCGTGAGCGTAAGCCCCAGCCCAACCGGTCCATGGACCCTCGAATCGTTCGAGTTCGGTACCGACGGTTGGGGCCCGGTGAGTCCGGCCGCCGGAACCGTTTCCCAAACTTCCGCGTTTCACACTGACGGAAATTCTGGACTGCAGGTAAACGTGACCACGGGCGGCTGGTTCGGCGTGCTCTTTCCATCCGCGCTGGATCTTTCGGCGCGCGCGGCGCTAGCCATCGATATTCAGACCCCGGCTGCGGCTGGCACCTCCGCCATCGCGTTCCAATCCGGCTCCAGCTACGTCTGGTGTCAGAACGCGAACTTTGAGCCGCTGCCTTCGAACGAACCCAGCACCATAACGGTCGCGCTCGATCCCACGCAACTCACCTGCTTCAACGGCACGCCCGACTTCACCAACGTAAAATCCGCGATGGTTTATCTAGGCGGCGCGGGAACCTATTACCTCGACAACCTCCGCGCCCTTCCAGTAGCGAATGCGAATTCGCCCACCGTCACCGGAGCCTTGAATGGAGCCGGCTTCGTAGTAGGCGCTCCGCTGCCCGAAGGCGGTATCGCATCCCTGTTTGGCTCGAATCTCGCAACGACCATCACCTACGCTTCTGAAATCCCACTGCCAAATTCGCTCGATAATGTTTCGGTCACCGTCAACGGCATTCCAGCCCCGCTCTTTTTCGTCTCGCCCCTCCAAATCAATGTGCAAATCCCCTGGAACGCCCTGAGCACACCTACTGGAACCGGGAACATCGTCGTGACCACGGGCACAGGCGTGTCGCAAGCATTTTCTGCACCGCTAGCGGCAACGGCCCCGGCATTATTGACCACCAACTCAGGGATAGGCCAAGCCATCGCCATCAACTCAGACGGCTCTCTAGCCGACGCAACCCACCCGGCCAAGCCTGGCGACATTTTAGTTCTATTGGCCAACGGCCTAGGCCCGGTAACTTCGGCCATTACGGACGGCACCGCCCCCGGCGCCGCAACCCGGAACACCGTCACCACACCGACAGTACTAATCGGCGGCGTCTCCGCAAATGTCCAGTTTTCCGGCCTCTCACCCCAATTCGTCGGCCTGAACCAAATCAACGTCCAAGTTCCCACGGGCGTAAGCCCGAGCGACACGGTCCCAATCCAGCTCAAAATCGGCAGCACGACCACATCAAGCAAAGTAACCATCGCCATATCCCATCCCTGACAGTTCCTGTGTCTGTGTGTGGCGCACGCACTCTTGCGTGCCGCGTCGGCACTCCTGCCGACGCTTCGTTTGTAACGACAACGTCATTACGCTCTGATACACTTAACATATGCCCGCCTCTTCCCGCCAACCCGCCCGACGCGAAGCACTCAACATCCGCATCCAGCCGCAAGTGCGCGAACTGATTGATCGAGCCGCGCGGTTAGCCGGCAAGAACCGAACTGACTTCGTGTTGGACGCCGCCCGCCGCGCCGCTGAAGACACGTTGCTGGATCGCACTGTTCTTACCGTGAGTCCGAAGGCATACCGCCAATTCCTGACACGCCTGGACGCCCGGCCGCGGCCCAACAAGCGCTTGCTGAAGAGCCTGCGAACCCCCGCACCCTGGGAGTGAGTAGTGCTTGCATCGCCCGAGCCCCTGACCACGGAGCATCAGACCGAAGCCTTCGATTCCGGCCAAGCCGTACTGGACAACTGGCTGCGCCGCCGCGCTCTAGCCAACCAGTCGACCGGCGCGTCCCGAAGTTACGTCGTTTGTGAAGGCAAACGCGTCGTAGCTTTCTACGCGCTCGCTTCCGGCGCCATCGCGCAGGCCAACTTGTCGGAACCGATCCCCATCGTAGTCCTAGCGAGGCTGGCTGTGGATCGCGCATACCAGGGTCACGGCCTGGGCCGCGCCATGTTCCGCGACGCTGCCCTCCGAGTGGTCCAAGCGGCCGACACCATCGGAATTCGCGGCATCATAGTCCACGCGATTTCCGACGACGCGCGAAGATTCTACATCGCCCTTGGTTTTGATCCCTCCCCAAGCGACGCCATGACGCTGATGGTCACCCTCCGGGATCTCTCGCGCGCGATCGACGCCGGCTGATTCACAAACTTCTCCGCGCTTTATGATGCGAAACAGCAACGCCTTGCGCCCCCCGACACGCTCTCCCCACCAAACCACCTGCTACCTTAAATCGATCATGCACCCACCCGAAGATGTCTGAAATCAATACCCTACGAACAAAACTAAAAAATGCAAAAACGACCCCAATCCCAACTCCGGACACCACGGCGCAGCCTTCTGCCTACTGCCGCCTGCCTTCTGCCGCCCGCCGTCTGCCGCCCGCCGTCTGTAATAATGTACCCAAACCCCTGTCCTTACTTACGACACGAACAGGAGGTGCCCTCTGCAACTCGCAATTCGGGAGGAACCCGTTACTCCGATACCGGATGATCTCGAGCAGATGTATCAGGCTCATCACGGCCTGGTCTTCCGCACGGCGTATCGCATCACCGGCAACGCCGCCGACGCCGAAGATGTGCTGCAAACGGTATTTCTGCGGATGCTCCGGCGCGACCAAGCAGCCCGCGCCCTGGAACGCCAGGAAAGCTACTTCCGGCGCGCGGCCATCAACGTCTCACTCGACGTGGTCCGCTCCGGCAAGGACGCCCGCAACGTGCCGCTGGATGACGTCCCACCGGGGGCTCTTCCGACCGAGAAGCAGCAGCCGGAAGCCAAAGAGCTGCGCGAGTGTCTGCGCGTGGCGCTAGCCAGGCTGAATCCCCGCGAGGCCGAGATCTTCGCGATGCGGTTCTTCGAAGATCTCCCCAATCAGGATATCGCGAAGATTTTGGGCATTTCTCAGATTCACGTAGCCGTGATTTTGCATCGCACGCGCACCCGGTTGCAGAAAGACGTTCGAGCTTACTTAGGAGAGAGGTCTTAGGAGAGAGTCATGAAAAAGGACAGGTTGGATCAAATCATAGACGAAATCCGCAACGAGCCCATCGATGCGGCCATGCTGGAACAAGCCGCCGCCCGGGTTCGCGCCCGCATTCTTCCGCGCGAAGCCTCCGGTGCATCGCTCGAACTCCTGCGCACCTGCGCCGATTTCCAGAGCCTCATCCCGGCCTATCTTTCGAAGTCGCTCTCCGAATCGCGTGCCCTTCTGCTGGAGGATCACACCCACCAGTGCGTCGATTGCCGGCATGCCCTCCAAGCCGCGCGCTCCGGAAAAGTAAGAACCCTCCCACGTCCGAAGGTCGTGGTTCGCCCGTTTCCCATGGTCGCGAAATGGGCCATCGCCGCCGCCCTCGCAGTAGGCGTCGGACTCAGCACCTGGGGAGTGATGCGAAACCTGATGCCGGCTCCCGGAATGCGCGCCACCGTCACAACCGTCCACGGAATCCTCTATCAAGTTGCCGACCGCTCCAACACGCCCATCTTTTCCGGCAAAGAGCTCGGCGAAAAGCAGGCCGTCCGGACTTCCAAAAACTCTACCGCTGTCCTGCGCCTCACCGACGGATCGCTGGTCGAAATGAATGAACGCTCGCAAGTATCCTTCACGCGCACCGCCCGCGGCACCACCATCCATCTGGATCGCGGCAACGTGATAGTGCAGGCTGCCAAGCAGCGCAATGGCAAGCTATATGTTGCAACGGCCGATTGTCTCGTATCAGTGAAGGGAACCATCTTCGCCGTCAGTACAGGAACCAAAGGCTCACGCGTCTCCGTGGTGGAAGGTACGGTCACTGTAGAAGAGAAGAACCAAACCGACACTCTGCAGCGCGGCGACCAGGTGACCACCGATGCCAGCATCGCCAAGATCCCCGTAGAAGACGATGTTGCCTGGAGCCAGAACGCCGCGCAATACGTGTCCGTCCTGGGCGAGCTTTCCGCCATCCAGAAGCAACTGGAAGCCATGCCGTCACCCGGCCTGCGCTATAAATCCAATCTCACGAAATTCGTCCCGCACGACGCGGTGATCTACGCCGCCATCCCGAATATCGGCGCCACCATCACCGAAGCCAATCGCCTGTTCCAGCAGCGCATGGAGCAAAGTGAAGTGTTGAAACAATGGTGGAGCGAGCACCAACCCGCTCCGAATGAGCCTTCGATCGACGACATCGTTCAGAAGATCAAAACCTTTACCGATGGCCTGGGCAACGAAATCGTCTTCGCGATGACCGTGGACGAAAACGGCGTCAAGGAGCCGTTGTTCCTGGCCGAAGTTACGCAACCCGGTTTGAAAGACACACTGCAAGCCCAATTCCAGGCCTTGAGCGCGAACCAGCACGGGATGTCGCTCACCATTCATGAGAGCGCGGCCACTATGACCACCGCGACGCCCCCGAAAGGCCTGCAAGCTTACATCAACAAAAACATCATCGCGCTGTCCTCCGCCACGCATCCGCTGCAGGAAGTGGCCGGCATCGTGGAAGGAGCTTCTGGAAGCGAGAGCTTCGAAGACACGCGCCTCTATAGCGACGTTATGCAATCCTATCAATCCGGCGCCGGATGGCTGCTCGCGATTGATACGGAACAAATGTTCTCGGATTCCGTAGATCGAAGAGAGCGTCGTCAGACCATGGTAGCTTCCACGCCAGATCAATCCGGAATCAAGGACCTGCGCTACGTGTTGTTCGAGCGCAAGGATGTGGCAGGACAAGTAGACAACCAGGTTTCACTGACCTTCAATCGCGAGCGCACAGGCGTGGCATCCTGGCTGGCTGCTCCCGGCCCCATCGGCTCGCTCAACTTTGTTTCTCCGGATGCCAGCATCGCGGCCGGGTTCGTAATCAAGAATCCCCACGCTTTGCTGCAGGAGCTGATGAATACCGCCAAGGCCGACAATGCGCAGAGCAACGAAGCGCTGTCTGACATCAGCCGAGCGGGCTACCAGATCATCAACGATGTAGCGAATTCGCTGGGCGGAGATATTGCCTTCGCGATCGACGGTCCGATTCTGCCCATCCCAAGCTGGGAGTTCGCCGTCGAAGTCTACAATCCTGGCCAGTTGCAATCGGCCATCGAAGCGGCCGTCAACTATGCGAATCAACAATCCAACAACCCCGTCAAGCTGACTTTGACCAACACTCAATCCGGTGCGCTGACCATCTACACCGTAAAACCCAGCACCGGCGTATTCGAAGCCGACTACACTTTTGTCAACGGATACCTGGTGGCAGCCGCCAATCAAAACCTGCTGCAGCGCGCCATCCAGAACCAGAGCACCGGATACACGCTGACCAGCTCCGCGAATTTCCGGAACCAGATGCCGCGCAACTCCAGTACCAATATTTCAGGTGTGATTTATCACAACCTGGGTTCGGTGCTCGGCAGCCTGGCCGACGGATTGAACGCCACCAGCGCCGTATCGCCGGCGCAAAGAGCAGCCATTGCGCAACTACAAGCCAACAGCACGCCAGGTGTAATCTGCGCCTATGGCGAACCGAGCCGGATTCTGGTTTCATCCACCGGCTCATTCTTCGGCCTGAATCTCGATACGCTGGCCGTGCCGCAAATCTTGGGAAATGCCATGCTGGTACAGAAGAAACTTGGAACGCAAGCTAAGAAATGACACCGGTAATCGAGCTCGAAGGATTGGGAGTACGCTTCGGTAAGAGGGACATCCTCAAAGGCCTGACGTGCTCCCTGTCCGGACGGACCATCGGACTTCTCGGCCCCAATGGAGCCGGGAAGTCCACACTCATTAATACCCTCCTCGGTTTCTATCAACCTTCCGCCGGCACGGCTCGTATTTTTGGTTACGATATCCGCACGCAGACCAAACAAATCCGCAGCGTAGTCGGCTATATGCCGGAAAACGACGCGTTCATCGCGAACATGACCGCCGTCTCATTTATCCGGTTCATGGGCGAACTATCAGGATTGCCATCCGAAGCCGCGCTCGAACGCGCTCACGAATCCTTGTTCTATGTAGGCCTGGGTGAATCGCGCTACCGCAGAGTAGGGACCTATTCGCTCGGCATGAAACAGCTCGCGAAGTTGGCGCAGGCCATCGTGCATGGCCCCAAGCTGATCATCTTGGACGAACCCACCAATGGCCTCGATCCCCCGGCGCGCCAGCGCATGATCCGCATGATCAAGGAAATGCGCCAGGTGCACGACGTACATATCGTGCTGTGTTCGCACCTGCTGCGCGATGTGGAAGAGATCTGCGAAGAAGTGCTGATCTTGAAAGACGGCCGCATCGTGCATTATTCAAATCTCGAAGAAGAACGTCGCGCCAATCGTCACTTCGTTGAGATGGAACCCGTGGGCGATAGCGCCGCATTCGCGCTCGCGTTAGAGGGGATGGGATGTGAGTGCGCGCTCTCCGCGAACCGATTGAAGGCCGTGCTCTCGGACGGCATGGAAATCCGCGACATCTATCGTTTGGCGGCCGAGCGCCAAATACAGTTGCGCCGCCTCAACTACCGTCGCGATACGCTGGAAGATATTTTCCTCAAGGCCATGGAGAGCAACACCAATGGCAGTTTATAAACGCAGCTATCGCTCTTACACCGGGCGCCTTACGCCGCCCTGGTCGCGCTTCTTTGTCTTGACGCGCTATGCGTTGCGCGGCATGTTCCGCTCCAAGTTCCTGACCACGATTTTTGTGCTGAGTTTTTTCAGCCCGCTCATCTGTGCCATTCTGATTTACTTGAATCACAACGCCGCCATCTTGAACATGGTGCACTCCCGCCACAATGAGGCTATAAACGTCAACGGCGATTTTTTCCTGGGATTTTTAGGCGTCCAGGGCGCCATCGCATTCTTCCTCACCGCGTTCATCGGGCCGAATACCATCGCTCCCGATCTCGCCAACGGCGCGTTGCCTCTCTATTTCTGCCGTCCGTTTTCCCGCGCCGAGTATGTGCTCGGGAAGCTATGCTCGCTGTTCTATCTGTTGTCGTTCATCACCTGGATTCCCGCCTTGATCCTGTTTGGAATCGAAGCGAACCTCTCAGGGCCAGGCTGGATGTGGGAAAATCGTTCGCTCGCCTCGGCGATCCTATTGAGCTCCTGGATTTATATTTTAATGATTTCGCTCCTCGCCATGGCACTCTCCGCCTGGGTGAAATGGCGGATCGCAGCGGGCGCGCTCATCCTGGGCGTCATGTTTTTGCTATCCGGCTTCGGCGCCGCCATCAACGCTGTGATGCAATCCAACATCGGATTTTACATCGCTCCTGGCCCGCTCATCACCCGCGTCTGCGCCCAGCTTTTCGGAGTGGATGCGCGGATCGACATCCCGGTTGCGGGCGCTTGGATCGCTTTGCTCGCCATGTGCGGCATCTGCCTGGCGCTATTGGCAAAGAAAGTACGCGCTTATGAGGTAGTACGCTGATGCGCGCGAATGATCGAGTGGTGTTTGAGAATGTCTCCAAGTTCTATGGAGACGTGCTGGGCGTCAACCGCGTCAATCTGTCCATCCCGCCCGGCATCACCAGTCTCGTCGGACCCAATGGATCCGGCAAAACCACTCTCATGAACTTGATGACCGGCTTGATCCGGCCATCGCGCGGCCACATCAACGTGCTCGGCATCCGGCCCGATCAGCCGGAGGAGCTGTTTCGCTATGTCGGCTACTGCACCCAGTTCGATTCGTTCCCAAAGGGTTTTACAGGCTACCAGTTCGTCTATTCGTATCTGCGTTTGTATGGCTGCGCCCACGCCGAAGCCGAAGATCTTACATGGCAAGCCATCCAGCGAGTGGGCATGGTGGAACCGGCGCGCCGTAAAATCGCCGGCTATAGCAAAGGCATGCGGCAGCGTATCAAACTCGCTCAATCCATCTGCCATGGGCCCAGCGTCCTGGTGCTGGATGAGCCCTTGAACGGCCTCGATCCTCTGGTCCGCGCTGAAACCATCGCCCTGTTTCGCGCTTTGGCGGAAGATGGCATGCACGTCATCATCTCGAGCCACATCCTGCATGAAGTGGATCAGATTTCGGATCAAGTCATCCTGCTGAGCAACGGCTATGTGGTCGCCGAAGGCAAGATCCGCGGCGTCCGCAGCGAAATGCAGGAGCATCCCATGCAGATTCTGGTGCGTTGCAATCGCCCCGGCGTCCTGGCCGCCAAAGTCTTCGAGCAGGATTCGGTAGTGGAGGCCCAGATCCACAAAGACGGGCTCGGCGTGCTGGTGAAGACCCGCGATCCGGACAAATTTTATCTTTTGCTGAATCACATCGCCCAGAACGGCGTCACCATCGAATCCGTAGCGCCGGCCGATGACGACGTAAATTCGGTATATGAATACCTGATCGGTTCCGAGGAGGCTGGCCGATGAATCCGCTCTGGATCACACAAATACTGGCGGTGCTTCGGTTGGAAATGCGCAAGACATTTCTATCCAAGCGCGGCTTCTGGATTTACCTGCTAGCCTACCTGCCCGTGGTCCTGTTCACGGCGAAATCCATCGTGGAAATTAAAATGGGCCGAAAACCCGATTTCGGCCAGGACACCAACGTCTTCGCTACGCTGTTCCAGCTTTTCTTTCTGCGGCTGGCCGTTTTCTTCGGGTGCCTCGGAATTTTCATGAACTTGTTTCGCGGCGAAGTCCTGGATCGTAGCCTGCACTATTATTTCCTCGCGCCCATTCGCCGCGAGGTGCTGCTGGCCGGAAAATTCCTGGCCGGCGTCATCGCTACCTGCCTGATCTTCACCTCGAGCACCGTGCTCCAAATCGCGGGCCTATACTGGTCGCACGGTTGGCGAGTTTTCTCGGATTACCTGATGAATGGCAACGGCCTATCGCACATGGCTGCATATCTCGGCGCGACCATCCTAGCCTGCATCGGCTACGGCAGCATTTTTCTCGCAGCCGGCGTAGTCTTCCGCAATCCTCTGATTCCCGCCGCCGTGATTCTGGTCTGGGAATCCATCAACAGTTTGCTGCCGTCGGTGTTGCAAAAAATCAGCGTGATTTACTATCTGAAATCCCTGTGCCCCATCCAGATTGTCCCTGAGTCGGGCACCTTTTTCGCGATGCTCTCGATCAACGTGGACCCCATGCCCGCCTACATCGCCGTTCCCGGCCTGCTACTGGTCTCAGCCGCTGTCCTGGTAGCCGCCAGTTTCCAGGTCCGCCGCATGGAAATCAACTACGCCACCGAATAACCGCTGCTCGCTCTCCACTTGACAACCAAGTGAAAGTGCGCCAGACTATGATGTCGGACGACATCACGATTCGCGAGACCTCGAGTCACATTGACCACGTCTCCTTCCAGATTGTGAGTCCCGGCTACTTTCGAACCATGCTCATCCCTCTCTTTCGCGGGCGCGATTTTCAAGCGGCCGATCGCAAGGGGTCTGCGCCCGTCGCCATTATCAACCAACGCTTGGCGTCCCTGCTTTCGCCCGGTCAGGATCCGGTTGGAAAGCATTTTGATGGATGGAATACCCAGAACATGCAGATCATCGGTGTCGCAGGCAACAGCAAATACCAGAACGTGCGGGAGGGCGCGCAGCCCCTTGTCTACCTCGCTTTCGATCAGCAAGGGGAGTGGGCGCCGCTGGAGATTCGTTACCGGGGTTCATCTGGCCAGGTGGAACACGGGGTCCGCCAGCTCGTCAAAACCGCCGCGCCAGGCTTCGAGGTCTTTAGCGTTTCCTCCATGGCCTTGGTGCGCGACACTATCATTGCGCAGGACCGCTTGTTGACCTTCCTGTCCACGCTATTCGGCGTTCTGGGGACAACGCTCGCTTTGGTTGGTATCTACGGGCTGATCTCGTATTCGGTCACGCGGCGCACGCGCGAGATTGGGATTCGCCTAAGCATTGGCGCTCAACGTCGCGACGTGCTTTGGCTCTTCCTCCGTGAATCCACGTTGCTGGTGGCTGGCGGCACGCTGATTGGATTGCCGCTCGCCCTTCTGCTGGCGCGCTTCCTTCGCAGCATGCTGTTTGAAGTGACCACGTCTGACCCGCTGGGAATCTCGGTCACGCTCGCGATGATCGTCCTCGGTGGGTCGCTCGCATCGTTTATCCCAGCCAGCCGCGCCACTCGCGTGAATCCGGTGCAGGCTCTGCGCTACGACTAACGCTGCGCAACTGGAGACAAATCCCGGTAAGAATAACCGGTCTCGAGATTCGTATACGGCTTGCCGTCAACTTCCACGTACGGATACACGAAATAATTCAGCGGATCGCCTTGCTGCCTCGGCGTCAAGACTACATCGCGGCCCTTGGAAAGCTCCACGCGATTCTCATCGTGCGCGCCAAAGAAATACTCACGCTTAGCGGGATTCTTAGCGGCTTCCGACGCATCCACCGGTATCCATCCGATTCCTGCGTAGAACTCCGCCCAGCAATGGTATCCCGCAATCTTACCCGCGCCACGCTCGGCCGGCAGCGGGAACCCGATTGCGAATCGCGCCGGAATGCCCAGGGCGCGCGCATAGCCGATGAAAATGGCGTGGAAATCGGTGCAGTTCCCGCGCCGGGCATCGCAGGCATAGTAGATGTCGCCGCGTCCCCAGCCCTTGCCGGTTTTGTCGTACTTCACCGTCGACACAACATGGTTGTAAATCGCGCGCGCCATTTCGAGATCGGTTTGCGCATGCGCGGCCT
>JBEKJJ010000237.1:0-11767 GCA_050011295.1 Bryobacteraceae bacterium
AGCCCAGCCCGCTTTGTTTTATACTAGAAACTGACGCCCGTTCCATCCTTACATTAAGTAAGACCGGCGAGTATCCCTGGAGTTCGGATGACTATCGTACTGACTATTATTCATGTAATCGTATGTTTCTTTTTGGTGGTGGTGGTGCTGCTGCAAAGCGGCAAGGCCGCGGATTTGGCAGGGGCGTTCGGTGGCATGGGATCGCAGACAGCTTTCGGCCCGCGCGGCTCGGCAACGGTTCTCTCGAAGGCCACCACGATCGCGGCGGCGGTGTTCATGGTGACTTCGCTCACGCTGGCCATCCTGGCGACGCGAAACGCGACAGCATCGGGCAGCGTTCTGGAACGGCAGAAGGCGCCGGCGGCCAAGGCAGGTCCAGCTAAACCAGCGGCGCCTACTGGGACTCCGTCCGTCACGGTGACTCCGGAAGGTGGCACGCCGACGACAATGCCGCTCAACTTACCCGGTCAGCCGGGAGCCAAGCCGCCAGCCGCGAAGCAAGCGCCAGCCAAGCCACCTGCTGCGCCGCCGAAGAAATAACGGGTTTGGAGCCACGCGGAGGTGGCGGAATTGGCAGACGCACTAGCTTGAGGTGCTAGCGGGAGTAATCTCGTGGGGGTTCAAGTCCCCCTCTCCGCACCAAATATTCTAAATGGCTTACAAAGCCGACAGCGATGGGCGGCTGAGTGCGCCTCAAACTCTCGTTCGAATCCGAGACCTCGCCGCGCATCACTGTCCGCCTGACCGGTCTAAGGCAACATTTTCGCTGGGCACTGAGGCCAATGCTTCTGAGAGGGCTGTTTTGAGATCTTGCAGTTTGACCGGCTTCGCAATGAAATTATCCATTCCTGCGGCCAGACACTGTTCCCGGCAGCCTACGGTAGCGTCGGCGGTCATGGCGATAATAGAAAGTCGCTGATTTGGTCTTTGCCGCCGTCGAATCTCCAGGGAGGCTTCATATCCGTTCATATCCGGCATTTGGCAATCCATTAAGATGACATCGTAGGAGAGGTCCGCCGCCATATGAACCGCCTCCCGGCCGTTCGCCGCAACATCGGCGCGGATGCCAAGCCGTTCCAGCATCCTGCGCGCAACTTTCTGATTGATGGCGTTATCTTCGGCTATCAGCACGCGGATAGGAGTCCCGGCCTGGCCGAAGGGATTCGCGCGAAGAGCTGCTATGGAGCGCTGATACTCAGTTTGCGTGGCGGCCTGGGGCGTCGATTCCAGCTTCCTCGACCAGACTGTGGAAAGCGCGTTCAACAGTTGCGAATGCTTTACAGGCTTGACCAGGCAGGCGTCTATGATCTCACGTTCCGAGCCGCGCACTTCTTGCCAATTACCTACTGAAGTTAACATGACCACCAAGGTGTCCTTCAGCTTGGGATCGGCTTTGATAGACGCCGTAAGGGCCGCCCCATCGATTTCCGGCATCTCGTAATCGGTAATCACAATGTGATAGGGATCTCCGCTCGCGTTCGCCGCTCGAACCGCTTTCAGCGCCTCTTTGCCCGAAGCGTAGCATCCGTTGCGCATTCCCCAGCTAGAGATCTGCTCGTGCACTACGCGACGATTCACTTCGTTGTCGTCCACGATGAGGACTCGTAGGCCTGCCAGCTCGATGACGGGAGCGGGATCCGGCGCGGGGCGCGTGTCGATCGGCAACGGCAACCGAAACCAGAACGTCGAGCCTTCACCCAGGCGGCTCTCTACGTGGACGGAGCCGCCCATAAGCTCGACCAGTTGCTTAGAGATGGCTAGCCCCAGTCCGGTCCCGCCATGTCTTCGCGAGTTCGAGGAATCTACCTGCGTGAATTTCTGAAAGAGCGATCCGAGTTTTTCCGCGGGAATTCCAATGCCGGTATCGCGCACGGAAACCTGCATCTCGGCGCGGAGCTCATCCTGACCTTGACACTCCACCGCGATCAGTACATGACCGCTGGCGGTGAACTTGACAGCGTTGCCAGCCAGATTCGTTACTATCTGACGGATCCGTCCGGCATCACCGACAAAATGCCGCGGCGCGCCAGGTGGATAGTGAACAACCAAGTCGATCCCATTGCTCGCCGCTTTGGAAGCCAGCATTTCGGCAATTTCTTCAATCACCTGCCGAAGATCGAACGGAGAGGACTCCAGCACCAGCTTGCCCGCTTCGATCTTTGAAAAATCCAGAATGTCATTAATGACAGTGAGCAGGATGTCGCCCGATTGGCGGACTATTTCGACAAACTCTCGTTGCTCGCCGCTCAACTCGGTGTCGAGCAGTACGCCCGTCATTCCGATCACCCCGTTCAGCGGGGTCCGGATCTCATGACTCATATTGGCCAGGAACTCGCTTTTGGCGCGATTGGCGGCCTCAGCCGCCTCCTTCGCGCCCACCAGGGCTGCCTGCACCATTTTCCGGTCGGTTATATTCCGCCCGATCCCGACCACGCCGAGGACATTGCCGGCCTCGTCGCGAAAGGGAACTTCCGTTGTCAAATGCCAGATGAGATTGCCCTCCCGGTCCTCCGTGGATTCCTCGCGATTGACGACCCCGTACTCCGAGCGCATCACCTCATCTTCGTCACTCGCATATTTCTCCGCTTGCTCTTTGGGATAGAAGTCGAAGTCGCTCTTCCCCAAGAGTTCGTCTGGACTGGCGGCTCCCATTCGACGCGCCAAGGCGGCATTGGCCACCAGAAAGCGGTGTTGGACATCCTTGACGTAAATGTAATCCGGGACATTGTTTATCAGTGTTTGCAGCAGACTCCGTCCGTGCCCTAACCTCTCTTCCAGGCGCTTGCGTTCGATTCCGGCCGCAATATCGTTCGCTAAGGAAGCCAGGCCCTCGGCAACAGTCGTGCTGAACGGTTCTCTCGCGAACAATGCAACGATACCAACCAGATGCTCTTCGACAATGAGAGGATAACCGGCAAACGCTACGAGCCCTTCCCGCTTTGCCCATTCCTGGCCGTCTAGAAGCGGATCGTCCGCGAGATTGCGGCTGACATATTGTCTCCGTTCGGACGCGATCGTCCCAATACCTGACTGACTTAAGTGTATGCGGTCATCTGAGCCGCCGTCATTTGCGGAGATTCCTGCGCTCGCCTGCAGCTTGAGCACGTCCTTTTCTTCTTGGTCCAAGGTCCAGATCCGCGCGAGCGCCACATTCACGTCGCGAACCATGGCCTCGGCACATGTTCGGAGAATCTCTTGCAAGTTTTTGCCTTGTAGCAGGGCATTGCCTATCTCAACGTCAACGGCTGCCAGCCGCATCCTCTCTTCCGAGTCTTTTTGAGCCTTCGAACGTTCGGTGACGTCATGAGATAGGACCAAGCATGCAGCCCGTCCGCGAAATTGAATTTCGCTCGTTGTGATGTCAACATCAATGAGAGTTCCATCCTTGCGCCGATGCTTCCAGATGCCTCCTGGGAGCAGCCCTTCCTGTAGGCGGGGAAGTTCGTCAACCGGATGGATTCGGTCGATCGTCATCTCAAGGAACTCCTCCGAGGAGTAGCCGTATTGACGGGTCGCGGCCTCGTTGACTGCCAGGAAAACGTAAGCACCCCAATCAAAGACCCATATCGGGTCTGGATTCTTTTCAAACCCTAACCGGTATAGTTCTTCACTCTGGTGCAGTTCTCCATTCCTAGTCGACAATTCCGCGCTTTGCTGGAGCAAGCGGCGGCGCAAGCTAAAAATCCAGAAAGCCGCGAGACAAGCAACTCCCGCCAGAGATGCAACGCCACTTACTGCGGCGATCCCATTCAACTCAATTCCTTGAGTCAGCTCAGGGGGCACCGCTGTTGGAGTGGAGAGATCACCGCGTGCCGGTACACCCAACGCCAACAGGCAAACGACGGCGCTCAACCACAACATAAACCGCTTGCGCAGATACCCCATGCTAGAAGGGAGTGAATCCGCGACCCTCTTTGAAGTCAGCGAATGCGCGTAGTTGAAGCGCGTAGCAGCATGCTGCCTGAAAAGTGCCGTACCGACCTCGCGGAGACCCTTCGAAGACAATTTCAACGCCCCTATTGCTCAGTTGTATATTCGGTTGAATGGAGCAATTTCGAGAGGCCCGCGTAACCGATTGATAATATAGGGCAGAGAACCAGCCGGAACCGTGGATGGCATGGTAGCCTTGCTGTGTGCGCAATTTCGGGGAGAGAAGGGTGATCGCCCGCCGCTTCTTTCGTCGCTGGCCCGACCATCCGTCAATCGTGGCAAAGCCACCCTGTGAAGTGGGCGCACAATCACGTCCTACTTTACTTTCGCCAGCGGCTGCGCTTTCGTCACGCCGCCACCGGCGGCTGTCACCGTCAAATTGCACACAGCACCGGACGCGGCAGCCAACGTCAATGTGCTGGTGCCGCTTCCAGGCCCCACGATACTCGCCGGAGCAAAGCTCGCTGTTACTCCCGCCGGCAGCCCCGCCTACTCGCCAACGCCACTTGCGACTGGAATCCGTTCAACGTGGTGGCGAATGTGCCTGTGATTGAGTAACTGGTGCAGTCTATGGTGTACGCGCCAAAGTATTCGTTATCGAAAGAACCCGTGTAGTTATAAACCGTGTCAGCCTTAACCGGCGAGACCAGCTTATCGCGAGCCTTTCCGATGTCGCTAAGTCCGTCGCCGAGTCAACCACGCCAACCCCGCGAAAACCCCGATGAGGAGTTTATAACGCGGCTCGGGAACGGCCGACTCCACCGCATTGGCGACACCGGGACTGAGTACGATGCTGTAGTCTGCAGCGTTGGCAAACGAGGGATCGATGACGATCAGTGGATCGGCGCTTGCGGATGACTTTTCCGGGCCAGCCGTACTGACTTCCCCCGAAACCGCCTCTAGGTTGACATTGTTTAAGAACCCGGACTCTACAGATACTTCGAATGTTCCGGAAAAGTCGGCGGATTTCGTGCAGAGCGCCTCGTTCGTGCAGGCGACAACCTGCGTCGAGCCGGGGTCGGGAAAAGTAATGGAAGTACCAACGGTAATGCTGGCAAATCCGTCGCTCGCCGAGTTTGCGTTGGTTACCAGATTGGCTGTGAAAAGCAGGGGTACAACATCCCCGACCCTACCGCCCACGACTTCGAAATCGTAGATCAGGTCGGCAAATCCTCCCGAGGCCATAAAAGGGGCGGCAGAAGCCGACGACGACACTCCGGCAAATGGCGCCAGCGTCACCTGCGCAACGCCCCCGCCAGCCGAACAGCTAGTGAAGCTGTTGACAACCACTCCTGTCACGGATGTACACTCCGCGCCCGTGGTCGGGGCTGGCAAAACGGGTTCGGCAAATCCTGGTAACGCGGCCGCGAGGGCCGCGGCCAAGGTCAATGCAATGCCCGGAACGTTTACCCACTTAGTTTTTCTTGTCATACCAGCGCCTCCACGCTTTCCATCCAGCCTACTCACCCTCTACATGCGCGATCCGAACAAACAATTAGCGCGTCGCGCGTGGAATTCTTTTAACAGTCCAAATCCAACCCGCTTTGACGCAGGTAGAAGTGTGGTATCAGAGAGATCGGATTGCGATCCAGTGCAATCGTCCGGGCGTGCTGTATTATGGCAGACGGCGATGCAGATCACCGAACTCCTACAACGCGTCCGCGCCGGCGATCCGCAAGCCCTCAATACGGTCATTCCGCTGGTTTATGACGAGCTTAAAAAACTGGCGGCGGGACATCTACGGAAGGAAGGCAAGCAGCGGTCCCTGGACACGACGGCGCTCGTTCACGAGGCGTTTCTCCGGTTGGCCCAGGGTCAGCAACCCTCCTACGAGAGCCGATCACATTTTTATGGGATCGCCTCCCGGCTAATGCGTCAGATCCTCGTCGACTTGGCCCGGACGCGCGCAACCGCCAAACGTAGCGCGATGGAGGAGGTGCAACTGGCCGAGATTCCGGACCTGGGCCGGCAGCCGGATAAAGCTTTGCTGGCTTTGGACGAGGCCCTGGAGAAACTGGCGCAAACTGATCCGCTGAAGGTGCAGCTTATTGAAATGCGCTATTTCGGAGGCATGACGGCCGAGGAGTCCGCTGCCGCGTTGTCGATTTCCGTGCATGTGGTTCGGCGTGAGCTGCGCATCGCTCAGGCATGGCTTCATAAGGAGCTCGCCGGATGAATGCTCGCATCGAGGAATTGTTTCACAGCGTGGCGGATCTGACTGTGGAGGCCCGTACGCAGTACTTCGCCGAGCATGCGGTGGATGAGGAGACGCGCCAAGAGGTTGAAGCGCTGTTGACGTTTGACTCCGGCGCGAGTTCGTTCTTGCAGCGTGACATTAGTATTGCTGCCAGCCGGGCGCTGCCCCAACTCGATCCGAGCGGTTGGCGCTGTGGGCCATACCGGCTGCTGGATGTGATCGGCCGTGGAGGCATGGGTGCGGTGTACCTGGCTGAGCGAGCCGACGGAGAGGTGACCCAGCAAGTGGCTGTGAAGCTACTGCCGCCGGGCGCGGGCGCTACTCAGCTGGAACGCTTCTTACAGGAGAGGCAGATTCTCGCTTCGCTCACTCATCCGAATATCGCCCGCATGCTGGGTGCCGGACACGTCGAAAACGGCCAGCCATTCCTGGCCATGGAATACGTGGAAGGCAAGCCGATCGATGTCTTTTGCGCTGGGCTGAGCATACGGCACAAAGTCAGCTTATTTCTCAAGGTCTGCGCAGCAGTCAGTTACCTGCACCGGAATCTCATCGTTCACCGGGATTTGAAGCCGAGCAATATCCTGGTGACTTCCGACGGCGAGCCAAGACTGCTTGATTTCGGCATCGCCAAGATTCTCGATGTTGCAACCGATTCCACCATGACCAGCATGCGTATGCTGACGCCCGACTACGCCAGCCCCGAGCAGGTAACGGGTGGAAGGATCAGTACCGCGACCGATATTTATTCGCTCGGCGCGGTGTTATATCAGTTGCTCACGGGCCAGCCCGCGCACGAATTCGAGGACCAGTCGCCCGAAGCAATCGCGCGCGTAGTGACCACGCGGGAAGTGACCCGCCCTAGCCAATGGGCGCCGGAGCTGAAGGGCGATCTGGAATCTATCCTGCTGAAGGCGCTGCGCAAGGATCCGCAGGAGCGCTACGGAACGGTTGAACAGTTTGCCGAGGATTTGGATGCGTTTCTCGAGTCGCGTACGGTAAAGGCGCGTTCGGGCAACGCGTGGTACCGAGTGCGCAAGTTTCTACGGAGGTACTGGGTTCCCGTGATTGCGGCTGCGATCGTGGTGGGCAGTCTCTCAGTCGGCTTGTACGTTGCAAATCGGCAGCGCATAATCGCAGAACGACGCTTTGGCCAATTGCATGAACTGTCGAAGAGACTCCTCGATCTTGAAGCGGAACTCGGCGTTGCCGACCTCAAGCTCCGGAACAAACTCATGTCTCTCTCGATCCAGTACCTGGAAGGTCTGGGTCCGGAGGCTTTCCATGATAGAGCGTTGGCCCTGGAAATCAGTAATGCATATCTTCGCATCGCCCGCAATCAGGGAGTTCCCGAATGGAACCAACAGGGCCAGTATGGGGAGGCGGAAAAGAGCCTGATCAAGGCGAATGCATTTGCTGATTCCGTTCTCGGAGCGGATCCCAACAACCGCCAAGCGCTTTGGTTATCGGCGAATGTTGCGCACGATCGCGCAGTCACTGCCTACGCTGAACGCGACTTCGAGCACGTGCTCGCATATTCTCCTCAAGTTGTAGATGCTTTCGGCCGCCTGGCGCGGCTCGGGAATCTGACTAGGCGCGAGATCAACGGCGCCACCTTTATGTACGGAGACCTAGCTGAGGTTCACTTGGGTCTCCATCGATTTTCGGACGCAGCTCATTATGCCCGGCTGGGGATCGAAATCTCCAAGGAAACTCCAACGGTGCCGGGGCCGCGCGCGCAAGCGTTCAATATGCTGGCGGGCGCGCTGATGTATTTGGGAGACTTCCAGGGGGCGCTGGATGCAATCCACGAATCGAAAGAGCAATTGGAAAAACTACAACGCGAGAACCCCTATCCCGGTTATAACGCGCTGATCCTCTCCCAAACCCGCTCCCGGGAAGGACTCATCCTGGGAGAGGACGGCGGTGTCAATCTGAACCACCCGCTAGAAGCTGCCGTTCCACTTCAAGAAGCCTTCGACGCTCTGGAACCATTCGCGCAGAAGGATCCCGACTTTTTTCAGGGCCGTTCCGTGATAGCCCAGGCCGGGCATTACCTGGGGGATGTCTTGCGGCACAGCAATCCGAAGCAGGCGCTGGAGGTCTATGACCACTCATTAGTAAGGATCCGAGAGGTCCCGAACGATGTCGCTGCACGCCGCGCAGAAACGCTCCTGCTCGCCGGTTCCTCTTACGCCGCGCGCTTGATGCATCACGAGAAAGACGCGAAAGTCAGAATCGACGCCGCTTTTCGGCTCTTGAGTGAAACGAAAGATTACCCCGCCGATAGCATCCCTGCGGGCAGTGAAGCCGACACTGCCATGCGAGCTCTCGCGGATCATTATGCTGAGACCGGCCAGCCCGAGCAGGCCTTGGAAATTTACCAGGAACTGTTCCAAAAACTCATCGCTTCGAATCCCGACCCGCAAAACGACCTGCTGAATGCCGTTTATGTTTCGGGGCTCCATACTTCACTCGCCATGCTGCTCCGCCGCACGGGCAGGGGAGCCCAGGCTGGACCACTTGAGGCCGACCGGCTGGAGCTTTGGCGGTACTGGAATCGCAAACTTCCCAACAATCCGTTCGTACTCCGGCAACTCGAAGCAGCTTCCGCTAACCCCGAATCCGCCCAACCTAAGTGAAGAATAATTTCTCCTCTGGCGCAGGCAGAGATAAAAGCACGCCTCCTGATCGCCTCTAGAATCCTTGTAACCGTGCGGTTAATCATTTGATTGTAGGGCGAAGGCGAACGGCGGTGGGATAATGAGTGGTTCAACTCGAAACCCATGTGGCACTTGGAGCGAGTCTGGGAGGAGCGCAATCGAACGGCAGTCCTGGCGGTCAGCGGGGCTATCATTCTGATCGTCGCTATCGCGGACTGGTGGACGAAACCGTTCGTGGCATTTGGTGTTCTCTATTTGTTCCCCATCATGCTGGCAGCGGGGTTTCTTCCCAGATGGGTGATCGCTCTGCTTGGCGCCAGTTGTGCCGTACTTAGCGAACTTTTCAGTTCACTCGACCGGTCACCCGTTCGATTAGCCTTTGAGACACTGGCATTCGCGGGCTGTGGATTGTTTGTCGCGGAGCTGGTGCGCAACCGGCGTCTAACCTTGGAGGGCCAGGAGAGATTGAAGGCGCTGGTGGAGACCAGTCCGGCGGCGATTGTGACAGTGGATGAGCGCGGCTTCATTGAACTTGCCAATCGCGCCGCAGCTGAACTGATGGCTCCGAGAGATGGAAATCTGGCTGGAACTCCAATTGCGGCATTCCTGCCGGAGCTGCATCATGCTTTGCGGTGGGAGGAAGCGCCGCAGTTTCGAGCGACTATGCAATGTCGTGGGCATCGCGGAAATGGTGAATCTTTCACAGCGGATGTTTGGTTCTCAACATATAAAGAAGGTCCGAGTCCGAAGCTAGCCGCGATTATCGCCGATGTCACCGAAGAAACGGCCACCGCCGGCCCGGATGCATCCCACAGCGAACATCAGGAGCGGGCGCCACTGGCTGATCGGGAGTTGAGCGTGCTTCGATTTGTGGTGCAGGGTTTGGCCAACAAAGAAATCGCAACCCGGATGGATGTTTCGGAAAGCACCGTTAAGAACACGTTACAGCAGCTATTTGCCAAAACCAATGTGCGCACCCGAGCGCGGCTGGTTCGCGAAGCGCTGGAACAGTATCGGGATCTCTTATGATACGGCGCCGGGACTCGAAAGATTAGCCGTAAGATTCCGCGCTTAACTAACCTTGAGATGCTCCCATCTCGACCTCGGCAACGTTGTGCGGCTCGCGCTCGAGCGCAATCCTAACGAGCTGACTTCGGGTTCGGACGCCGGCTTTGCTGAACAAATTCTGCAATATCGCCTTGAGGGTGGATTCTGAGACGCCAATCTGGTCGCCGATCTTTCGGTTCGATAGGCCGTCCACGATCCCTTGCAGGACAGAGCGCTCGCGTTCAGGTAGCGTGCCGTACCATCCGTTCCCAATCATGCGATCGTCATAATCCGGGTAGCGTTCGGCTAGGAGCTGGATGACCTTCTGATCCAGCCAGGTTTCGCCATGCGCGACCAGCCGGATGGCTTGAAGAAGGCGCGAGGAGGAGTCGGACGCCAGGAAAATTCCGGAGGCGCCGTACCTCAGGACGATGGCCGAACTGGCCGCGTCTATTTCGCTCGCGATGACCAGGGTTTTACCGTGGTACCGAGCCTTGCGGGCGCTGGGAATGAATTCCTTGGCAAGTTGCGCATCCACCAGGATGACGTCGGCTTCCCGGTCTTTCAAGCTTTTCAATGCTTCGGCCGGCGTGGTGCATTCCGCCACGAGCTCAAAACCCTGTTCTGAAGCGAGCAGGCGAGCTAAGCTTTCCCGGAACAGCACGTGATGATCCAGTAAAAGCAGCCGTATTGGCTGATGGTTCGCCGCCTCACCGAGAAGCCGCGTCGTTTTACCTTGAACCATGTTGTAAATGGTAGGGCGGATCTCGGATTCTGCCAAGCCCTTCGACCGAAAGATCAGGATGTTTGGCTGTAAAACCGGACCGGTAATCGATGGATAGGGGATGGCGACAACAGATAATCGAATGACATTCTGTTTGGATGCAAGATCACTGGCTTCCCGCGCGGGCTGCGGTTAAATTTGAAGCTTGCTGGCCGGATCGCCCTCATTTCGGTGCCACCTTGTCCGTAACGGAGCTTTCATTGCGGGGCTCCTGCTGCAGCATCTCTCCGCACAGACCGGGCTTACATGGCAACAAATAAAAGAAAAGTTCGAGGCTCAAAACCCGACCTTGAAGGCCGCTCAACTGAATATCGATGAGTCGCGAGCAGCCGAGATCACTGCTTACCTTCGTCCCAATCCGGATTTCACGATATCCGCGGATGGCTTTCAAATCAGCCGGAATATGGGTGTCTGGCGTCCGTTCAGCGGCGTGGTGGAAACACCCGGCATCAGTTACCTGCACGAACGGGAGCACAAGCGCGAGTTACGGCGCGACCAAGCCAAGGAATCCACGGCGATTGCGGAATCGACGTATCTCGACCAGGAGCGCAGCCTGGTGTTCAATCTGAAAAGCGCGTTCGTACAAACCTTGCAAGCCAAAGCGGTGCTCGAGAACGCTAAAGAAAACCTTGAGTACTGGGACCGGGAGCTCGAGGTCAACCGCACGCGTTTCAGAGCCGGCGATATGGCTCAGGTGGATCTGGACCGCCTGGAGCTGCAGCGCGTGCAGTTTGAATCCGACTTCGAAACCGCGCTGGTGAATCTTCGGACGGCGAAGATCCAGCTTCTGATGCTCATAAACGACCGGACAGCGATCGAACGGTTCGACGTCACCGGGCCGTTTGATTTTGTTGAGGAGCTGAGGCCGCTGGAGGAATTTCGGAAAATCGCTTTGGATGCGCGGCCGGACTTGAAGGCTGCCGTGCAGAACATAGATCTGGCAAAGATCACCTACCAGCTCGCGGTTTCCAACGGCTCGACTGATCCGACGTTCAGTATTTGGTACTCGAATAATCCCTCGTTTAGCAATTCGTTCGCCAACGAGACCGTGGGTGGAAGCGTGAGCATTCCGCTGCGCATCTTCGACCGGAATCAGGGCCAGAAAGAGTTGACAAAGATCGACATCGGCCGGAACGAGCGATTGCG
>JBEKJJ010000238.1:0-17293 GCA_050011295.1 Bryobacteraceae bacterium
CCCGCCGGGCACGTCATTCTGCGCGGCATCCAGTCCGTCAACTGCTCGGTGGAGTTGATGCGGGTTGTGGTCTCCGAACCAGGCCAAGGCCTGGGGCGCGCTGTCCTCGACGCAATCGTGACAAAAGTTTTCGACGAACTGGCCGCCCACCGTCTATGGTTGGACGTGTTTGAGCACAATGCCCGCGCGCGTCACGTCTATCGATCCGTTGGATTCGTCGAAGAAGGCGTCCTCCGGGAGTGCGTCAAGCGGCAAGAACAATATGCTTCGCTGGTGGTGATATCAATCCTCGAAGACGAATACCGCGCCCGTGGCCGAAAAATCCAATAACTGGCCGGCCAGTTCGAGTATCCTCATCCCATGCTGACACGCAAATTCATCCTTCTGTCACTACTGGTTGGAGCACTGTGCTTTGGGCAAAATACCAAAGCGCCCCTGGACGGTCAGAATCGCAAGTTTTTTGACGACTTACTGGATCATCTCGCCGGTTCCTGGAAAATGACGGGACAAATCCTCGGCCAGCCGGTGACTCACCAGGTTACCGCCGCCTGGACGCTCAACCACCAGTTCCTACACGTTCACGAGAAGGACACGGCGGACCCGCCCGCCTACCAAGTGGACGCCTACATCGGGTACGACAACATGAGCGAGCGCTACGTCGCTCATTGGCTGGACATCTTTGGCGGACGTTATTCTGAAACGCTCGGCTATGGGAAGCGGGATGGAAACTCAATCCGGTTTCTGTTCGAGTACCCCGACGGACCATTCATCAATACTTTTGTTTGGAAACCCGAGCAACGCAAGTGGCAGTTCGTGCTGGAATCCAAGAACAGCGACGGCCAATGGACCAATTTCGCGACGTTGGATCTGGGCCCGGCGGCCAAGTAGCTTCACGCTCCCAGGATTTCCAGGTAGCGCGCTACCGCTTCAATCCCGCGGAAAAAATTCGGCAAAGACATTTTCTCGTTTGGCGCGTGCAGATTATCATCCGGCAGGCCGAAGCCCATCATCACGCTCGGAATTCCCAGAAATTCATCAAACGCCGCGACAATTGGGATGGACCCGCCCGAGCGGATGTACACCGTCTCCTTGCCGAACACCTGCTTCATCGCTTCCGCTGCTGCCTGGATGAAGCGATTGTCCGGATTCACCAACGACGGCCGCGCGGAATGGATGGGTTTATATTCGGCGGTGACGCCCTTGGGACAAGCCGCGGCGATCGCTTTTTGAAGCTGCCCGGCGGCCTCGTCAGGATGTTGATCGGCCACCAGCCGCATGCTGATCTTGGCGACGGCCCGAGCGGGAATCACGGTTTTCGCGCCTTCGCCGGTGAACCCGCCGCGAATGCCGTGTACTTCGAGCGTCGGCCGCGCCCAGGTGCGCTCCAGCAGCGGAATATCCGGCTCACCCACCAACTCCTTGGCGCCCATCTCTTTTTCTGTGTACTCTTTTTCGTTGAGTGGAAGCCGCGCCCACGCAGCCCGTTCCTTGTCGCTCGGCTTCTGCACGCGATCATAAAATCCGGGAATCCGAATGTGTCCCTGAGCATCTTTTAGCGCGCACAAAATCTCGGCGATGGCCTGGATGGGATTCGGCGCCGCGCCCCCATAGATGCCCGAGTGCAGATCATGATCCGCGCCCTGCACCCATAGCTCCCCGTACACGATGCCGCGCAGTCCCACGCAAATGGTGGGCAGTTCCGGGGCGAACATTTCCGTGTCGCAGATCACCGCCGCGTCAGCTTTGAGGCGCGCGGGCTTCGAAGCCACATAACTCTCAATGTGCTCGCCGCCCACCTCCTCCTCGCCCTCCACCAGAAATTTCACATTGATGGGAAGTTTGCCGTGCTGCTTCAACAACCCGTCCACGGCTTTGATGAGGATGTAGGTTTGGCCTTTATCGTCCGCCGATCCGCGGGCGTAGATATTGTCGTTGCGAATGGCCGGCTCAAACGGAGGCGATTTCCACTCGTCCAGCGGATCCGGTGGCTGCACGTCGTAATGGCCATAGAACAGGAGCGTCGGTTTCCCGGGCGCGCCCAGCCACTCGGCGTACACCAACGGATTCCCTTGCCCCTCGATCAGCTGCGCCTGATCGAGGCCGGCTTTCTTTAACTCGTCGCGCACGAACTCGGCCGCCTTCTGGATATCCGGCTTGTGCTCGGAGAGCGTGCTGATGCTCGGAATGCGGAGGAACGTCTTGAGTCCCTCGAGATAATCCTCGTGATGCTGTTGATAGTAGTTCATGGCTTATTTAATCGTAAACGTTGTGAAGACCAGCCCGAGGGGCCGCGTCTCCCCGGCGGGCTCGAGCGTATGGTTAACCTCGATTTCAACTTCCACCATGGATCTTCCCAGTAATTGCGGCGGCCACGGGAACTTCAATGTGAACAGTTGATTCGGTTGCGTCAGTGTGGACGTTCCCAGTGGAATTCCATCCGCTCGAAATGAAACCTCGAGTGGACCTTGAGCCACTACCGCGGCCGGACAATAGCCGCCGGCTTCCAGGATCTGTCCACTCTTGGTGGGCCCGTGGATTTTCACCGTCGCCGTTTTCGGCATCCAGCGATAGCCAGGTTCGGCCGGATACCAGGTTGGTCCCAGACGGTTCTGAAACATCGGATCCGATACTTCGATGAAATCCGGATGCCTCTCGGCATATTCCGCGGCAACCGTTTTCAAGTATTGCTGGGTGATATCGCGTACGTGTCGCCCGTCCAGCTCAAAAACACCAGCATGACCGTTGCGCAACACCGGCACGGCGTCATCTATGTTGACTGAAAAACGGGACGTGTCGCAGCCCCACTCCGGATGCGGTTGCACAGCCTTAACCGATGCGGGAACCAGGTAGGCATGATAGATTCCGAGCAGCCGGAACGGGTTGTCACAGAATCCGCTCCAGAACAGATCGCTGTCGATGCCACTCAACAGCACCACCTCCCTGGCATGCATTTTCTGCTGCGACTCCAGCCCCGTCATCAAATACTTCAGCCGGCGGGCATTGTTGTAGTGATACGTCTCCGCCATGCGATTATCAGTGATCGCGAGAGTCAGATAGCCCGCGGCCAGTAGCGCGGCAGTTCCTAGCGTGAGCGTCGGCCTGCTGGATGCCATGGCCCACGCCGCCAGAATCGCGAGCCCGATGGAAGGAACGGTAACGTAATATTCGGTGAAGTGATTCTTGAACGGCAGCAGCGGCAGCAAAACGATGACGAACCAGGCTGCCAAAAAGACTGCCGTCCATTCGCCGTTGCGCACTTTCCGAAAAACGAAAATCCCGAGCGCAACGGTTGCGAGCGCGGTGAATCCGATACCCAGCCACACCGGGCGCCAGTCTGCTTGAGAATCCCGCACCGCGCCCACCGCAAATGCCCAATACTTCCAGAACGTGGTGAGCAGACTGCCGTCGAAGTGCATCTTATAGTGTTCGTCCGTCGACGCTGGAATCAGGAAAAGGTGAACCAACGTAAAAAGGATCGACGGAATGAACAGATACGGAGTCTTTCGCAAATACTGGCGCGCGCAGCACAGCGCATAGCCTGCTGCAATCGCCGGATATACCACATTCAATTCCAATGCTCCGAATCCGAGCAGGAAAACCACCCACTGCCAAATCCAGAACTTACGCTGGCCGGTGTCGACGTATGCCAGGAACAAGCGAAACGCGAGAAGAATGAATAAAGCTTCCGCGATCTCGTTGTAGGCCGAACTCCAACTGATGGCGATGGCGATTCCCGCATTAGCAGTCCAAAGCAGCGCGGCCAAGAATGCTGCGGTGGACGATCCGGTAAGCCGCCGCGCAATCTGCATCAGTAGCGCGATGTTGACGAACTGCGTAAGAAACACCCAGATTCGAAACGGCGGCGATTCCAATCCGAAGATCGAACTAAAGACGAGAAAGAATAGCCGCTCGCTGAGAGTCCGCACTGTCCCTTCCGCCTGGGGGCTGAACAATATATGAATGAGATCTCGCGGAGTCTGCAGTTGCTGGCGGAGCCCGAGCCATGCAAAGTCGTCGCCGTAAAACCAGATCTTCATCCCCAGCCAATGCACGGCCACGCAAAAGAGCATGGGAAAACCGTAGTAGAGGATTTGTCGCAAACGAGCAGGCATCTAGGCAGAAGGCAGAAGGCAGAGAGCAGAAGGGAGAAAGCAGCATCGAATCGGGTATTCAATGCGGGACGCTTCGGGGCAAGAGGCTGCCTTCTGCTGCCTGCCTTCTGCCTTCTTCCCCGTCAGTCGCCGCACTTTTCGACTTCCACCAGACAACTATAGAAGGTCGGGCCGCCGCCTAGGTCCGTGAGCCGATCGGAAGTGAGCGCGTTCACGTTGCGGCCATCGGGCGACAGTTTGTTCCAGCGAACTGAGGGCGCGCACACCACCCCTGACCGAACCTTGCCGTCCACTTCCGCCACTAGCGTACAACTGCCGCGTCCGTTGAACATCCGGACCCGGTCACCGCTTGCGATTCCGCGCGGCTCCGCATCGGCGCGGCTGAGGAACAGCACAGAGGTCTGGCGATCCGTCCGCGATTGGTTTCCGAAAGTGGAGTTCATGCTGTCGTCGTTCTTGGCGGAAATCATTTCGAGCGGAAACTTCGATCGCAATTCCGCGGCGCCCAGACGGGACTCCGTGGGCGGTTGATAATCCAACTTCTCCGCGTGAAACTCGCACTTACCGGAAGGCGTGCCGAAGCCTCCTTGGGCGAAAGGCAGATACGGTTGACCCTCTGGCGCGATGTTCAGCCGCACGGAATGTTCGCGGTCCAATTGCTCCAGCGTGATGCCTTTGACAAAAGGATGATCGGAGTTGAGCAGCGTGCGGATCATGTCGTCTTCCGAATCAAGAAAACATGTGTCCTCAAAACCCATTCGCTCTGCCAACAAGCGGAAAATCTCGACGTTCGGCTTGGTCTCACCGGGCGCCGGAAGAGCAGGCCGCGCCAGTTGCAGATAGTAATGACCGTAGGCCAAATACAGATCCGTGTGCTCCAGGAAAGTTGTCACCGGCAGCAGAATGTCGGCATGATCCGCGGTGTCGTTCTGGAACTGCTCCAGCACCACCGTGAACAGATCCTCGCGCTGCATCCCCTTCAACACCAGATTCTGGTTGGGAGCGATGGAAGCTGGATTCGAGTTATACACGATCATCGCCTTCACCGGCGGATCGTCCAAGCTGGTGAGCGCTTTTCCAAGCTCGGACATGTTGACCATGCGCGCTTCGCGCCCCAGTGGAGAACGCCATTGCAGCTCGGGCATCTCCAGATCCTGCTTGTTCAAGCGAAACGCCTGGCTGGTGGAGAGCTGCAAACCGCCGCCGACTTCGCGCCACGAACCGGTCAGAGCGGGGAGTGCGGCAATCGCTCGGACGGCCGTGCCTCCACGTTCGCTCCGTTGGGTCCCGTAGTTCAAGCGGATGACTGCCGGCCGCGTGGTGGCATATTCTCTCGCGAGCGAAACCACGTCAGCTCGATCGATACCAGTGAGCGCTTCCACCCGCTCCGGAGGATATTTCCAGGCTAGTTCTTTCAACTCGTCGAACCCGTCGGTGAACCTCGCGACATAGTCGGCATCCTGCAGATTCTCTCCGAGGATGACGTACATCAAGCCCAGAGCCAGCGCCAGGTCGCTTCCGGGGAAAATGCTGAAATGCTTGTCCGACAATCGTCCTGTGCGGTTGCGAACTGGATCGATGGTGTAGAATCGCGCACCCTTGCGCCGCGCCTCCACAATGAAGGGCCACAAATGCACGTTGGTTCCGAGAATATTCGCGCCCCAGGCAATGATCAGCTTGGAGTGAGTGAACTGCTCGGGCTCGGTTCCGTATTTGAAGCCGAGCGTCGCCACCAACCCCGCTCCACCCGCCGCCGAGCAAATGGTCCGATCCAGACGCGACGCGCCCAATCGGTGAAAGAAACGCCGGTCCATGCCGCCGCCGTTCAGCAGCCCCATGGTGCCTGCGTAGCTGTAAGGCAAAATGGCTTCCGAGCCGTATTCGGCGGAGATCGATTGCAATCGGCCGACGATGGTGTCCAGCGCCTCATCCCACGAGATCCGCTCAAATTGGCCCGCACCTTTTCGGCCCGTGCGTTTCTGCGGATAGAGCAGGCGCTCGGTGGAATATTCACGCTCCAGATACCGCGCCACTTTTCCGCACAGGAATCCGCGCGTGATCGGATGCGCTGGATCACCGCGCAAGTGGCTACCTTTTCCGCCGTCCACGTTGATGAGCAGCGAACAGCAGTCCGGACAATCCAGAGCGCAGACCGATCGGTGAACCTCAGACATTTCTTTGATTATAGTCGCGCAGACCAGCCACAGGCTACCGTGCCAGCGCGATCGCCAACAACACGGCGCGCTGCGTTCCCCGCCATGAATCCTTGGTATCGAAAGATTCGTTTAGCGTGTGAACCCCCGATCCCGAGCCGCCGCCACCGATCGTAATCGCCGGGATATTCATGTTCATGGGAACGTTCGCATCAGTCGAGCCTTCGCGCAGGTTCTCCACAATCCCCATCGCGCGCGAAACAGCCAACGCGGTCTGGACGATGGGCGACCCCTCCGGAGTTTGCCCCGCCGGACGAAGTCCCACCGGTTCGGGCGACGCGCTGACCTTGCCGCGATTGTTCCAGCGCCGATTTTCCTCCTCCACTGCAGCCTGGACTGCGGCTAGGAATTCGTCATTCAACGCCTTCAAGGACGAAACATCGGCCGAGCGCATATCCACCTCCATCCAAGCCTCGGACGGAATCGCGTTGACGGACGTGCCGCCTCCCACTCGCCCGACATTGAACGTCGTTTTCGGATTAGCCGGCACTTTGAAATCGGAGATCCTTGCGATCGCGCGGCCCATCGCCTGAATCGAATTGGCCATTCCGAAAGCGCCGTAACTGTGTCCGCCCGGCCCCTTGAACGTCACTCGATACCGCATGCTGCCCACACCGATATTCACTATGTCCAGGCCGTTCCCATCCACCGAGATGAACTTATCGATCTGGCCCGGCATGCTTTCGCCGAAAAGATTTTTGACGCCCCGCAGATCCCCGAGGCCTTCCTCACCGACGTCGGCGACGAACGTGATGGTCCCCGGCGTTTGCACCTTGGCCTGATCTAAAGCCTGTATTGTCGCCAGCATCACGGCCAATCCGCGACAATCGTCACCGATGCCGGGTCCTTTGAGAACATGGCCCTCGCGCGAAACCTTCACGACTGTTCCTTCCGGAAAAACCGTATCGAGATGCGCGCTGAAAACCAGATTAGGCCGCGGCGATAATCCTGGTCGCGTTCCAATCACGTTGCCGGCCTTATCGATGCGGACGTTCTCGAGCCCAAGATCCACGAACAGCCGTTTTAATTCGAGCCCACGTTCCGTTTCGTGGAACGGCGGCGCTGGAATTTCACATACGTGGATTTGGCGCTCGATAGCCTGCGGCTCATTGATTTTTGCGGCATCGAGCGCAGCCTTCACCGTGGGATCGCGCAGCAGTGTTTCTGGATCTTGCGCCAGGCAAAGCAAACCGGTGAAGACGGACAGGAAGAGAAAATTATGGATTGCCACTCAGCTTGATTATCGCTTGCTCGGGCTAGCTCGGCGCACCACCAATCAACTGCTCCAACTTGTGCCGAACCTCGGCCGGTGAATATGGCTTCGAAAAAAAAGCATTCGCCCCCAGCTTGGCTACCTGAGTCGGAATACGCGGATCGCTATCTCCACTGATCACTAGAATGGGGAGCGATGCCCGCCACGGCCGCCCGCGCACTGCTTCAATCAGCTCGAAACCATTCATCAGCGGCAAGTGAAGATCAGTCACCAGTGCGCACGCTTCGTTTGCGTCCAGCCATTCCAGCGCTTCTTCGGCGCTGTTTACCGATTGCACGGCGAGATTGGGAAGCTTCATGAGCGCCACTTCGAGAGTGTCCCGGCACGTTTCGGTATCTTCGACGATCAGCACGTTGCGAGTCATGAAAGCCTAGGGGAGGAAGCGATAGCCCACTCCGTGGACCGTGAGAAAGTGGCGAGGATTGCCGGAATCCGGCTCCAGCTTCTGCCGCAGCCGCACCACGTGGGCATCCACGGTTCGCGTGTTGGGAAACGAATCGTAGCCCCATACCGAATTGAGAATCATTTCGCGCGTCAGCGCCCGGTCTGGATTTTGCAGGAAGAATGTGAGCAGATTGTACTCCGCTCGCGTCATTTTCAACTCTTCGCCGTGCCGTGATACCACGCGCCGCGTCAGATCCACTTCTATGTTCGCGAATCCCATCACCTTGCTGTCTTCCGGTGTTGCGCGCCGCAATACTGCGCGGATGCGCGCCAACAGCTCGCGCGCTCCAAATGGCTTAACTACATAATCGTCGGCTCCGATTTCGAGCAACTGCACTTTGTCCATCTCGCCGCACATAGCGCTCAGGACAATGAGCGGTGTGGTCATTCCAGTAGCGCGAAGTTGCCGGCACACCTCTTCGCCGCTGAGCCCCGGCATCCGCAGGTCCACCAGAATAAGCCCGGGCTTCAATTCCACCGCTTGACTCAGGCCGCTGGTACCATCGCCAGCCAGCACCGCGTGAAATCCCTCTTGTTCCAGCATCACGCCGATGGTGTCCCGCACGCTACGGTCGTCGTCGATCACCAGAACAGTCTGCATACCCACCGAAATTGTAACCCCTCATCGCGGGACTCTGACAGCCGGATGATGGTTTTTACAACAGTTTTACAAGTTGGCAATGTCCTGCGGGGACTCCGGAAACAACTCCGCCCGCATCTTTCTCGCAAACTCCGCCTCGGAAAACCTCGCCGCCCAGGATTGCAACTCCGCTGGCTGAACCAGATTCTCACGCAGCTCCCAGCGCTTCAGAGCGTCCTGCAGCGACGCATCCGTGGTTTCGCTGAAAAAGCTGCCGCCGACCGGTTCGTCCACCGGCACCGTCTCAAGCGCGCCCCCTCTGCCCAGCGCGATCACTGGCTTTCCACTCGCCAGCGCCTCCACCGCCGTGATCCCGAAATCCTCCTCGCCCGGCATCAGGAATGCCCGGCAGCGAGAATACAAGTCGCGGAGTTCGCCGTCGCTGGCCTTCCCGCAAAACTCGATGTTCCCGTTGGCGAGCCGCCGCAGCGCTTTGTATTCCGGTCCGTCGCCCACCACGCGGAGTTTGCGCCCCGTAGCAGCGCAGACGCGAACTGCCGAATCCAGGCGCTTGTATGCCACCAGCTCCGAGACAATCAGGTAATAATCTTCAGACGGTTTTGAATAGAACGTCTCTACCGCTACGGGGGGCGAGACCACCACCGATTCCCGGCGGTACGTCTTCCAGATCCGCCGCTTCACATTTTCGCTATTGGCTACAAAATCATCCACTCGCGCCGCCGATGCGTAATCCCACAGCCGCAGATAATTTGCAAACGGCGCCATCAGGGCGCGCTTCAGGCGCGAGTGCGTCCAGTCGTTGCGATATGCGGGATATAGGTCCCACAAATACCGCATGGGTGTGTGGCAGTAACATACGTGCCGCGTCGTAGAAGGAAGTATCACGCCCTTAGCCGGTCCTGACTCGCTCGACACCACCAGATCGTAATCGCGCAGATCGAAATTCTCCAGCGCCATCGGCATCAAGGGGAGAAGCGATCGATAATGTTTCCGAAGCGGCTGCAGAAAGGACGCTCGCACTCGACGCGCGCGAATAACCGGCGACACGGCTCCGGGATCGTAGAACAGCGTGAAAATATCGGCGTCCGGCAGCAGGCGGCACAGCGCCTCCACCACTTTCTCGCCGCCGCGGAGGTTCACCAGCCAATAATGGACGATGGCCGCGCGCATGGAAACTTTACTCTCATTGACTATCGTAGGAAGTATGCCATGCTTGGCAGACGCATGAACCGGCCGACCGAGTACAGCCGCGAAACGGGCCCGCCGCGCTCCACCAGTTGGCGCATGTTGGCCGACACCGCGACCGTCGGTAGCTGGACCGCCGCTGTGAAAGTGGCAGGCGCCGTAAAAGTGATTCTAGCCGCGCGATTGTTCGGCGCCGGCGATGCCATGGACGCCTTCCTCATCGCGTTTCTGCTGCCTGCCTTTTTCATGGACCTGCTGGCGGGGCCGCTCGATTCGGCGATGATTCCAGCGTTGATCGAGCTTCGCCAGAAGCAAGGAAAAGCCGCCGCGGAAGCGCTATATTCGAACGTGCTGGCGGCTGCGGGCGCGGCCTTAGTCATCGCGGCCCTCTTAGCTGCGGCGGCTTCCGGCATTGTCCTTCCGTTACTCGCCCCCAGCTTCGCGCCCGATAAGTTGGCTCTCACCGAGAAGCTTTTGCTGATCATGATCGCGGTAGTTCCATGCGCCAGCCTGGCGTCCACCTGGCGCGCGGTGCTGAACTCCGAACATCAATTTGCGTACTCCGCTGCAGTGCCTCTCATCACGCCCATCGTGTCCATCGTGGCGATCCTGGCCGGCGGGAAACAATATGGCGTGATGGCGCTGGCCGTCGCCACTCTGGCGGGTGGAACGTTGGAAGCGATTGCCGCTGGGATCGGCGTGAAACGCGCTGGATACCCAATGATCCCGCGTTGGGCGGGAGTTACCGCGTCATTGCGTCAGGTGGCGGATCAATATATTCCTCTGGTGGCCGTCACATTGGTCATGACTGGAACATCGCTGGTCGACCAAGGCATGGCCGCTCGATTGGGTTCCGGCAGCGTGTCTGCTCTAAGTTACGGCACGCGCTTACTGGGCGTGCTGATCGTAATCGGGCCCACCGCGGTCGGCACAGCCGTTCTGCCGCACATCTCGGTCGGCGCCATGCTCAGCGATCCACGCGTGCTCCGCCGTACTTTGCGAACCTATGGATTGGCCATTCTGGCGGTTATTCTGCCTATCACTGCCGGGCTGATGTATTTCTCCGAGCCCATCATTCGAGTTCTCTTTCAACAAGGCGCATTCACAGAAACAGCCGCGCACCTGGTCTCGATGGTCCAGAGAGCCTCGTTGTTGCAACTCCCCATCGCTGTTTTGTTAGCCCTTGAAATCCGATTGACATCCGCGCTCAAAGCGAATCACCTGTTGTATCGCGTGGCGGCGCTGAGTCTGGCGCTTACTTTAATTCTGGACTACGCGTTCATGCGATGGTGGGGAGTAGTCGGCATCGCTTTGGCCGGCTTTGCGATCCGGCTTGTTTCCAGTTTGTACCTTTCTTGTAAAATCTCCCTTGCGCGCGCCTAGACCGCTAGCTTTCAGACGTCCGATGACGTAATCTTACAACGAATGAACGAGAAAAGTATTCTGGAAATGGTGCTTCCCGATCCCGTGCTTTCGGCGTTCGAGCTGCCGTTGCGCGCCAGGTTTTACCCTTTCGGATTCCCGCTCGACTTGGCAACCAATTCGGCTCACGTGATCCAAGCCGCCGAAGAAGGTTGGGGGAGATTCGTTCAGCAATTCGACGAAGCGCCCGCGCGAATGGATTTGGGTGTGGCTCCAAGCAGCAGCACTCAGTTACCGCCGCAATCCATCTTCCGCTCGCGCGAGCATCTGTTGTTTTTCGTTGCCGACGCAGAGAACTTCATGGTCTGCGATTTCAAACAGAATTTCGGTTTCGGCTGGACGACGGAGCTCGTAGCGGCCGATCATGGGCAGATCCGTTACCGTTTTCTTACCGCGGCGGGGCTGACCCTGATCGAGCAACAGTACGGCGCATCGCTCCACTGCGGTCTTGTCGTCCGTAACGGCTGCGGCGTGGCGCTGATGGGCGATATGCCATTCGTCTACGCGACGATGCCGGCCGGCTTTTTCCGGAACTGCAGGATCGCTTGCCATTCAAGCGGCCCAACGGCAAGATCGGCCTCGAAATATTCACGAGCGAGCTCCCTATCCAAAGCACTCCGGGCTGCTCCATCGATCATCTGGTTTTCCTCAATCGGAATGAACCCGGCCCCTCCCGCATCCGTCGGTACCCCAAGGACGAAGCACTGGAGTGGTGCCAACGCTACGTGACATTTGGTACACAGGAAGTACGTGAGGCGCAATTCCGATGTTATGAACGCTTGCTGAGCGCTGGTATCTGGGAGATGCGCTACAGCGATCTCGACGACGCTATCGGCTGTCTAGAGCGGCTGGTGGATTCCGACCGAGGTTAAATCCGGAGGTTAGATACCAATGACAATATCCGCCCTAAAAACACGGGACCGGTCTTGCCGGTTTATCCTGTTCCTGGCCGCCCTCGTATTCCTTGCGCTCCTTTTAGTGCTCGCGGTTCCCATCGAAGCTCAGGTTTCGTCGGGAAGCGTTTTGGGCGATGTGCGCGATGAAAAAGGCGCGGTCGTCGCAGGCGTCGCAATCCAGGCCACCAACAATGCCACCGGCTTCTCGAGAACCGCGACCTCCAACGAATACGGCAGTTACAGAATTGACGATCTTCTTCCCGGGGCGTACACGGTCACCGCGCAGCACGATGGGTTTCAAGGTGTGACCGTGTCGCCTCTTTTTGTTGAAGTGAACAAGAAGTCCCATCTCGATTTCGATCTGCATCTCGGATCCAGCCACGAATCCATCACCGTCACCGCGCACGTTTCCGCGCTCCAAACCGACGATGCGTCCGAAGGCTACTTGCTGGGCTCGGAGTTTTTTGAAGCGCTGCCGCTGCTGGGACGCAACATCATCACGCTGGTAACCATCGGGCCGGGCGCCATTCCTCGCCAGCTCGGGGGATTCACGCACGATATCAATAACGATCAACAAGGCAACCGCGGCGCCGTCGCCTTCAACGCGCCCGTCAACGGTGCGCGATCCGACGAAAACAGCTACGTCGTCGACGGCGGTTACGATACCGACCAAAACATCCGCGCCATTTCCGTCATCCCATTAATGGAAACAGTGGAGGAATTCCGAATCCAGAGTTCGCTGGCGGGGGCCGAGTTCGCGCAGTCGGGCGGTGCCGTTATCGATATTGCAACCAAGTCCGGCAGCTCGAAGTTTCATGGCAACGCGTTCGAGTTTATCCGCAATGAGGCAACCGACGCGCGTGGATTTTTCGAAGTTCCCGGATTGCCACGCGGCGTTTTCCGCCAAAATCAATACGGAGCGACCGTGGGGGGCCCGGTCACTCCTTCTACATTTTTCTTCGTGTCCTATGAGGGACTGCGAAACCGCTCGGCCGAAGCCACGCAACATCTGGTGCCGGACGCGGCCGTGCGCGGCGGCGATTTCTCCGGCGGCCAGCAAATCTTCGACCCCTTGTCGCTCACCTCAGCCGGCACCCGCGTGCCGTTTGCAAACAACGTGATTCCTTTGAGCCGCATCGACCCAAGCACCGCGAAATATCTCGCGCTTTATGAGCCGCTCCCGAACTACCCACTGGCAAATGGTTTCGACTACGTGGATGCCACACCCAATCGCGATCATTCCGACAACGGCTCCATGCGGCTGGACAGGGCCTGGGGATCGCGCAACCGGTTCTTCGTCCGCTACACCATCAACGACGAGCGCGCGGATCTGGCTGGATCGTTCCCCGCGCTACCCACCGTCGAGACGACGCGGGCCCAGCAGGCCGTCATCGGACACACATACGCCGGTACTTCGTGGGTAAGCGAAACTCACTTCTCATTTATGCGGCTGCGTGTTTTCGATCTGCCCGAGAGCGCTTTTGGCGCCAACGTACTCTCTAACCTGGGAATCACCGGCCTTACCACCAATCCGTTCAGCTACGGCCTGCCCGCCCTGACCGTTTCCGATTACGAAACGGTGCAGGATTCCGACAATCTGCCGCAAACCCAGCGCGACAACACCTGGTATTTCTCGAACGGCATTTCGCGAACCACCGGGCGCCATACCTGGAAAGCCGGATTTCAGTTCACGCATTTCACCATGGCGTATCTGCAAAGCCTATTCGTCCGCGGAAATTTCATATTTAGCGGCACTTACACTAACGACCCGAATAATCCCAACACTACCGGCGATGCAATGGCCGATTTTCTGCTCGGCTACCCCTCCCAAACCCAGCGCGCTGTCGGCAATGCGCAGGCCTATCTGCGCCACGATAACTACGCCGGCTATATTCAGGACGACTGGCGCCTCACGCCCCGCATCACCATTTCCGCCGGTCTTCGCTACGAATATTTCACGCCGTTTACAGAGGATCGCGGCAATCTATTGAACCTGGATTATTCCACGCTGCCCTCGGCGCCCGTTCTCAAACCGGTTACCAGCGGCCTCGATCCTCAGCGCAAGAATTTTGCTCCGCGCCTTGGACTAGCCGCGCAGCTTCCCCATTTATTGGGATCGTCGAAAGATACCGTGTTCCGCGCCGGTTACGGCATCTACTACAGCCCCGAGCAAGCCATCGAAACTTACAATCTTGTGCGCAATGGCGTGAGCAATGAGCTCAATGAGCCAGGCGGGCTTATGCCGGTGCTCACTTTCCAAAACGGTTTTCCGCAAACCAGCTCCACTGGCTTTCCCAGTTACTACGGCGTGGATCAACACGCTCCCATGCCCTACGTTCAGCAATGGGCTGCCAGCATCCAACACGAACTTCCCGGCGCCACACTGTTCGAAGTCGGCTACGTTGGAACCAAGGGAACCGATCTCGGCCTTTTCCGCCGCTTCAACACGCCCGCGCACGTCGAGATTGGTCAGGATCTGCCTCCGCGCCCCGGGAATTTGCAATCCTTGCGGACCTTTCCCGAGCTTGGGACCATCTTCCAGGATCAGCACATCGCCAACTCCATTTATCATTCCTTGCAGATCAAGGCGGAGAAGCGTTTCACGAATCGCCTCTCTTTCATAGCCAGTTTTGTCTTTGCCAAGTCCATTGACGATGCCGACGGCATTGTCCCCGGCTCCTACGAAAGTTTCGGCGCGCAGGATGAGCGCAATTTACGCCTCGAGCGCGGCCTTTCATTTTTCGATGTGCGGCGCAGATTGGCCGGAGGCTACGTCTATTCCATTCCAACCGCGCCAATTTGGCGCCCCGTGCTCGGCAACTGGCAGCTCAGCGGCAATCTCACTTTCCAGGACGGAACGCCGCTCAACCCGGTTTACTACTCGACAGATTACGCCAACTCCGGCACGCCCAACCGTCCGAACGTGGTTCCCGGCGTGAGCGTGAACCTTCCGGCCGGCCAGCGCAGTGTCGATGAGTTCTTCAACGTAAATGCGTTCTCCCCTCCCGCGCCCTACACTTTCGGGGATGCAGGCCGCGACATCCTGCCAGGCCCCGGCAACGCCGTCGTGGATGGCGCGTTGCACCGTCGATTCGTAATCCGGGAGGGCAAGACCATCGAGTTCCGGGCGGAAACGTTCAACGCCCTGAATCATCCCAACATCGGGATCCCCATTCCCTATCCGGATTCCGGTCCGTTTTTCGGCCGGGCTGTTTCCGCCGGCGACCCACGCCGCATGCAATTTGCTTTAAGATTCGATTTCTGACCCTTTTCAACTCACTCGTTCCTCCCTACGTCAGCGCAATTCTCGAAGCGTTGCGTTTTTCATCGCCCAACTTTGGGCCGCTCCGGGAACTCAGCGAAAAGGATTGGAAGAAGGCTCTCCACTTCTGCGATCGCACGCAATTGACCCTTTGCCTCGGCTTGACTTGCCGCGAGCATTTGCCCGAGTGGGTTCGCGCGCGCATCGATGGCAATCTAGCCAGCACCGCGGCGCGCTGGGAGCTTACCAAAGCGGCGTATCGGGAAGTCGCTTCCGCTTTTGACCCGGCCGGGCTCGAGTTTCTCGTATTGAAGGGATTCACTCATTACCCGCGTTTCGTGAGCAACCCGCGATTCCGTCCCCAAGGCGATCTCGATCTGCTTCTCACTCCCGAAAATGTTACGCAGGCGTCCGATCTTGCGGCGGGGCTAGGCTATCAGCCCATTGCCGAGCGTTCCAATCCCATCGATCACCTGCCGATGATGGTCCGCAGAACCGGTTGGCAATGGCGAGGCGATTACTTTGACCCCGAAAGCCCCGTGTCGCTCGAGCTCCATTTCCGGCTGTGGGATGAATCCACCGAACGATTCCAGCCCTTTGGTTTGGATGAATTCTGGCAGCGCCGCCAAGGGCGAGAACTCGATGACATCCGCTTCAGCGCGTTTCATCCCGCCGATGAGCTAGGCTACGCTGCTCTGCATTTACTCCGGCACTTGCTGCGCGACGGCGTGCGTCCGTTCCACGTATACGAGCTGGCTTGGCATCTGCATCATTCAGCGGAAGACGATTCGTTCTGGTCCGACTGGTCTCAATTACACCATCCGTCATTGCGCCGGCTCGAAACTGTTTGCTTCTCCCTCGTGCAGAATTGGTTCGATTGCCGCGTGTCGGCCGTGGTTCAAGAAGAGATTCAGCAACTGCCGCCCGATCTTGCACGCTGGCTGGCCATGTACTCCGCTTCGCCGCTTACCACGCGCTTTCGTCCAAATAAGGACGAGCTGTGGCTGCACTGGGCGCTGCTGGATTCCCGTTCCGCGCGCTGGACCATTCTGCGCCGCCGCCTCCTGCCTGAGCAGTTGCCGAACGCCTTGGATGCCGTCCAGACATCTGACCAGCAGCTCACCTGGTCGCACAAAGTAGCCAGCTACTTTCGAATCGCGGCCTATTTTGCGTCGCGCGCATCGTATCATCTTCGCGCTTTGCCCGCCGTAGCTTTTAGCGCGATGCGCTGGTTTGGCCACGGCACCGGACTGGGACTCCAATTCTGGCGCTTCTTCTTCGCCGAGGCATTTTTCGACTTCGGCATGTTTATCTTTTTCTTCCTCTACAATCTCTACCTGTTGCAATTAGGATTTCACGAGGATTTTCTCGGCGTGGTGACCGGCGTGATGACAGCCGGGAATATCGTTGGATCGCTCGTCACTGTTGTCGCCATGCAGCGCTTCGGAATACGGCGTACGCTGCTGGTGTCCTTCACCGTCACAGCCGCGCTCGCGGCTATGCGCGCTTATGTAACCTACCCACCGGCTCTCATCGGATTGGCGGCAATCGCGGGCATCGCCTCGTCGGCGTGGGCTGTGGCCTATTCGCCCGCCATCACGCATCTCACTACGGCAAAGAGCCGCCCATTCGGATTCAGCCTGATCTGTTCCGCTGGAATATCCATCGGAATCCTGGGAGGGCTTGCCGCTGGACGCCTGCCCGGCTGGATCGCGCATTCGCACCTCGCGCCGGCGGGTCTCGAATCCTACCGCTTGTCTCTTTTTGCAAGTTGCGCCTTCATCTTACTGGCACTCATTCCGCTCTCCGGCGTGAAATTCGGCGATTCCCAGCCGAGCGAACGAAAGCTGCACCGCCCCAGCCCGTTGCTGCTGCGCTTTCTGAT
>JBEKJJ010000239.1:0-11731 GCA_050011295.1 Bryobacteraceae bacterium
AGGTGGCTTTCGAGCATGAACATGTAATCGCTCATCGATTCACTCTCTTGATTTGGTTCATCCGATTCCGCATCAGGCCCGGGGATGATGCTCGTCCACGGTTTTCCTCAACCGGGACCGCATGACATGGGTGTAAATCTGCGTGGTCGAGATGTCGGTGTGCCCCAACATGGTTTGCACGCTTCGCAGGTCCGCTCCGCCCTCCAACAAATGCGTGGCGAAGGTGTGCCGGAGCACGTGCGGCGTGAGGTTATGAAAAATCCCAGCCTTCTTTCCGTACCCCGCCAGCAGCTTCCAGAAAGCCTGCCGGGTCATGGCAGCGCCGCGATTGGTGACGAATAAAGAAGGGCTGGCACGGCCCTTCAACAAGCGCGGCCGGCCACTCCCGAGATAGGCGTCCACGGCCCGAAGCGCAGCCTGGCCCACCGGAACAATACGATGCTTGTTTCCCTTTCCAACCACGCGGACAAAACCGAGGTCCCGTTCGAGGTCGGTCACCCGCACCCGGCACAGCTCAGAAACCCGAAGTCCAGTGGCATAGAGGAACTCCAGCATCGCCCCATCGCGCAATCCTTGCGGATGGTTTCGATCCGGCGAGGCCATTAAATCATTCAACTGCTGTTTATTAAGATACTTAGGAAGACTCTGCCAGTGCTTTGGCGGGGCCAGCAGCGCGGTGGGATCGGAATCCACCGTGCCTTGCTCCATTAGGAACCTAAAAAAATTGCGAAGCGTGGTTACATGGCGCGCGATTGACCGGCTGCTCATGCCGCTCTGGTAAAGCGTATCGACGTGACGATGGACAACACTCGGGTCATCCAGCCCGTCTGTGGGCTGTAACGAACCAGTAAACCGTTTTAAATCAAGGTTGTAGGCTTCCACGGTAGCGCTCGATAGCCCCTTCTCGATTCGACAGAAATCGAGAAACGAACCCACTTGAGCCGATATTGATGCAACGTAGCGCATCGTGCCAATGATACAATACTCGGGAAATTGTTTGGAAGAAAAGTACAACGTTAGGAGTGATTTGGGGGGTTCAACCAACAAAAAAGTGCTGGTTTCGCGCTTCGACCGCGAAGCTGCTTCGGGCTTTGTGAACCCGCAAAGCTATTTGCTGGCGGAGGGGCTGGAGTTATTGAGCCAAGCCGGAGCCGTAAGCGTGATCCCCTATGAAGAGATAAAACTCGTTTGTTTTGTTAGAGATTTCCATCAAGGCGAACCGCGTAAGGAGCTACGCCTCTTCACTACACGGCCAAAAATGGAAGGCCTTTGGATTCGGATGCGCTTCCGCGACGGCGACGCCATGGACGGAGTGCTAGCCAATAATCTTCTGCAGTTCGATCCTTACGGTTTTTCGGTGATTCCTCCCGATCCTGGCTTCCAGAATCAGCGCGTATTTGTCCCCAAGGCGGCTCTGTCGGCAATTCAGGTTTTGGGCGTGGTAGGGAGCCCGTTGCGGATGAAGAAGGCGAAGCCGGTGCCGAAGGAACAGTTGGAGATGTTTGGAAAGACGGGCGAGCAGTAGGCGGCGCGGCTATTCGTTCCGTAGGGCACGCAGCGGATCCAGCCCAGCGGCTCGCCGTGCCGGGATATAGCTTGCGACTGCGCTTACCGCGAGCAACACCAGCGGAACAAGCGCGTACACGGCACGCGACGAAACGTCGAGGCCGGGAAAGCCGGCGGAGAGCATTGGAATTGCGGCCGCTGTAAGCGCTCCGCCGAGCGCGACGCCAGAGCTAGCGAGAATCAGCCCACGGCGCTCCACCAGCCATACTACATCGCGCTGCCGGGCGCCGACGGCCACGCGTATGCCAAACTCCTTGACGCGACGGCTTACCGTGTAGGCGACTAAGCCATAAAGCCCGGTGGTAGCGAGCGCCAGACCGATGAATCCCATGGTCCCCACCATTTGGAAAAACTGCAGCCACGTATCCGTGACGCGGCTTTCGTAAAGTGTCGCTACGGTCCGCAGGTTGTAGACCGGCACGTTGCCGTCGATCGATCGAACGGCATCGCGCAACGGCTTAGCCAGCGCACTCGGCTCGTCCACCGATTGTACGATCAACGTCATCCTGGACCGGGGGTTCTGCGCGTACGGCAGGTACACGTACGGCGCAAGCGCTTCGTTCACAGCCAGATAGTGGCCGTTCTTGGCCACGCCGACGATCTCGGAAGCCGGGCCATTGGCGCTGTCCAGCCGGATGCGCTTTCCAATCGGATCCTGGCCTGGCCAGTAGGTCTTTGCAAACTGCTGGTTGACAATTGCCACGCGGCGCGACTCAAGACGGTCGTCATCGGTGAAAGCGCGTCCGCGTTTGATCTCGATATTCAGGGTGCTGAAATAAGCGGCATCCACAGTGGCGCCGAACTCGATCTCCTTCTCACGCCCTTTCGGAAATTGGTATCCCTCCGGCGCGATGGTGACAATGGTCTGAGAGGGAGATAGCGGCACGGCCTCCGTCATCGCCACCCCCGCCACTCCGGGCATGGTGCGAACGCGATCTACCAGCCGGCGGTAGAAGGCCCGGATTTGTTCGGGCGAATAATGCAGCACGGCGGGCGCGGTATCCAAGCTGATCAAGTGATCCGTGCGGAACTCGGGCGGCATCACCAGCATGTTCCGGAAGCCAGCGAGAAACATGCCGGCGGCGATCAGCACCACCATGGCGAGCGCCACTTGGCCGGCTACCAGCGCATCGCGGCCGAATGTTCGCCCTTTGCCGGACGCGCCCTCCCCACCCGTTTTGAGCGCACTCACGAAATCCGCCCGCGCGGTCTGCCAGGCGGGAGCCAGACCGAAGAAGACGCAGCTTCCGAGCGCGGCCAGAATGCTGAACTCCACCACGCGCCAATCCAGTTGGACGCCCAGGACATTCGGCGGATCGCTCGGGACGCTGAGCGTCTGGAGCAGCAGAATTCCGCCGTATCCGGCGATTAATCCCGCCAGGCCGCCGGCCAGTGCAACGATAAGACTCTCGGTCATCAACTGGCGCACCACTCGGCCGCGTCCGGCTCCGATGGATAGACGGATTGCGATCTCGCGGCTGCGAGTGCGGCCTCGGGCCAGCAGAAGATTCGCGACGTTGGAGCAGGCGATGATCAGGATAAGCGCCACTAGGCCCATCAGCATCTTGACCAGCGCCAGCAGTTGCGGGGTCTGCTGGATGCGGCGTTCGAGCTCCGCGCGGACGGCCATGTGCCGGTTGCGATTGGTGCTTACATGTTCGCGCTCGAGCGCGGCTCCGATGATGGCGAGTTCAGCCTGCGCCGATTCGCGCGAAGCGCCGGCACGCAATCGGCCCTTGACTATCAGATCATGCCTCGCGCGGTCCTCCAGCGGATCCATGGGCGCGCCGCTCAGGCGCTGGGCCATCCCCAGGGGAATATAGAGGCTCGGGTGAACGAAACGGTCCAGGCCGGTAAAGGATTCGGGGGACACGCCAATGATGGTGAAAACGATCCCGTTGAGGCGCAAATTGCCGCCGATCGCGGCGTGGTCTCCAGCGTAGTTCTGCTGCCAGAAATCGTAGCTGATGATCGCAAGGGGGGCGGCCGCTTCTTCAGGCAGAAACACGCGGCCGAGTAATGGCGTGACGCCAGCCACATCAAAGAAGTTGCCGGTCACCAGGCTCGCAAAACGCATTTGTGCCGGCGCCGCGGGATTGGACGCGGCCGCGAGAGTGGTAAGCCGATACGCGGCCAAGCCAGTGAATGAGTGGTTGTGGTCGCGTAGATCGCGGTAGTCCGGGAACGACATGCCCTCAAGGGGATTGTCGGGAGTGGTGCTACTGACGTCGAGCACGGCCGCCGGATTCTTGATGGGCAGTGGGCGCAGCAGCAGCGCGTCGGCAAAGCTGAAGATCGCACTGTTGGCGCCGATGGCGAGCGCGAGTGAAAGCACCGCGACCGCTAGAAATCCGGGTTGCCTCGCGAGCGCGCGCAGCGAATAGCGAATGTCCGCGAAAATGCTTTCAAGCCAGGTCCAGCCCCAGACTGAGCGAACATCTTCCATCGCGAGAGTGAGGTTGCCGAGTTCCTTTTCGCCACCCATGTCCCTCGCAATCGCGGTTAACGATCCCAGCTCCTCGCGCATCTCCCGCTCTTCGCGGCGGCGCCATGCCGGCCACAGATATTTGAGGCGATTCCAGACCATCATCCTTTGACCATCATCCTTTTACCGCCGGCGAAGGACCCATGATCCGTCCCACGGCGCTCACGAAGCCGGCCCATTTCGAATGCTCCCGTACCAGGTGCTTCCGGCCGGACGCGGTTAGCTTGTAAAACTTGGCGCGGCGGTTGTGCTCGGACGTCTCCCAGCCGGATGCGATCCAGCCTTTGGCTTCCAGCCGCTTCAAGGCGGGGTAGAGCGATCCGAACTCGATATCCAGAGCCTCGTTCGAAGTGCTACGGATGTTTTTGGCGATTCCGTAGCCATGCAGGGGGCCGGCGCGGAGGGTACGGAGCACCAACATGTCGAGCGTTCCTTGCAGCAGGTCCATATATGGAGAGATTCTATATGAAGAGCGGCTATACGTCAAGGCAGAAGACAGAGGGCAGAACGCAGAAGATTCCTTACTGGGCAGTCGCTTTCCAGGTGCCTTCGTCTACCGCAGAGCCGTCCGCAGTGGCTTTGGTGTGATAACTGCCTGCCAACGTCGTTCCCTTCAGTTCGCCCGTAAGGGTGGATTCCAGACCGTTGCCATCGAGATCGAATTCGTAGACGATTTTGACTCTGGAGCCGTCCACCGTGACGGACGTGATTTTGGTCTTAATGTCCTCGCTGCCGAAGGCGAAGACGACTTCGGATTTCCACGCGCCGTCCTCAGCTTGCTTGAGGCTCACCCGGATGTCGCCGCTCGCGCCTGCGGAGCCCGAATAGCTGCCTTTATAGGTCCCGGCTATTCCGGCCGCGAAGAGGACCAGGGTTAGGGCGAAGCAGAGACTTAGGAAACGCATGGGGGCAAGATACCATACGCATATGCCCGCCCCTGCTGGGACTCGCTTCGGACCGTACGAAATCGTTGCCTTCTTAGGCTCGGGCGGAATGGGCGAAGTCCATAAAGCGATCGACACCCGTCTGGGACGAACCGTTGCCATCAAGTTACTGCACAGTGCTCATACGGGTCGCTTCGAGCGGGAAGCGCGAGCCATCGCTGCGCTAAATCATCCTCACATCTGCACCCTCTACGACGTCGGTCCGGACTACCTGGTGATGGAATACATCGAAGGCGTCCCGCTCAAAGGACCGCTGCCTCCGGACGAAGCCGCGCGCGTGGCTCTTGAAATCGCGCGGGCGCTCGAAGCCGCGCACGCCGCGGGAATCGTGCACCGCGACCTCAAGCCCGGCAACATCTTGCTCACCGGTTCGGGAGTGAAGCTGCTCGACTTCGGTTTAGCCAAGATCCAGCCGACCGCGCCCGGCGACACCACCGTCACTCAAACTCAGGCCGGCGAAATTCTCGGCACTGCCGGCTACATGGCTCCTGAACAGATCCACGGCCAGGCGGTGGATGCGCGCAGCGACATTTTCTCTTTCGGCGCGGTTTTATACGAAATACTGAGCGGGCGGCGCGCTTTCGCCGGCGAAACTGCAATTGCAACCATGGGCGCGATTCTGCACACGGAGCCGGATGCGTTCGAAGCTCCGCCGGAACTAGCCCGCGTAGTGGCGCGCTGTTTGCAGAAATCCCCAGCCGGCCGATTCCAGAACATGGCGGAAGTGATTGCGGCACTCGAAGCGAGAAATATTGCCGCGGTGGTGGAAAAAGGCCCTTCCATCGCGGTCTTGCCATTCGCCAATATGAGCGGCGACAAGGAAAACGAATATTTCAGCGACGGCTTAGCCGAGGAAATTCTAAATGCGCTAACGAAGCTTCCGGGGCTGAAGGTGGTGGCCCGGACATCGGCGTTCGCGTTCAAGGACAGGAACGAGGACATCCGGGGAATCGGGGAGACGCTGGGCGCGACGCACGTCCTGGAGGGCAGCGTGCGCAAGGCCGGCAATCGTGTGCGTATTACCGCGCAGCTGATCGGCATAGCGGATGGATGCCACCTGTGGTCGGAACGGTACGACCGCGAGATGGCCGATATTTTCGCCATCCAGGACGAGATTTCCGGGGCGATCGTGGATGTGTTGCGGCTGAAGTTGGTAGGTGCGGCCGATCGAGCGGCGGTCCGCCGAGCCATGGATCCTTTAGCCTTCGAGGCATATTTGAAGGGCCGTTACTTTTGGAATCGACGAACCGAATCGGACTTGATCAAGAGCGTCGAGTATTTCAACCAAGCACTAATGCTGGAGCCCGCCTACGCCTTGGCTTACGCAGGCCTTTCCGAATCGTTGATCATGGTTGCGATTTTCGGGCTGCGAGCTCCTGGTGACATCTATCCGGAAGCCCATAGGGCGGCCATGAGGGCGCTCGAACTGGATGAAACACTGGCGGAAGCTCACGAGGTGCTGGCCCACGTAAAGTCAGTCTTCGATTGGGATCTGGCCAGTGCCGAGCAACATTACAAACGAGCGATCGAACTGAATCCGAATTATTCAGCGGCCCGCCGCGCGTATGGGCATCTTTTGGCGCTCATGCAGCGGCATGTTGAAGCCATAGCCGAGTTGAAACGCGCGCGCGATCTGGATCCGCTGTCGGTGCCCGTCAACTCATTCCTGGCTTTGGTTTACATGAAGGCGCGGCAATACTCTCAAGGCATCGCGGCTGCAAGAGCGGCGGTGGAGTTGGACCCGAATAATCCGCAGGGCCACTGGGCTCTGGCGCGCTGTCTGGATGCCGACCAACAATTTCAAGAAGCACTGGCCGAGGCGGAAAAGGCCGCCAGCCTTTCCGCTGGCAGCCAACCTTATGCAGGACATTTGGCGTACGCCTGTGCCAGGATCGGCGATCGGGACCGGGCACGGGAAATTGTTCGTAAAATGCTGGAGGCCGCGAAGACGAAATATGTCGGCACCTACTATCTGGGTTTGATTTACGCTAGCCTGGACGAGCCGGACTCGGCCATGGAATGGCTGGAAAAAGCCTATCAAGAACGGACTGCGAGGCTGCTCGAAGTTTTCGATCCGGCCTTCGACAGCTTGCGATCCGACGCAAGATTCCAGGACTTGGTGCGCCGTATGGGTTTAGTACGATGAGTCTTCTCCCAACCGCCCAGCTCTAGCGCGACCCTCATGGCTGCTTCGCGCAGCTCATCGGCCAGCGCGCGATTTTCCAGCGCCCGCGCCACCACCATTCCACCCACGCACAATGCCGCGATGGCTTGCGCGGTGGTACGGCTCCGAGCCTCTTTGGCCATGCTCTGATCCAGCACATCGGTCATGGCGCGAAATACCTTTTCAAACGCGCCCTTCGCGCTTTTGTCGCTGCGCGCGACATCGCTCGGAAGCGCGACCATCGGGCACGAGTTGCCGACATCCTCAAAATGCTGGCGCGACAAATACGCGCGTACGATTTGCGGACCTACATCGACTGACTGCATATCCACCTGCACGCCTTCCCAGCAGTTCTTCCAGTTGGGATCGGTAAAGAAGCACTGCAGCACTTCCGCATAGAGCTCGCTCTTGCTTTTGAAATAGCTGTAGAATCCACCACGCGTGAGACCGGCATCAGCCATGATCCGATCGAGCGAGACGTTATCGAATCCATGTTGATTAAAAAGCTTGCGGGCGCTTCGGACGATCTTTTCCCGAACTTCGCCGCGGTGACCCGGTGGGTAAGGCATGGCCCTTTCAGAATATATGTTCTTGATCATATTTTCAGAACGTGTTCTAATCGCTGGCATGACACGACGCAAACTGATGGTTGGAATCGTAGGCGCGGCCGCATCGGGCCAGGAAGCAGCGGCGCGGCCGGATACGATCCACCGGGAACTGGAATTTCCCGTTAATTCACATCGCGTCTATGAAGCGCTGCTGGACGCTAAGCAATTCGGCGATTTTTCCGGCGTTCACGCCGAGATCCACCGGGAGGCGGGAGGAGCGTTCTCGCTTTTCGACGGGCAGATCATGGGACGTAATGTGGAGCTGGTTCCGGACCGGCGCATCGTGCAAGCGTGGCGCGCGGCTTCGTGGCATGAAGGAATCTATTCGATCGCGAAATTTGAGCTCGCAGCCCAGGGTTCCGGCACGCGGCTGATTTTCGATCACACCGGGTTTCCGCCGTCAGATCGAGACAGTCTTTCGAGCGGCTGGGATGCGCATTATTTTGGACCGCTCAAGAAGTACTTTGCCGGCTAACATGCGTCCGGCTCTCTCGTATCTTTCGCCGAAAACTGCAGTGCAACAGAGTCCGATCCATGGCCGCGGCCTCTTTGCCACTGGTCCGTTCGAAGCTGGGGAGATTGTGTGCATCAAGGGAGGATACATCTTTCCACGTGCAGTATTGGCTGAGCTCGCGCCGGTGCTGGGTCCGGCGGAGATTCAAATCGCGGATGGTCTATTCGTTGGGCCGCGCGAGCTGGATGAGCGGGAGGGGGCGATGATTTTCAGCAATCATTCCTGCGAGCCGAATATCGGTGTGCAAGGGCAGATTGTGTTCGTAGCGCTGCGAGGGATTCTGGCAGGCGAAGAATTAACGCACGATTGGGCAACTACTGACGACGATGAGTACACTTTGGAGTGCCGGTGCGGCGCGGCGAGTTGTCGTGGGATTGTGACAGGCAAGGACTGGCAGCGGCCGGAGCTGCAGAGAAAATACCGCGGGTTCTTTTCCTGGTATCTGCAGCGCAAGATCGATGCTGCTACGGCAAAGTAAATGTGTATAGCGAACTGCCCGTGGCGATGGCGATGTACTGTTTGCCCTCCACGGCGTATGACATCGGAGCGGCAATGGCTCCGCTGCCGGTTTGGAAATGCCACAAGGGCTTGCCGGAGCGCGCATCGAACGCGATGAAGTTGCCCTCCGCGTCGGCACTGAATACCAGGCCACCGGCAGTGGACAACACTCCTGACCAGGTGGGCGAAGGATGTTTGAATTCCCATTTGATATCGCCAGTCGAGGGATCGATCGCGCGCAATGCGCCCGAATATGGCTCGCCTTGGGGCGCCGGAATGTAGGCGCTGCCGTAAAAAGCATGGCCGGCTTCGTAAGGCTGCGGTGCGGTGCTGAAAACATCGCACTGTTCGCGAATGTTGACGTAAAAGAGCCCGGTCGCTGGATTGAAAGTTGGGGACATCCAATTGGTAACGCCTGAGGCGCCAGGGCAAACGAATCTACCTTCCAGCGTGGGCGAGCTTTCCTTGGTGGGCACCGGACGGCCTTCGGCATCCTTGTGATCGCTCCAGGTAACTTTGCCGAATGGAGTGGCCGAGAGCAGCTTTCCGCTAGTGCGATCAATCACGTAGAAGTAGCCGTTTCGATTCGCCTGCACGATCAGGTGTTTGTCGCCTTGGTCGATCATGACGGGCACTTCGGTGGAATCCCAGTCGTGCTCGTCGTGATGCGTGAATTGAAAATGCCACTTCAGTTTTCCTGTATCGGCGTCGAGCGCGAGCAGGGTGTTGCTGTAGAGATTGTCGCCCGCGCGGCCTGCGCCACGATTGGATGGCGACGGATTGCCGGTTGGCCAAAAGATCAAGTTAGTTGCGGGATCGTAGACGCCGGTGATCCAGGCCGCCGCGCCGCCGGTTTTGTAGGATTCGCCTTCCCACGTTTCCTGACCCGGTTCACCGCGATCTGGAACGGTGTAAAAGCGCCATTTTCGTTTCCCGGTCTCGGCCTCGTACGCGTCAATGAAGCCGCGAATTCCATACTCGCCGCCGGCCACGCCCATCACCACCAGATTCTTTACCGCGAGCGGCGCGGGCGTGAAGGTGTAGCCTCCGGTGTAGTCAACCGCGGAAACGTCCCACACCACATTGCCGGTTTTCGAGTCGAGCGCCATCATATGAGCATCTAGCGTGCCCATAAAAACTTTGTCGCCGAGAATCGCGAGGCCGCGATTCACGCGGCCACAGCAGGGCCGGATATCCGCCGGCAATTGGCGCTGATAAAGCCAGATGGGCCGGCCAGTGCGCGCATCCAGCGCGAACGCGCGATTATCGGGAGCGGTGCCATAAAGAATGCCGTCTACTACTAATGGCGTGGTCTCAAACTTGCCGGTGGCACCGGTTTGATACACCCACTTGGCGACCAGCGATTTCACGTTGTCCACGTTGATTTGATCCAGCGTGCTGAAGCGGTGGCCGGAGTAGTCGCCCGAATAGGTGAGCCAGTTCTGCGGCTCCTTGGAGGAATTCAGAATGCGCTCGAAGCTCACTTGCGCGTAGGAGACGGCCGCGGTCAGCAACAGCAGTGCAGTTGCGCGATTCATTTATCCTCCACGCTGAGCAGATAGGCCACGATGTCGCCCAAATCTTTGTCGCTCAACTGAGATGTGTCGTAGGCGGGCATCAGGGATGTGCGCGTCTTCTTGAAGGAACGCAGTTTGTCTTTTTCCAGCAGATAGATTTTTTCGGCGGGGTCCATGATCTGGACTGTGAAGCTGTCTTCGTTTAGGGTGACGCCGGTGATAGTCTTGCCTTCGTTGGTCACCACTGTCACAGTTTCATATTCCTGTGGAAATGCTTTGGTGGCTTCGGTGAGTCCCGCGGCCAACCTGCGGCTGGGCTCGCGAATGGATTCGACAATGGATTCGATGGAGCGCGAGCTGCCGGTGCCCGTCAAATCCGGCCCCAGGCGCCCGCCCTTGCCTTGCACCATGTGACAAACGTAGCATTTGGCGGAACCGAAGAAAGCATCCTTGCCATTGGCCGCGTTGCCGGGTGGATGCGCCGGGGTTTTTACTTGGACGCTTCGAATATACGCGATCACCTGCCAGACTTCTTCATCCGTCATGCCGACGCCGATGCTTCCGATCGCGGCCGGCATGGCTGTCCCCGGGATTCCGTTTTTGATGTTTTGGAACATTTCGGCATCCGAAGCTCCGTGGCGCTTGCGCGCAAGCGTGAGATCGGGCCCGCGTCCCCCGCCGCGCGCGCCCAAGCCGTGACAGAAGGAACAGTTGATGCGGAACTGGAATTCACCGGCCTTTGCAGCGTTGGGATCGCCGGCGAGAGGGTTGTGCTCCTGCGCTGAAAGAGAAATGCCGAGCAAAACGAGAGCAACACCTTTGGGGATCATGGTGATTCTCGAAGTATACAACGGCACTGCTCGCATTCTTTGTGAAGCCTCGCATTTTTTGTGAACCAATGTGGATCGTGTTACGTTTGCTATCTCATGGATAGTCTGCTGCTTGATCTCCGCTTGGCCTTACGCCGGCTTCGCCAGAACCCCGGCTTCTCCATCGTCGCCATCCTGACACTCGCGCTCGGGATCGGCGCGAACACTGCGATTTTCAGCGTCATCAACGCCGTACTACTGCGACCGCTGCCGGTGGAGCGCTCTTCCGAGCTGGTTGCGGTCAACGAGACGATGGCCGGCAATACCTTTCCAACGCTTAGCGTTCCCAACTTCCGCGACATGCGCGATCGAAACGCCGTGCTCGCGGGATTGGCGGCCTATCGGATTCTCCCGGCGAGTCTCGGATTGCCGGGCGCGAGCCAGCGACTATGGGGTTATCTGGTCACCGGCAATTATTTCGACATGTTGGGTGTAAAGCCGGTGCGCGGGCGTTTGTTGCTTCCCGAGGACGATCGTGTTCCGGGCGGACATCCGGTGGCCGTGATCAGCTTCGGCTGCTGGCAGAAGCGGTTCGGCGGCGATCCCGCGGTGGTGGGGCGCCAAGT
>JBEKJJ010000240.1:0-11725 GCA_050011295.1 Bryobacteraceae bacterium
GCATTGGCGCGACGACGGCCGTTTTCAGTGTCATGTACGGCCTGCTAGCGAATCCTTATCCATACCAGGGCGCCAACCGCATGGTCCACCTCACGGTCATGACCGAAAGTGGCGACCGGCGATGGATCGGCATCACTGGTCCACAGCTTAAGGCGCTTCGGCAGCTAAAAGTTTTCGAAAGCGTGGCCGCCAGTTGGGGGACGTGGAATCTCACCACCACTGATGAGGATCTTCCCGAGGATGTCCCCTCCACCCAACTCACGGCAAATTCCGGGAGTCATTTTGGAGTGCCCGCACTGCTGGGGCGCACTCTTATCCCATCCGACGCTCCCGATGGCCAGGACCCTCAGCCGGTTGTTGTTTTGAGCTATCTGTTTTGGCAACGCCACTTCAATGCGGACCGGAGCGTGGTTGGGCGACGAATCCAGTTAGTCCACAAGAACTATACGATCATCGGAGTTTTGCCGTCGCGGTTCACCTGGGAGGATGCGGCCGTATACTTGCCGCTCAAAATCAGCAACGACTCGAGCGTCGACTACAGCCCGCTGTTGAAGCTAAAACCGAGCGTCACGTTCGCGGCGGCCAATGCCGAGCTGCAACCGCTAATCGAGCAGTTCGCCAAGGAAACACCCACGCACTTCCCGAAGAAGTTTCGAGTCCAGGTCAGAGGACTGAACCAACAGTTTGAGGACCATCTCGGCCACTCTTTGTTTCTACTGTTCGGCGCGGTATCGATGCTTCTCTTTATCGGATGCGCCAACGTATCCATACTGTTGCTCGCCCGCGGCACCGCGCGCCAACATGAACTCGCCATTCGCAGCGCGATCGGAGCCAGCCGGTGGCGTATTCAGCGTCAATTACTGACAGAAGCTCTGGCATTATCTTTGCTTGGTGCATTGGGAGGCATCCTGTTGGCTTACGGACTGCTTCCACTGCTGGTGCGCTGGCTGCCGGAATATTCGTTTCCGCACGAGGTGCTCATCGGGATCAACCTTCCGGTACTTGCCTTCAGCGTCGCTCTGGCAATTTCGAGCGGCGTGGTATCGGGACTCGCTCCGGCGTTCCAGTTCTCCAAACCGCAAGTGGCACAGCTCATGACGTCCAGCTCGCGCCGGTTAGCCGGAGGAGCGCGCGGAAAGCGGACGCACAATTTATTGGTAGCCGGCCAAATCGCTCTGACTTTGTTGCTGCTTACGTCCGCGGCCGCCGCCATCAACGGATTTGTGAAGCTGGTCCGTACCGATCTGGGCTACGACCCACACAACGTAATGTCGGTTGGCATTCCAATTCATCAGAACACGCACGTCAGTTGGGAGAGCCGGTCCACTTACTTCGACCAGCTCCTGACCCGCGTTCAAGCGATGCCTGAAATTGTCTCGGCGGGAATCTCCTCGAACGCGACACCACCCTCCAACGGTTGGGAGATGCCCTACGAGATTTTTGGGCGCCCCTCGGGCCAGCAGGAAAATCTGCGCGCGAATTTCGTCAGCACGGAATACTTTTCGGTGTTGCATATACCGCTGCTTCAGGGACGGCTCTTCGAACATCCGGAAATCGTGCGCGGCGCGCGGCTGGCCGTGATCAATCAGACGCTCGCGCAGAAGTATTGGCCGCGCGGCGATGCGGTGGGGAAACAATTGCGGCTTCCGGAGCTGAAGGGCGAACCTCCTTTCGGGGTGGCCGTGGCCGACAGCAATCAATGGATGCAGATCATCGGAGTGGTCGCCGACGCGCGTGATGATGGCCTTCGCAAACCCATCAAGCCTGCGGTATATCTCCCGTTTTCTGTTCACATGAGCATGTGGACGCAGATTCTGGTGAGGACCCACGCCTCACCGCTGAGAGTCTTGAATCGTGTTCGCGCTGAAGTGAAAGCCGTGGATCCGGACCAACAGGTGTTCGGCCGGACGCGCGATCTGGAGCAGTGGATTCAGCGCGAGGACGAGTACGCGTATGGACGTCTGGTGGCCGCGCTCTTCAGTGGAATCTCAATCGTCGCGCTGGTGCTGGCCGCGATCGGACTCTTCAGCGTGGTCTCTTACGGCGTGGCGCAGAGAACCAATGAGTTTGGGATTCGCATGGCGCTAGGAGCCTCGCGAGGACACGTGGTCCAGCTTGTTTTGTCCGCCACCGCGGTTAGCGTGATTGGTGGGCTTACCGGTGGTCTTCTGCTGAGCCTCCTGCTCAACGGAATTCTCTCGAAGTGGGCTGAAGGCAGTTCGCACAATCCCATGCTTATCGCGGCGGTTACGGTGCTCTTGATCTTGACAGCAGGGGTAGCGGCTTTCGTTCCGGCGCGCCGGGCATCGTCAGTTGAGCCGATGGATGCCCTGCGATACGACTAGTTTCGGCAACGCCGGCGCCTTGCCATCCGCGATTTTTGGGCGTACACTTTGGCCGGGAGGTAATCGGCATGAAATCAGTCGATACGATTGGTCCCCTACTGTCGCTCAAAGGTCGAGAGCTTTGGTCCGTAGCTCCGACGACCACCGTTTACGAGGCAATCGAAAAGATGTCCGAAAAAGGAGTGGGTGCTTTGCTGGTCATGTCCGAGGGCAGGCTCGCCGGCATGATTTCCGAGCGTGATTACGCGCGGAAGGTGATTCTGAAAGACCGCTCTTCGAAGCACACCCTGGTGCGGGAGATCATGACCAGCCCCGTGATCACCGTGACCCCCAGCCACTATGTGGAAGAATGCATGCGAACCATGACGGAGAATCGCATTCGCCATCTACCCGTGCTGGATCGGGACCAGGTGGTTGGCATCGTTTCCATCGGTGATCTCGTGAACTGGATTATCACGGCACACGAGGAAACGATTGGCCAGTTGCAGAGTTATATCGCGGGAAATTATCCAGGCTAGCCGCGTCAGAACGTGTAACTGACGCCGAACAGAGGAGTGAACTGCTCGAAAATCCCGCGAGCCGTATTGTGCGGAGCCGGAACAATCTGCTGCCTCGGAAATGTCGTTAGATAATCCCGGAACTCCGCGCGCAGCAACATGTGCGGGCGCAGGCGGTATTTCACGCCTCCACCCACGCTGAAGACCACTTTCCAAACATCGTTCGTAGTGAGGCTGGCGATTTGCGGGATGGGCTGTGGGAACGGTTCCGGGCCGGCGATGACATATTCCTTAGCTCCCGTGCCACCTGCGAGAAACGGTCGCCAGCGATGCTCGCGCGGCTTGAAATGGAATAGCAATCCACACGTCAAGGCGTCCGAATTGCCCTGGATGTCCGCCTTCACGCCAGGAGCCTGAAGGAACGGGTGACCATCGTGATAGAGGTAGTTAAATTCAGCCGAGACGTAAGTTGAAAATTCATCCGCCAGAAGAATGCCGGCTGCAAAGCGATTTCGAATGCCCGCTTCCGCGGACCCGGAAGCCGAAAAGATTGTCCCAGCCCGGTAGAACCCATAGCCGACCGTAGCGCCGAGTTCATACTGCTGGCCAAAAGCGACGCCGGCGAACAACAGAACGGCGACGTACTTCATAGCCATATTCTACTGCCGGATGTGGGGCAGCTTGGTAAGCTGCGGTCGATTATCAATCGGCCCGAACGCCCAAGTTTACCGGACAGGCGGCCGTTATCAACCGCCGCCGATGAATCGCGCAGATGCCCAGAACCGCCGCCGCTAACACGCCGCCCAGAGCCGGTTCGGGAACGGTTGAGCCTCCCCCTGATTGCGAAGTATCGGTCAAGGAAAGCTTGTCGAAGTCCATCTCAGAGGGCTCGAATTGATTGCCACTACCATCGTCCGTCAGGACGATTTCTAGTGCTTTGCCGAGTTGGGCAGGGGATGAGCCGGAATTGAAAGTAACCGTGAATGGGACGAACGTTCCAGGCGTAAGGAAGGCATTGACCTCTCCTTCGTTCACTAGCGAGGTAAGCACCGTCCCATTAGCATCCAGCGCGACGTTGTAGCCGAAGTCCCCAATACCGGGAGGGATAACACTGGTGTCCTTCCGGATGCCAACAAACCCGGTAAGTGTGTACGTATCGTTGGCCTTCAAGTCCGACCCGAGGACTTGCGAGATCGAAATGTTGAACACGTTGGTTGACAGATAGGCCACGTTAACGCCGTCGGGAACACCGCCCGGATACTGGCCCGTTCCAGGTTTGTAAACGCCGAAATTGTTGAATGCGACACCCCCACCGCTGAATCCGCTCGGGTTGGCCGTCGAGGCGGTCCAATCGGTGAGCGTGTCGTCGGTAGCGCAGCCCGGCCCGGGCGAACACGCTAGGACGTTGGCCTCGAAGCTGGGGTTGAGAATCGTAAGAGTGTCAGCCTGCGCCAAACTCCCGGCGCAAAGCAAAATGGCAGCGGACAAAAGTCGCTGAACGGTCATATTTCCTCCGAAGAAACGTGCGGACATCAGAGACCGCGTAATCGGAGAGAAAAAACCATCACGGAGTAGCGGAGTGCCCGGCACCAAGCAGTAAGTCGAGCCGCCGGTGCAGGTCTCGGATCTCCCAGGGAGCGACCGAACTCCGCCCCTCCCCCGCCGCGAGGGCCTCCTCGAGAACCTTTGCCGCACCGGCGGTGTCATGCATTTGCTCCAGCGCCTTCGAGAGCTCACGGTAAATACTGAGATAGAGCTCCGCAGCGCCCATAGTGTCGTTGGGTGGAATCTGAACGACGGGCGGCATGCGCGATTCCGCCGTGCGTAGATGGCCGATCGCTTCCCTGTATCTCGCCGCGGCGTTTTCGGCGGCGCCCATGTGCATGTAGGCAATGGTCAGATCCTGTTGTGCTTCGGCGCTGGTGGGCTCTTCTTTAGCCAACTCCTCCATGCGCGTCAAAGCTTCGCCGGCTGCCGGTATGGCCTGCTCGCCATCGCCCGCATTATGGAGGGCCCAACTTAGCTCGCCCCATGCTTCACCGCAGGTTCGACGCCACTGCGGGGCGGGTTGACTATCAGGAGTCTTGCAGAGACCTTCCACCGTCCGCCGGTGCGCGATCGCGGATTCCCCGAAATACTTCCTGTCACCGGTTAAGTCGCCCAGTCCCTCCAGAGCAAAGCCCACGAATTGGCTGTATTTGGCAGCCAGATCAGCCATGCCGGGATGGGCCGCTTGAAGTTCCTCAGCCATGGCGACCGTCCGGCGGAACTGGGCCAGGGCCCGCTCGAATGCAGTTGACGTGTATTCAGCGTTCGCGGAGCTCAGCATCGCATTACCCAGCATTCCGTTCGTCTCGACGTATGCGGCCGCGGCCGGACTGCCGTCTATCTTGAATTCGCGGGGCGCTTCCGTGGCCAGCCGCCGCGCCGGTGGAAGCGCTGATTGGAGCAATGCCATCGCCTGCGGATATTCGTTGCCACGGATTTCGATCTGAGCGATGGTCCGGCGGGCCCGCACTAGAATGGCAAGCAGATCCCAGTCCTTGGGGCCGGCGTCCGCGGCCAGCGCTTCGGCTTTGCGGTAACTTGCCAGCGCTCCCGCGGTGTCTCCAATACTCACGGTGAAAGGTCTACCTTGAATGTCTCCGAGTTGCAGGTATGCGCCCGCTAGAGCATGGCGCAAATCGGAGTCGCGCGGCGCATCGGCCAGCAGCCGATCCAGGTTCCTCCTGGCGCGGTCGACGATTAACAACCGCGCTTTCATCGACCCTGGGAGTTTGGCCACCTCGCTGAGAACATCGGTGAGGTACGATTCGCTGAGCTCGCGAACTTGTATCATGCGCTGCTGATTGCGTCCGTACTGCTGCAACGCGGAGAGCGCCGTGAATGCCAAGCCGGCGCTCACCACCACTCCCGCGGCCAGGCGCCAGCCATTGCGCTGCGCAAATCGAGCGCTTCTATAGAACAGCGTCTGCCGCCGCGCCAGTACCGGCTCGCCCTGCAGATAGCGCTGTAGATCCTCGGAAAAATGCTCAACCGAGAAATACCGGCGGCGCGGGTCCACGTCGATTGCCTTCTTCAAGACACTGCTCAGGTCACCTTCCAACAGGCGCGCCAGCTTCGATTTCGATTCGGAGCGGAGTCGGGCGGCTTCGTCGGTGATCACAGAGGACGGGCGGGCTGGCTCGATGTCTTTGATTGCACGTTCAAGCCCGGTAATCGGAGACTGTGGATCGCCGAATGGCCATGCACCACTGACCAGTTCGTACAACAGCACACCCAGTGAATACACATCCGTGGCGGTGGTGATGGGCTCGCCGCGTAGTTGCTCGGGGCTGGCGTACCGTGGCGTCATCATGCCGAAGCGCGTGGTTGTGGAATCCGTAGCATCGGTTTCGAGCAGCTTGGCGGTGCCGAAATCCAGCAGCTTCGGAATGCCCTCACCGGTGACGAAGATGTTGCCGGGCTTCAGATCCCTATGCACGATGAGGTTGCGATGCGCATATTCAACCGCCGAGCAGACCGGGAGTAAGAGCCGGATGCGGTCCGCAACCGTCAGTCGCCGTGCGTCGCAAAATTGGTGGATGGGAAATCCGTCCACGTACTCCATCACCAGGTACAGGTCGCCGTCCGCGCTGACCCCACCGTCCAGAAGGCGCGTAATATTCGGATGATTGAGCTGGGCCAGGATCTGGCGTTCAGTACGGAAGCGCTCCGCGAAAAATTGCGAGCGCAGGTGGGCGCTCACCACTTTCAACGCCACCTGCTGCTCGAACTGCCCGTCCGCGCGGTGGGCCAGATAAACCGTGCCCATGCCTCCCGCGCCTAGCTCGCGGTCAATCGAATATTCGCCGAAAGCTCGGCGTGCCGTTCGATGTGGCGCGAGCGGAGATGTCGCTTCCCGCGCCTCGTGAAACGCGCACAGCAGTTGCTCAACTTCCGCCTGGAGGGCGCTATCGCCCGCGCAACATTGGACAACAAAATCCGTGCGGGCAGACTCCTCGACCTCGATCGCCCGGTGGAAGATGGACTCCATTCGGCGCCAGCGCTCCGCTGTCAAGGTTGCCACGCCAGTGTGATTCATCAGACTCCACATTATAGTCCGCGAATTGTCGAGCAAAAACCCCTCACAACGGAGGTTCCAAGCTCCTGGGAAGTCTGAGTTTCGCATAGAGCCAGCTCCTGACCAGGGTGAGGTCGCGTTCCACTGTCGCCGTCGAGATCGCGAGCAACGCTGCCGATTCCGGTACCGTGCAGCCGAGGAAATAGCGCAATTCAACCAGCCGTACCTTGCGTGGGTCCAGCTTCTCGAGCTCATCCAGCGCACGATTGACGTCGATCACGTCGTCGCTGTTGACGTTCAACCAGGGCATCTCGTCGCTCAGCGGGACGTGCGGCAGGTCGGCCCCGCGCTTGTCCGCCTTGGCCGTGCGGGCATGATCGGTCAGAATCCTCCGCATCACTTTGGCCGCAAAGGTAAAAAAATGCGCGCGATCGGTCCAGGCCGCATTCCTTTGTTGCAGCAGTTTCAGGTACAGCTCGTTCACCAGCGCCGTAGGTTGCAGGGTATCGGCGGACGGCTCCCGTCTCAAATAGGCCGCCGCAACCTGGCGCAAGTGCGGATAAACCAGAGGGGCCAGTTCGTCGAAAGCCACCTGATCTCCTTGACGCCAACGTTCCAGGAGTATCGTGATTTCACCGGGATCGCGTTCGGCGCTGATGGAATGCTCCCCTGAATTACGTACTTTTGAGCCTATTCTCGCATAAACAAACGAATCTTTTGGGCAGTGGGGCAGGATGCCATCCTGCGTGCGCGGTTGTCTACCGCGCCGCTTGCACCGATTGACAGATCAGGGCGCAATTTCCGAGCGCAGTTGCATCAGATAATCCTGCATGAATTCCACCCGCCGCGCCCCTTCCGCGCGCGCGGACTCGGTCTGCAACGTGGCCGTAAGCTTGAACAGCTTCACGAAAAAATGATCGACGGCGTAATTCTTATCGTCGAGTGGACGGTTCTCGGCCAAAAGATCGTGTTCATGATAATAGGGCCTGCCCATCAGAGCTGTGGTAGTGAAGCAGCGCGCGATGCCGATAGCGCCCAGGCTGTCCAGGCGGTCGGCGTCCTGCACGACCTTGGCCTCGATAGTTTCGCAGGCAATACCCGCGGAGAAACTGTGCGCCCGGATGGCATGCCGGATTGCTCCTAAGTATCGATCGGGATAACCCACGCCGCTCAAATACTCGGCCGCGGCATCGCCCGATAAAGCCGCAGCCTGAGAGCGGCGCGGATCGTTCTTAGGAATGATAACGAAGTCATGGAAATATGCGGCGGGCAGAACCACCATCACATCCGCCCGCTCCTGGCGCGCCAGTTCGAGCGCCGTGGTCGCGACGCGGCGAATGTGCAGGAAATCGTGCGCCGGGTCCGTGGCTGGATAAAGCTCCCGAGCCTTTGCCTCGAAAAGATTTTGCCAGGAGCTAAAATCCGTCACGTATTTCCCCTTTCGGATCTTGAAATGTTCCGTATCCGTATGATCGCCTCGTGCACGCCGTTGATTGGAATGTAAGATCGGCGCGCCGGCGTGTGCCGAAGCTGCCGGATAGCTGCTTTCGCTGCCTCGCGCGGTTCCTTCACGATGGTAACCAACCCAAGCCGGGCCCCTCGCCGCGCACGCAGCCATTGGCGATCGTATTTGCGAGGCCACGGGCGCGCGATCAATGGTACCTCGAAGGCCACGCACTCGTAGATGGTGTTGTAACCGGCGCCTCCAACGACGACACCGGCGTCCGCATACAGATCGGACGCGGGCCAGTGTTCGATCCAGTATTTCTGGGGACATCCGGGAGGGCAAACGGGAGCGACGCATTGGATATCGACACCGCCATCCAGCGCTTGCAGCGCACCAACCACCGCGCCGTACCAGGACAACTCTTCCTCCGTGCCGGCCGCGCAGACCACCACGCTCGGCTGACGGGCATGATCGCGCTCATGCGGAGGATCTCTAATGAGCCAAGGCTCGGTGACCACCGCTGCGGGAAGATCCGCAAATGCGGCGCCCTCGTCCTCTCCAGGAATAAAGATGAGATCATAGACCGATCGCACGAAGGCGCGCAGCTTAGCCTCCGCAACGTAGCGCGGGCTCAGATCGCGATGCACCAGCACTTTGGTTGCCCGGAGCGAATGAATTATGTCCGCGAGTTCGCCGCCGAGTCCTCGTGGAAATGTATCGACGATGAAGCAGCTTGGGTCGGCGGCTCGTACCTGTTGGACCGCCTGCTCACGCACCGTTGGTGTGGGTAGTGTTGGATCCAGGGCAACAATTTCCAGTTCCGGCAGCGCCCGGCGCACTTGCGGCGCGTAAGGCGAATTGGTCAGGATGCGAACTTGTTTGCGCGCGCATGCTACTCGGGCGAGCGCCGCGGCGCGTGTTAAATGTCCCCAGCCGCCGCCCAGCGCATAGATCAGCCAAAGCTCACCGCCCCCAGCCATCAGCTCGCTGTCATATCATCTTCGTATTTCTTGCGCGACCGGACCAGCTTCTCACCATCGGCTTCCGTGAAATCGTTCGGATTACGCTGCCCGGCCGGCCCCAGGCCATGATATTGATCGTAGCCGAGGTAGCTGTAACGGTCCGTGCGTTGCGCAAACGGATCGGCAACTTGTCCGTTGTCGCAGTCCGGACAGCCTACGGCCGAGTCTCGATCGCATTCGTGCGGAAACAGAAATCCGGCGCGGCGCGGGCACTTCCAGCCCGATGGATTCATGACGCAGCTCCCGGCGCGCTTCCCGCCAGGCGCCGCGCCAGATTCAAGATGCGGTACGCGCCCATGCTTAACATCTCGCTAGACTGGACAACGTCCTGTCTCAGCGCAACCATGGCTTTGACCACGACGGCCTTCTCGGTAACACGCACGTCGCGCACGGTTGCCGATGACGGGACGCGGACCTCTTCATGAAGGGTGTCGTTGGCAGTGCGCGCATCGCCATAAAGATCGCTCGGATAGCCGAAGCGTAGGGTAACAAAATAACGGCTGCGGCTCTTGGTCTTATATTTGCCGCGCGGATTCCGATAGGTACGCTTGCGAGTTAATTCCTCCACCGTTTCGGAGAGCACGGTTCCATCCAGTAACTCGACTTCGAGCGACAGAAACTCCTCTTCGAAAAATTGCTGTTTCCCGCTCTTTCTCGCGGTCCATGGTTCTTCTTTAATCAGGGTCGGCGCAGCTTTCAAAACAAGCTTTGCGGAAAGCGGCGCGCTTTTGTGGACGTCCCGCGTGAGGCTCTGGGCGAGATCCTGCATCAACTGAAGACGGTCCTGGTGCTTGATCAGTGCGCGTCCGTAGATGAATGAGTATATGAAGAGGGCCAGCGCGGGAACGAATCCCGCGACCGCACAGAGCTTGAGCCAACCGCTCCCCGTCGCAGCAGCGGCAACGGCGCTCCCGAGCCCTACCAGCAGCGCGGCTCCGGCGGCAAGCCGAAGCATTTTTCTCCGAGCTTTATTAGCGAGCAATATCTTTCCGACCTGGCCAAGATCGTCGAGGATCGAGCGCAACGGGGCCTTAGCCTGATAGATTCCCAGCGACTGGAATTGCTTCGCGTCGATCGCCATACAGCGGTTTTCGGTTATCTTATCAGAGCATGAGCTGCGCGCGTCTCGCTTACGTTTCGTTCGACACGGCTCCGGCTACGAAAGGCGCTTCCACACATATCGAATGGTTCGCACGAGCATTGGCGCAAGCATTCGGCCGAGTAGAGCTGGTAACCATCGCGCCAGGCGCGGAGGCGAGTTCGCCAATTGAACGGTGGCCTGGAGTCTTCCATACGGAGTTGCCGGCACTGGGAGAGACGCTCATTGATCGCGTACTCTGCTTCCGGCGATTTCTGGTGCACTGGCTGCGCGAACGGCCCTTTGATGCGATTCAATTCCGATCGATCTTCGAAGGCTTGCCGCTACTGGAACTCGCCGCTGAATCGCGTCTGATCTTCGAGGTCAACGGTCTGCCTTCTATCGAGTTGAAGTACCGGTATCCGGGAATGGAGGACGATCGGGAACTGATGCGCAAGCTGATGGCGCAGGAGCAAGCCTGCTTCGAAGCTGCGCACCGGATTGTCACGCCGAGCGGCGTAACGCGCGACTACCTGATCACGGCGCGGCATGTTTCGCCCGAGAAGATTCGAGTGATTCCGAATGGCGTGGACGTCGAGATCTTTCGCCCTATGGCCGATCGCAAGCCGGAGGCTCGCGGTACGCGGCTGCTCTATTTTGGGACGCTCTCGGCTTGGCAAGGCGTCGACCTGGGGATTCGAGCATTGGCGCAAGTGTGCGTTGAGATTCCGGCCACGCTCACGATTATCGGAACCGGAAGCCGTCACGAAAAAGATGCCTTGACCGCGCTCGCTAGGAAGCTCGGCGTAGCCGCGCATCTCAACGTGATCGAGGCCGTGCCACAAGCTGAGTTGGCAGCGCATCTCCGAGAATCTGATATTGTGCTTGCCCCGCTGACCTTGAATGATCGCAACGTTACCCAAGGCTGTTGCCCGCTGAAGATTTTGGAGAGCATGGCGGCTGGCGTGCCCGTGATCACATCCGATCTGCCCGTGGTTCGCGAACTGGGGTGTCATCTAGAACATTTTCTTCTAGTAAAAGCTGGCTCGGTGGATGAGATCGCGCAGGCTGTTCTACGCCTGGCGGCCGATGACGCGCTGGCTCGAAGGATCTCCGAACGGGCACGCGAGCATGTCTTCGAAAGGTTCACCTGGCGACACGCAGGCGATGCGCTGGCTAGCGCCTACGAAGAAATAGGAATCAGCCGGCCCAGGATCTGCTGAAGTTGCCGGCGCTCCTGATCGAAATCGAAATCTCGCAGCACCCGTTCCCG
>JBEKJJ010000241.1:0-11698 GCA_050011295.1 Bryobacteraceae bacterium
GAAGCAGTCCGGCGCAACCGGCTAACCCTACTGCATAACCTACTAACCGAGTTCTCCGAGATCGCTGACTTCTCCGAGATCGTGCCACAAACCAGAAACCAGAAACCAGAAACCAGAAACGAGGAATTATGAAACACGTATACGCCTTCGGCGGCGGAAAAGCCGATGGAGATGGAACCATGAAAGACGTGCTCGGCGGCAAGGGCTCTGGCCTCGCTGAAATGAGCAAGGCCGGCGTGCCCGTCCCTCCCGGTTTCACCATCTCCACCGAAGTCTGCAATATTTATTTCAAAAACAAGAATTCGCTTCCCAAGGAAATCGAACAGGAGATTGCTGAGTCGCTGGCCCACCTGGAAGCACAGATCGACAAGAAGCTGGGCGATCCATCCAATCCGCTGCTGCTGAGCGTACGCTCCGGAGCCAAATTTTCCATGCCGGGCATGATGAATACCATCCTCAATCTCGGTTTGAATGACGAAACTGTGGAAGGCCTGGCCAAGATCAGCGGGAATCCACGCTTCGCCTATGATTGTTACCGCCGCTTCGTCCAGATGTTCGGAGAAGTAGCGCTCGATATCGAGATGCGCAAGTTCGACGAGGTCTTCGACCATCGCAAGCACAAAGCCAAGGTCAAGCTGGACACCGACCTCTCCGCCGACGATCTGAAAGCTATCATCGCCGACTACAAAAAGCTCGTGAAGAAAGAAACCGGCAAGGAATTTCCGCAGGACGCTCGCGTGCAGCTTGCCATGTCACGCGATGCCGTCTTCCGCTCCTGGTGGGGACCGAACGCCACCACCTACCGCCGCATGGAAAAGATCCCTGACGATCTAGGCACCGCCGCCAACGTCCAAGCCATGGTGTTCGGCAACATGGGCGATACATCAGGAACGGGAGTGGGTTTCACGCGCAATCCAGCCACTGGCGAAAAAGAATTCTGGGGCGAGTTTCTGATTAACGCGCAGGGCGAAGATGTAGTGGCCGGCATTCGCACGCCGCAACCCATCGCGGACCTGGAATCCGTGATGCCGGAAGCCTATCGCCAGCTCAAACAGATCACTAGCAATCTCGAAAAGCATTATCGCGACATGCAGGATTTCGAGTTCACCATCGAAAACGGCAAGCTCTACATGTTGCAAACCCGCAACGGGAAGCGCACCGGCGCAGCCGCAGTCCGAGTAGCTGTCGACATGGCCGGCGAAGGCATGATTTCGAAAAAAGAAGCGGTACTCCGCGTGGCGCCCAAGCAGCTCGACCAGTTGCTGCATCCCATGTTCGATCCGAAATCGCTCGCCAAGCTCACCAAACTCACCAACGGAATTGATGCGTCGCCCGGAGCAGCCGTCGGCCGCGCGGTTTTCACTGCCGAAGATGCCGTGGAAGCTTCCAAGAAAGGCCCAGTGATCCTGGTCCGCAAGGAAACCACGCCGGATGATATCCACGGCATGGAAGTTGCCAAGGGAATTCTGACGGCTGTCGGAGGCAAATCCAGCCACGCGGCAGTAGTTGCGCGCGGTATGGGACTGCCCTGCATCGTCGGAGCGGGCGCCATCCACATTGACGAGCACAAGAAACAATTCACCGTGAAGGCGGGCGAAAAAGAGCTGGTGGTGAAAGAAGGCGACTGGATCTCCATGGACGGCGCCACGGCCGACGTTTATCTGGGCCAGGCCGAAACCAAGGACCCGGATCCGAACTCGCCCATCTTCGTCAAGTTCATGACGTGGGCCGACGAATTCCGTGGGAAATTCGGCGTGCGCGCCAATGCCGATATCCCGCGCGATGCCAAAGCCGCCCGCGCGTTCGGAGCTGAAGGCATCGGATTGTGCCGCACTGAGCACATGTTCTTCGCGGCCGACCGCATACCGCACATGCAGGCCATGATTCTGGCCGAAGATCCGAAAACCCGTACCAAAGCCTTGCAGAAGCTTCTGCCCATGCAGCGCAAAGATTTTGCGGGCCTCTTCGAAGCCATGGATGGATACCCGGTGATCATCCGCACGCTCGATCCGCCGCTGCACGAGTTTCTGCCCAAGCGCGAAAACCTGATGGTGGATCTCGCCCGTCTGCCGCACGCTTCCGGGAAGGAAAAGAAGCAGATGTCGGAGAGCTACGGCATCTCAGTGGGCGATCTGAAAAAGAAACTGCCAGTGCTGCTGAAGCGCGTGGAGGACCTCCACGAGTTCAATCCCATGCTCGGATTCCGCGGCTGCCGTTTGGGCATCGTCCACACCGAGATCACCGAAATGCAGGCCCGCGCAATTTTCGAAGCCGCCGTCCAAGTGGCCAAGAAGGGCATCAAAGTGATTCCCGAAGTCATGATTCCGCTCGTCGGCTTCAAAAAAGAACTGGAGCTGCAGAAGGAAATCGTGGAGCGTGTCGCCAAGGAAGTGCTGGCCGAAGCCGGCATGAAAAATCTGAAGTACATGATCGGCACCATGATCGAAATCCCGCGCGGCGCAGTGACTGCGGACCAAATAGCCGAGGTCGCCCAGTTCTTCAGCTTCGGCACCAACGATCTCACGCAAACCACGCTCGGAATGTCGCGCGACGACTACACCAAATTCTCGAAGCGATACGAAGAGCTGAAGATCTTCAAGGCCGATCCATTCCAAACCATCGATCAGGAAGGCGTAGGCAAAGTGATTGAGGAAGCGGTGAAGCTAGGGCGAACCACGAAACCAAATCTAGAAATCGGAATCTGCGGCGAGCACGGCGGCGACCCGAGCTCAGTAGAATTCTGCTATCGCATCGGAATGGACTACGTGTCCTGCTCGCCCTACCGCGTCCCGATCGCAAGACTAGCAGCCGCGCAAGCGGCGATTAGCGGAAGCGATAAGTCGGAGTCGATGCGAACCGCGTAATTCTAGGCAGCGAATGAACCCAAATTAACGCGAATGTTTTATTTGCGTTCATTCGCGTTTATTCGCGGCTAAAGATTTTGATCTGGTGGTTTTTCACCCGGCTTATACAACGTCGGCGCCTTCCGCTTAGGCGCGTCCGTTTTCTGATCGTCAGCCTTCTTGGCTTCTTTTTCTTTAGTCCCAAGCATGGCTTCCTTCTCATCTTTCTCTTTCTTATCCTTGGCCACAACGGCGCCCGCCCGGGTGTTCAAATCTTCTTCGGAAAGCTCCTTGCTATCGGACGTTGTATCGATTGCGGTCTTGAGCGCGAATTCGTAGCGCGACAGATCCTTCGGCTCGGAATCCTCGATCTTTTGCAAAGTTTCCAGCATGTCCTTCTCGGCTGCTGCCACCAGCTTCATTCCTTCGGTCAGCGCGACCTTCCTCTTCAAGCCGTCATCGGCTACCGTATCGATCGCCTCAATGATGTGCGTGTACTCATCGAGCGTGTCATGGATCAGCGCGGAACGTCCCGGCTTTTCCTTGCTCAATAATTGATTCAGCAGACTCATCCGTTGCCTCGCAAACTGGACATACAAAACCAGCCGCGCATTCGGCTCCTGCGACTCGCGGACCTGATCGATTTCGTCCGCGGTAAGAAAATCCCTCTGCTGCGCGAACGCTCCTGTTCCCGCTATGATCAATACCGTTGCTAATAGCCTCATCCGTTCACCTCCTGCCGCCTATTTCTTTTTGCTCATGATCGCAGCCAGCACTTCATCATGCACGTCCGATACTCGCTTAATCACCGCATCCACCGCTTCCCGGCTCTCAAAGCTCACCTGGTCACGAAAACTGTTCAATCGTCTCAGCAACGCGCTCAACTTCAATTCCGCGTTCTTGTAATACTTGCTCCTGCGCGGAGCCTTGTTCGAGTGTTCCAGCGCATCGTAGGAAACATCCACCAGCTCCTTCACTTCCGCCAGCGCCTCTTGCTCCGCCTTCTCGTCGCCGCCGTTATAAGCCAGTTTCGCGGCGTCGATGTCTTTGTCGGCAGTCGCGAGCGCCAGCTCCGACCGGCGTTCGAGATCCGGCTCGGATTTCACCGAGGCGATATCGCCGAGGGCCAACAATAACAATGCAAGTAACTGGATCACTATTTTCGAAGCTCTCTTTCAAGAATCTTGATACGCTGCCTGGCCTTAAACTCCTCGTCCGGATTCTGCCCGTTACTCATCGCCAAAAACCTCTGATAACTCTCGAGCGCCGGCTTCTGCTGGTGGGTTTTGTCCAGCACAATCGCCCGGAAGAAGACATGGCCCGGTTTCTCCGCATGCAGCGCTGCCACTCGGTCCAGGGCAGCTAAAGCCGCGGGATAGTTCTCGCTAACGACGAAAGCGGAAGCCAACTCGCTCCACGCTTCCCCGGACTCCGGCTTTATCTTAGTGGCGCTCAGAAAATCCTGCTCCGCTTCCGGAAACTTGCGCTGATCACGGAGAATGCGCCCATGGAGCATGCGCAGCTCAAAATCGTTGGGGTCGGCCGCTAGAACTTTTTCGATCACCGGCAGCGCCTTGTCCGGCTCCTTATTCTTGAGATACGCGGTAGCCAGCGCCGCGCGATTGGCAGGCGTGGGAGACGCCGCAACGGCCGCCTGAAAATTAGCAATGGCATCCGCTGGTTGGCCGGAAGCCAGCAGTAACGCGCCCAATCTTTCCTGCGCGCCGGGATTGTCTGGAAACTGCTTATAGATGGCGATCGCCTCCGGAGCCTGTTTGGCGGCTTCATATAAGGACGCGAGTTCCAACAATCCGTCCCGATAGTTCGGATTCAGAGAAGCCGCACTCTGAAAATGCGGAGCAGCGTCGGTCAGCCGATCCTGCTTCATCAGCGCGTGTGCAAGCCCCAGTTCCGCATCCGGCGATTTCGGATCGATCTCGATCGCGCTCTTAAAAGCCTGCTCGGCTTTCACAAAATCACCGCTCGCGAATAAGGCTGAGGCGAGATAGAAATTCGGCCGGAACTCCTTGGCTTTTTGCGACACTGCATCCGTGAGATACGGAACCGCATCGGCGCCTTGTTTGTCGCGCAGCAGCAAAATCGCGAGATTCAACTCCGCCTGGTAAAGCCCCGGCTTTATTTCTAGCGCCTTCTTGTATTCCGGAATGGCTTCTGCGTCTTTGCCCAACAGGCTGTAGGCGAGCGCCAGGTTGAAATGAAGACTGTAATCCTTCGGCTCGGCGGCGATGGCATTAATGAAGTTATCCACCGCCTCCTGGTAACGCTTTTCGTCGAGCGCCTTCACACCCAACTCGTAGTAATTGCTCTCGAGCGCGAGGAACAGGACCAGCACCGTGGTGGGCCACATACTTCTATGTTTCTATTCTACCGAGTTGTTTTGGGCAAGCCGGAGGCTTGCCCTATTTGGTCGCGAGCGTGACCGAGATCTGGCCTGCTGTGGATCCGTTTCCAATTTGGACGTCCACGCGGTGTGTAGCCAACGCACCCAAACTTGGCGGAACCTGGAAATTAATTTGGAACAGCCCGGAAATCAAGGTCGGCGCCACTCCTGCGTACTTAACATCCGCGTTCAGCACGCCGTCGATGGTGACTGTGGTTGGAAGCACCAGAGTGGCCAGTGGCTTGAGCGGCGCGAAACCGCCTGTAACGCTCGCCGGGTTCGTCGCGCCCCCGCCGGTTCCGAAAACCGAAACAATCGACCCGGCAGGCGCAGGATTCGCCGCAGAGTTGTGAGTACCGTCCTGATTAATGATGGCACCCTGAGGAGCGCCGTATTGAGCTGGGAACAGAGCCGGTGTGGAGGGTAGCAGCGTAACAACTCCCGTTCGGGTGGACACACCGTTGTACTCAACGTGCACCTGGGCGCTGTTCTGATTGGCCAGCTCCCACGGCACCTGCGCGTTGATCTGCTCGGATTGCGCGTACAGGATCGGAGCTTCGATTTGGTTGAAGAATACGCGCACGCCGTCTAATTGGGTGGTCACTTTGCCTGACGAATCGAACTGCATCTGAGCGCCTGTTTCGGGTCCAAAGCGAAGTCCCCAGAAAGTCACCAATTCGCCAGGCGCGATTGGACCCTCCTGCAAGTTCGCGCTATTCTCAGGCGCAAGCATAGAGCACGGCGTGTTTGCGTTCCCCGGATTCGCGATTTGAAACTGCGCGACGAAAAAACCCGGCGGGCTGACCGGCGAATCCTGCGTGGTGAGGAAATCCGAGGTGGTTGCCAAGCCCGCCAACACTACAGTTCCATCGCCCACGGCGTTCAGCGCAAATGCCAGGTCCTCTCCGGAGCCTCCTAAATACGTAGCGGCCACAAACTTCCCGTCCGGCGCGAGCTGAATCACAAAAGCGTCGGCCCCGCCCGCTCGGCAAGGTTGGAGCGCATCGGAAGAAGCTCGGAAGCCCGGTCCCGCCTCCCCCGAAATATACGCGTTGCCGGCTGGATCAACGTCGAGGATGCTTGGTGGAACAGAATAGGTCGAAATATACGTCGCGTAAACCAGCGCAGTGGCATCGGGATTGAGCTTTGCGAGAACTGCTGAAGAACCGTCAGCGGCGGTTTGATACGCTCCAGCTGTAGTTGGAATAGATCCGGTTCCCAATACGTAGACGTTTCCAGCGGAATCCACTCGAATGCTTTGACCGGTAGGGGACGCGCTCCCCAGGTAGGTAGCATATATCAGCCCATTGCCCGACGGATTCAACTTGGCTACAAACGCGCTCCCGCCAGGAGTCAAGTTGCTTTGAAACACGCCTTTGGTCACCGGAAAGTCGGCGGAAGCAGTAGACCCGGTGAGATAAGCGTCGCCTGCCGCGTCAATAGCGATGGCGCCGGGAATGTCATTTCCACTTCCTCCCAAATACGTGGCATAAACCAGATTCTGCCCGGTAGGATCAAGCTTGCCGGCTACAATTCCTCCTTTGGTTTGGATCGCGTTCGCCGTCACGGGAAAACCGGTAGTGCCGGAGGCTGTGAAATAAGCGTTTCCAGCGGAATCGACGGCCATGCTCATCATCACGCCCATCGGAACGTTGGGACCGTTGGGCATATTAAAAGGTAACGAGCCGGTGCCGGGAATAGATGCGGTGTACAAGAATTGAGTAGCAGTGGGATTCAGCTTGACGATGAATGTTGCGCCGCCAGTGAATTTCGATCCGGGTATGGTCGCGAATCCAGTATCGGTGCCGGCAACATAGATATTGCCAATTCCATCCAGGCCGATCGACGTGGCCTGGTAACCTCCCAAATACGTGGCGAAGACAACTTTGCCGTGGGTGTCCAGCTTGACAAGGAATGCATCAGGGCACGGAAATGTGGCCGGAGGCGTAGGAGTTCCTGCGCCGTTTGATCCGTAGGTACAGCTCCCTCCTCCAAACTTGGGCTGTACAACGCCCGGCGTTACGGGCAGGCCGGGTTCCTCGGTCCAGCCCGTCAGGTAAACGTTTCCAGCGGCGTCAGTGGTCATCGCAGTGACTGCGGTATCGTTCTGATTTCCCCGCATAGGAAAAATGCGGGAGTAAACCAAGCCGTCCTGCGCAGAGCACGCAGCACACAATGTAAGCGCGAGCAGAAAAACTCTCACCCCATGGTCCAGGCAACTGTTGGACCAACTCGCGCCGTTGATAATTCAAAGATTGCGTGGGCCCGGCTGTATCCTTTGGCCACATCCGGCGTGGTCCCCTTGCTGACGCAGGGGGCTACTTCGCCGACACCAAACGTGCAATGCCGAACGCCGCCGCAGCCGCCAGTCCACCGATCACCATGGTTCGAAACGCGCTTGGAACCAGCGACATTCCCGTATAGTGACCCTTAATCGCTCCAAAGATCCCAAGCGCTACCAGCGTGGCCACCACTGACGCGATCAATGCCGAGTAAGGCGTGCTCATCAACATATACGGCGTGAGCGGAATCAATCCACCGGCGATGTAGGCACCGGCAATGGTGGACGCGCTGCGCACGGCACGCTTGGGATCAGGCTCTTCCAACCCCAGCTCAAACCGCATCATAAAATCGATCCACTGCTTAGGCCGCTGGCGCAACGAGTCGACAATTGGGATCGCTTCCAGCTTGGTCAGCCCGTAATTCTCGAAAACCTCGAGAACTTCCCGCGCTTCTTCCTCCGGGATCTCCTCCACTTCCCTCTGTTCGCGGCGCAGCTCACTCTGATAATGATCGGCATCGTTACGCGCCGCCAGATATCCGCCCAAACCCATGGCGATCGAGCCGGCCGCGATCTCCGCCAGTCCAGCCACCACGATGACGCGCGTAGTAATATCGGCGCCCGACAAACCGGCCGCCAATGCGAACGGCACGGTGAGCCCATCCGCCATTCCAATAACCACATCGCGTACGAATTCCGAAGCCGTGAAGTGCGTCTCAATGTGCGGCGTTTGCGGCATGTTCCTACAAGTATCGCCCAGTCCTACAATATCTGTCCCCCTCATTCGTCTATAACCGTAGGTGAGCAACATAGCTATAGAGCAGATGGCACTCGATCAGGACCAACGCATCTCGGAAGTGGTCACACGGGAGCAGTCCCGGCTGCGCAGTTTCATCCGCCGGCGCGTGCCCGACCAGCGCGATGCAGAGGACATTCTGCAGGACGTCTTCTACAAACTGGTGGAAGCGAACCGCCTGCTGATGCCGATTGAGCACGTCACCGGCTGGCTGTTTCGGGTGGCGCGCAATCGCATCACCGATCTTTTTCGCAAGAAACAGCCGGAAAGCTTCAGCGATACAGCCGTCGCGGATGAGGATGGCGAACTTTTGCGATTGGAAGACCTGCTGCCTTCGCCCGACGCCGGACCGGCGGCGCTTTACGCTCGCCACGTACTTCTGGATGAACTCGAGTTGGCGATTGACGAGCTAACGGAGGAGCAGCGCGAAGTGTTTGTCGCGCACGAGTTGGAAGGGCGCAGCTTCAAGCAGATCGCCGCTGACACCGGAGTGAGCGTGAATACACTGCTCGCGCGCAAGCATCAGGCCGTACTGCATCTGCGCCAACGGTTGCAAGGCATTTACGACGAATTTAGGAAAGTGTGAGGAATTGAAGATGAAGAAGAAATGGATTTTCCTGGCTCCGCTGGCCGTTCTGGCGTTAGTCGCGTTTATCGCCCTCGGCGGCGAATTAGTGCTGCTACTGTGGAATTGGCTCCTGCCGCCGCTCTTCGGCTGGCATCAGATTACGTTCTGGCAAGCGCTTGGAATTCTGGCTCTTTGCCGCATTCTGTTCGGCGGATGGGGAGGCCACGGTTCCGGGCGCTCCAAGTTTCGCGGTCGAATGCGCGATCGCATGGGCAAACGCTGGGAACAAATGACCCCTGAGGAGCGCGAACGCTTTCAGCAAGGCATGCGTGGACGTTGCGGCTTTGATCCTTCGCCGAGTGAGAGCCCGGGGAGCGGCGGCGTGAGATAAACTTACTGGAGTCTTACCATGGAAAGAACCCGGCTTTCGACCAAAGGGCAGATCATCCTGCCGAAGGGCATCCGTGTTTCTCGCGCCTGGATCCCCGGCACCGAATTCACCGTCGAAGAGACCAGCGACGGAATCTTGCTGCGCCCCGCCGCCCGCTTTCCAGAAAGCGACCTTAAAGAAGTGGCGGGCTGTCTGCGGTCCAAACGCAAGCCAAAAACGCACTCCGATATGCGGGCCTCCATTGGCCGCGAAGTGATGAGACGTCATGATCGCGGTCGATACTAACGTATTTGTAAGACTGTTGACCGATGACGACTTGAAGCAGGCGGCCGCGGCCCGTCCTTTGTTCGCACGCGAGCCAATCTTCCGGCGCGTCGTTTGTCTAGTTGGACAAGTCCTTCGTCAGGCACGCGAGCCGCGCAGGGGTGTCTGCTATCTCAGGCGCCTAGGCAAAAGCGTGCTATCGGACAGGGGTCACCTCGCAGCGTTCGCGGCCTCTTCTTTCAAGTACTTCCCCGTATACGAATTCGGCGCGGCCGCAATTTGCTCGGGCGTACCTTGCACCACGATTTCGCCGCCCCGATCGCCGCCCTCCGGTCCTAGGTCGATCACCCAATCGGCGCTGCGAATCACATCCAGATTGTGCTCAATAATCAAAATGCTGCCGCCGTTCTCGATCAATCGTTGGAAAGCGGACAGCAACTTCGCGATGTCATCGAAGTGCAGTCCAGTTGTGGGTTCGTCGAAAATATACAAAGCGCCGTCGCACGTGGCCTGCGCCAAATGGGCGGCCAGTTTCACGCGCTGCGCTTCTCCGCCGCTGAGCGTTGTAGCCGATTGTCCCAGCCTCAGGTAACCCAAACCCACGTCGTCCAGCACTTTGAGCTTCGTCACCAGGCGTTTGTTTTCGGAAAAGAACGACAGGCCTTCTTTCACCGTCAACTGCAGCACCTCATGAATGTTCAGGCCTTGGTAGCGAATATCCAGGATGCTGCTCTTGAAGCGTGTTCCCTTGCACTCCTCGCACACCAGCTCGACATCGGCCAGGAACTGCATCTCCACCGTGACCGTCCCATCACCCTGGCAATTTTCGCAGCGGCCGCCGGGGATGTTGAACGAAAAATGGCCGCCGTTGTAGCCGCGCTTTTTGGCGTCCGGAGTAGATGCAAATATGTCTCGAATTATGTCGAACGCCTTGATGTACGTCACCGGATTCGATCGCGGCGTTCTGCCGATGGGCGACTGATCCACCAGGATCACCTCGCGCAGCAGCTCCACTTTCTCTACGCGCCGGCAGGTGACCTTCTCAGCCGTGCGCGGCGCATCTTCATCCAGTTCCTCCTTGGCGGGCTGCCGCAGCTTCTGCTCGATAGATTGAAAGATTACATCATGCACCAGCGTGGATTTGCCGGATCCGGAAACGCCCGTCACCGCAACCATCATGTTGAGAGGGACCGCAACATCGATGCCCTTCAGATTGTGCGCGCGGGCACCGAAGAATTTGACCACTCGCTTGGGATCCACCGGGCGGCGCTTGGCTACTCGCGCAGCGCGCATCTCGCCCCGCAAATACCGCGACGTCAGCGAACCCGTCCCGTCCTGCAAAATCTTGCCGTAGGAGCCCTCGAAGATAATTCGACCGCCCAGTTCTCCCGCTCCGGGCCCCAAATCCACAATATGATCGGCCGCGCGCATCACATCGGCGTCATGCTCCACCACCACAATGGTGTTGCCAAGATCGCGCAGTTCCTCCAGGATCCGGATCAACCGGCCCGTATCGCGGCTGTGCAGTCCGATGGACGGCTCATCCAGCACGTAGCAAGCTCCCACCAATCTCGATCCAAGACAAGTCGCGAGCTGGATGCGTTGCGCCTCGCCGCCGGACAATGTCGACGACAGGCGGTCCAGCGTCAGGTAATCCAGGCCGACATCATTCAAGAATTTCAGCCGCTGCCGGATCTCCACCAGAATCTTGTCCGCGATGGCGGATTCTTCGGGCGTAAGATCCAGCTTCAGAAAGAATTCGTAAGCTCGCGCGATGTTCAGCCGCACGACATCCGCGATGGTGCGTCCGCCGATTCGAACGTTCAGCGCCTCCGGGCGCAGCCGCGACCCCATGCAATCCGGACACTGCGCATACCCGCGATACCTGCTCAGGAACACGCGCACGTGTACTTTGTATTTCTTGGTTTCCACCTCGGCAAAGAATTTGTGGACGTGCTCGTGGATCAGCGCCTGTTCCTCTGCCGTCAGATCGCAGAACGGCACATTCCAGCGCACCTTACCGCGCGTGGATTTGCGGAAATGCGCCACGTACCACTGATGCTGCTCCTTCGTCCAGGGCTGCACCGCGCCTTCGTCCAGCGAGAGGCCCGTATCCGGAATTACCAGATCCAGGTCATAGTCGATGGTGTTTCC